>CANQTT010000030.1 GCA_947626855.1 uncultured Bacilli bacterium
AATATCTAAACTATAAAAAAACTAGATTTTATCTAGGCTAATTTAATTTTATTTTTCAAAACTGTCAAAGTAGGGGACGATGTTCAAAATGTTTATCATAACGTTGAGCTATAGAGGATTCTATAGTTCTTTTTTATAATAGTAAGAAAGAAACGAAGAATAGAGTAGAAATTTCAAAGAAAAAATCTTTCTAAAAAAGAATTTGCTTAGAAAGACGTTAAACGAAAATAAATGCCTTAGAAAAAATACGATTTCTAAGGTATTTTTCCATTTTCAAACGATATAAATCATGTTATAATAATATTAAGATGGAGGATAGTGTTATGGAACTTACGGAATTAATCAATCTTTATCAAGACTATCAGGAAAAAATAGATGAATTATGGAGGTCACTTTGACCCAGAAAAAAAGAAAGAAACCATTGAAAAGTTAGAGGAAGAAATCGCTTCTCCTGATTTTTGGAATCGCAAGGATGCCAATCAGATCATTTTAGAATGTAATCATTTAAAAGAAGATTATGAGGGGTTGAAAAGGTTAAAGGAAAAAATTGATTCCAACTTAGAAATGGCTATCTTTTTGAAAGAGGAAAAGGATGAATCTATACAAAATTCTCTAGAAGAAGAAGCTAGTAATATTGCTTCTGAAATAGAGCGATTTCATCTAGGCCTTCTCTTAAATGGACCTTATGATGACTGTGATATTATTTTAGAAATTCATCCAGGAGCAGGAGGTACAGAGTCTTGTGATTGGGCGAATATGCTCTATCGTATGTATACTAGATATTGTGAAAAAGAAAAGTATAAAGTGGAAGTAATTGATTATCAAGCTGGAGAAGAAGTAGGAATTAAAAGTGTTTCTATGATTGTGCATGGAAAGAAATGTTATGGATATTTGAAAGGGGAAAAGGGAGTTCATCGTTTAATTCGTATTTCACCTTTTGATTCTAATAGTAGAAGACACACTTCTTTTGCCTCTGTTGATATTACGCCTCTTTATCAAGATAAAGAAGTAGAAGTGGATATCAATGAAAATGATATTCGCATAGATGTCTATCGCAGTAGTGGTAAAGGAGGACAAGGGGTAAATACAACGGATAGTGCTGTTCGGATTACGCATTTTCCAACAGGGATTGTTGTAACTTGTCAGAATGAAAGAAGTCAAATTCGAAACAAAGAAATAGCGATGACAGTTTTAAAGAATAAAATTTATCAAAAAGAATTAGAGAAGAGAGAACAGGAATTACAAAATATTAAAGGAGAGAGTTTAGATATTAATTTTGGATCACAAATTCGTACTTATACGATGCATCCTTATTCCTTAGTAAAGGATCATCGTACAAACGTGGAAACAGGAAATGTTTCGAAAGTACTAGATGGAGATCTTGCGTTATTTATAGATGCTTATTTAAAGAAAGGGGTAAATTCGTGAAGAGAAAGGAGTACTGTAGGAAAGCTTTTTTTCGCTATTTAGAATTTATAGTGGGAATTATTTTATTAGCGATTACTTATAATTATTTCCTTATTCCTTGTAATATTGTTTATGGCATTGGTGGTTTGGGTATCATTTTTAAAAAGATATGGAGTTTAGAGCCTTCAACAGTCATGTTAATAGGAAATATTATTTTATTGTTCTTTAGCTTGTGTCTCTTAGGTGTTAACAATACAAAACGTACGATATTAGGATCTTTACTATATCCTATTTTCGTTAAATTAACAGCCTTTCTTCCTACTTCTTTTCCATTAGGAGAGATAGAGCCTGTTTTACAAGTTTTATGTGGAACCTTTCTAGCTGGATTGGGGTTAGGTTTGGTTTTTAAAGCTGGATTTACTACTGGTGGAACAGATATTTTAAATCAAATTGTGAGTAAATTTGGTAAAGTAAGTCTTGGTAAGGCAATGCTTTATACAGATGGACTTATCATCATATTGAGCTGGATTTTCTTTGATTTTCAAACGTTTATTTACTCCCTTATCAATCTTTGCATTGTAAGTTTTATTACCGACAAAGTCGTTTTGGGAATTTCTCAGTCCAAAGCCTTCTTCATTGTGACGGAACATGAAACGAGTGTAAAACGTTTTATTATGAACTCTATGATCCATGGCGTAACCGTTTTGGAAGGTAGAGGCGGTTACACAGGAGATGTGAAAAAAGTTATTATGTGCATTGTTCCAACTAGTCAGTACTACATTTTGAAAGAAGGAATTAAACAAATTGATGAAAATGCCTTTTTCGTAGTAACAGATGCTTATGAAGTATCTGGCGGGGCATAAAAAGGAGGAAGTTATCAGTGGAATTAATAAGGATGCGTCATGTCCATAAAGTCTATAAAAATGGTGTTACAGCCATTCATGATTTGGATTTAGCGATTGAAAAAGGTGAATTTGTCTTTATTATTGGGGCAACTGGTTGTGGAAAATCAAGTCTTATCAAAATGTTATATCGTGAAGAAAGACCAACTTCTGGACAAATTTTAGTAGGTGGAATAGATGTTGCTAAAATTAAAAATCGTAAGATATATAAAGTTCGTCGAAAACTAGGTGTTGTTTTTCAAGACTTCAAATTATTACCAAAATTAACGGTTTATGAAAATGTTGCTTTTGCACTTGAGATATTTGGACTTCCAAAAGATGAGGTCTATAACAAAGTCGTTAAAGTTTTGGAACTTGTAGGTCTTAAAAATAAAGCAAAACAATATCCTACTCATTTATCAGGTGGAGAACAACAAAGGGTAGCGATAGCAAGAGCAATTGTAAATGGACCAAAAATCTTAATTTGTGATGAGCCAACAGGAAACCTAGATGAGGTAACTAGTATGGAAATTATGAGTGTCTTAGAGGCTATTAATAAATTAGGAACGACAGTAATCATGGTAACTCATGATACGGACATTGTTAATAAACTAAAAAAGAGAGTTATTGTTTTAGATTCCGGAAGAATTTTAAAGGAATATGCAGAAGGGGAGTATGTTCATGAAGCTAATTAGAATCCTATTTAGAAATATTCGTGATGCTTTCAAGAGCATTATTCGTAACTTTTCTCTTTCTTTAGCGTCTATCAGTTGTATTACGATTACTTTGTTGGTAGTTGCAATCTCTATGACTTTATCGGTTAATGTAAACAATATGATGAAAAATATCGAAGATGATGTTACCATTGTAGCTTGGTTGGATAAAGATATTACGTTAGAAAGAGCCATTGAAATTGAGGATGAAATTCGTGCTCTTCCCAATATCCAAGAAGGCAAAGAAGCGGTTATTTTAGATGACAAAGAAAGTATTCGTCAAGAATGGATGAAGGCATCTGATACCTATAAAGACATTATGAAAAATTGGGATTTAAGGGAAGATAATCCATTAAAGGATGCTTATCAGGTAAAAGTAGTAGATATTGAAAAACTAGATGAGACTTCCGATCAAATAGCAGCTATTGATGGGGTGTTCTTAGTTCAAGATATGGAAGAAATGGTAGATAGATTAATTGGCGTTTTTGATGTTATTACTAAAATTACTTATGTGATTGTGATTGCCTTGATTTTAGTAACGGCTTTCCTTATTTCTAATACCATTAAAATTACTATTTTCTCAAGAAAACGGGAAATTGATATCATGCGTTTGGTCGGAGCTTCTAATTCCAATATTCGTATTCCTTTCGTTTTTGAAGGTTTATTCTTAGGAATTTTAGGTTCTGTTATTCCTATTTTAGTAACAGTTTATGGATATACAGCTCTTTACGGACAATTAGATCATGGAAGACTTTTTGGTTCTTTTATCACCTTAGTAAAACCAAATAGCTTTGTTTATATAGCTTCTCTTATTTTACTTTTAATAGGAGTAGTTGTCGGCATGTTTGGTTCTTGGCGAGCTGTTCGTAAGCATTTGAAAATATAAAAAAATTCCAATGACTATCATTGGAACTTTTTTTATAATTCAAATTCATCAATTTCTGCTTGTGGGATATCAATTTCATTGGTGATAACAGCATTTTCTATTGGACTAAAAATACGAGTAACATATTCTAGAGTTTCCTCATCCTTTTTTACTTGTAAAATATCGGAAAGAGAAATCATACCCACTAGCTTTTTATTTTCTTCGACCATCAATCTTTTTACTTTTTCTTCTGCCATGAGTTCTAAAGCTTCTTCAATTTCTTCTTCACTAGCAATACTAATAATATAACCAGTCATGTATTGTTCGACGGTATCGGTATAACTCTTTCCAAGAGCAATTGCCCTAATTACGATATCTCGGTCCGTAATAACGCCGATAAAATCCTCCTCTTTTTCAATAGGAAGAAAGCCTATATCGTAATTTCTCATCATATTACTAGCTGCTTCTAAAGTTGTATCTGGATAGGCAACGACCATATCCTTTGTCATAATTTCTTTTATTTTCACACAATCACCATTTTTAATATGGAAAAAAAAGATGGGAGTATACATTTTTTTTAGATAGAACAATAAAATGAAGTATGAGAAGAACATGGAAATGGAAGTTAGGCTTTTTTTTCATTCTTTTTTTAATCGTCAATTTCTTCCTTTTTCGCATCTTGACAAAAAGAGTATCTCCTATCTTATTAGCGTACGCTAGTCAAAAATCAGAAAAATTAGCTACCCTTATTATCAATGATGCAATTAGTAGAAAAGTAGTAAAGGAACTCACAACGGATAATCTTTTTTCTTTTACTAGAAACAGTCAGGGGGAAATTGTCAGTATCGATTTTAATCCCATCATTGTCAATAAAATTTTATCTACGACAACCAATACTATAGAGATGAGTTTAAAATATGTAGAGGAAGGAAGAATGGAAGAATTAGACCTTTCTGATACCATTGATGTAGAATATACAGATGCCTTTAAGCACGGTCACTTCTATGAAGTTCCTCTAGGTGTCTTTTTTAAAAATCCTTTTTTGTCCAATTTAGGTCCCAAAATTCCTGTGAAACTGGATTTAGTAGGATCTATTCTCAGTAATGTAGAAACTAATATAACGAATTATGGGATTAATAATGCCATGATTGAAGTATATGTCCATATTGAAGTAAAAATGCAAGTCATCTTGCCCTTTGTCTCTGATATTATTAAAGTAGACACGTTAGTTCCCATTGCAATGAAATTAATTCAGGGAAGTGTTCCTAAATATTATGGAGGAAATTTATCTAGTCCGCTGCTTTCTCTTTCTCCTACAGATTAAAGAAAGAAAAACGCTAAATATAGACAGAATTTTTATTCGAGAGTATAATAAGATTAGAAAAGATTGGGTGAAGAAGACTATGACAATTAAATTAGAAGATACCGAATGGGTTTTAGAAGAAGAATACAAAGATGGCTTTGATTTAGAAGCATTAAAAAGTCGATATACCGATTATTTTGAACCATATGATTATATTTTAGGAGATTGGTCTTATGGAAAATTAAGACTGAAAGGTTTTTGCAAGAAAATTAATAAAATATGTAATAAGGGAAATGACATCAAGTTTAAGGATGATTACCTTAAAGATTTATGTAGTTATGAGTGTAAATGGTTTTTAATCAGTAAAGTGAAAAAAGATAAGAAATAGAAACGATAAAGGTTTCTATTTTTTATGGGAAGTAAGAATGGGGTATTCGAAAATCTATCTTTATGATATAATGGTTCTAGAATAGAGATGATGTTATGAGTAGTAATACATTTGATCATAAATGTCCCAATTGTACGGCTCCTTTAAAGTTTAATCCACATGGTCAAAATTGGGTTTGTGAATATTGTGGTAGTGCTTTCACGAAGAAAGAAATAGATCTTTATGAAAGTAAAAAAGGTCATGTTCTTAAGGAAGAAACAGAAGCCGTCAAGATGGAAAAAGATGAACATGGAATGGACATTTATACTTGTCCAAACTGTGGAGCACAAATCGTTGCTGATGAACAGACAACGGCTACTTTCTGTGTCTATTGTAAAAATACAGCTATTTTAAAAAATAAACTAGTAGGGGAATTTAATCCTTCCTATATGATTCCTTTTTATAAAACTAAAGAAGATGCGATGGAAGCTTTTAAGAAAATAGGAAAAGGTAGACCTTTTATGCCTAAAGAATTCAGTAATCAAAAAAATATTGAGGAGATGAGAGGCATTTATATTCCTTTTTGGCTTTATGATTTTGCCATTCAAGGTGTGTTAGAAGCAGATGCTAAAAGAATTAGTAGCTGGACAACAGGGGATTATCAATATACGAAAACAGATACCTATCGTGCTTATCGCGAGGGAATCATGTCTTATCATAAGATTCCTGTGGATGGATCTACTCGTTTTGATGATGATATGATGAATTCTATTGAACCTTTTGACTATAAAGGATTAGTAGAGTTTAGTCATTCTTATTTATCTGGATTTTATGCTGAAAAATATGATGTAAATAGTGATCAAGCAAAGGAAGATGCGTTAAAAAGGGCTTCTAATTCTACTGCAGAAACTCTTCGAGATACAGTTGTGGGATATTCTGTAGTAGATGTTCATCATCAAGATTGTCAAGTTCATTCTTTTCAAGATCATTATGTTTTGTTACCAGTTTGGATGCTAAATATACAATATAAAGGAAAACTTTACATGTTTGCCATGAATGGTCAGACTGGTAAAATCGTAGGAGATATTCCTATCGATAAGAAGAAAGTTATGATTTGGTGGGCAATTCTTTTTGTAGCTATCTTCTTACTTGCTAGTCTTATTTGGTGGATTGGAGGAATGCTATGAAAAAGTATGTCTTTGCTTTTCTTTGCATGTTCCTTTTCATTCCTTCTGTCTTTGGTGCTGAAGAGAAAATTTATGACGATGCTGATCTTTTAACTTTTACGCAAGAATCAGAATTGAATCAAAAGATTGAAGAATATATAGAAAACTATGATATGGATATGATTTTGGTAACAACACTTATTAATCCGTATTCTTCTCCTCGAGAATTTGCTGCAAAATTTTATGATAGTCATGATTTTGGAAGAAATGAGAATAGAGATGGCATTTTAATGCTCATCGATCGGAGTGAAGGGTATAATGATGTCTATTTATTGACAACGGGAGAAGCGATTCGAATTTATTCAGATAGCCGTATTGAATCTATTTTAGATGATATTCAAGAACAGGTATCGAATGGTTATTCTTCTATGTTTGAAGCCTTTATTGATAGTTCTTCTTACTATGCTTCATTAGGAGTTCCTGATGAAAATAAAAATAGTTATATTGATAAAGATGGTAATATCGCTTATAAGCGACAATTTCCTTTTCTCTTGATTACCATTTTATCTCTCCTTGTTCCTAGTATTATCGTTGGTATTTTAGTCGCAAAAAATAAGATGGTAAGAAAAGCTACTAGTGCCAGTGTCTATTTAGATAGAGGTTCTATTCAATTAGGGAGAAAGGAAGATGTTTTTCTTCATACTCATACTACTTCTATCCATATTCCTAGAAATACCGGTAGTGGTGGATCTGGATTTAGTGGTGGAAGCCATTCGATTGGTGGCCATGGTGGTGGCGGAAGAAGAATGTAGAAAAGTCAGTAATGACTTTTTCTTTTTGGACGAAAGGAGATTCATTGACGAAGAAAAAACTTTACGTTATAATGATAATAAATAGATTAGTAAGGTAGATGGAAAATGAAAAATTGGTTGCTAGCAAATCTTCTTCCTCTTCTTCCAGCAAGTTATAAAATGAGAGTATTACAAAATTCTATTACAGATGATACGATAGGGGAAATCAAAACAGCCATGGGTGCAAAAAAATTTTTACACTTATTAGAGGATACTACTTATTCTAGCTTAGAAGAAAAAATGAAAATTATCGAAAAAATAACGACTATTGAAGAAAGATTAGAGTTTTTAAAAACCTATAAAGGGGATATTGATTATACGGATGAATTCCTTCAAAATCTTTTAAGAAGTATTCCGGAAAGAAGAAGATTTGAATATTTGCCCTCTGAAAAACGGCAAGAAACATTCATCAGAATTGCTCAAGCAAGTAGAGGTCTTGTTGGTAAATCCGAACTAAAAGAACTCCCTCATGAGGAACTTTTGAAACTCTACTTACAAATTGGTACTTATGCAATTCTAGAAATTTGTACGAATGATGAAAAAATAGCTTTTTTAAAAGAAAATGAAGAATCTATAGATTATAACAATTTGTATGTTGGAATTTTGTTGAATTCTATTCCTATAACTAGAAGATTTTCATATATATCTCCTGAAAAACGGCAAGAAACATTCTTCAAAATTGCTCAAGGAAATGGCTATCTTTTAGGAATAGATGAATTGCAAGAATTTTCTCATGAGGAACTTTTAAACATGTACTTTCAAGATGGCAATCTGTTAATTTTAGATATCTGTACGGATGATGAAAAATTGGCTTATTTAAAAGCAAATGAAGATTCGATTAATTATGCAGATCCACAGGTTCCCATAAGATGTGTCAATCCTCGCATTAGAGAATTATTAACTTCTATTCCTATAAATAGAAGATTTGAATATATCTCTTCCGAAAAACGAAAAGAAACCTTCTTAAAGATTGCACAAGTAGATAGTTATCTTCTGGGAACAAAAGAACTACAAGAACTCCCACATGCTGAACTTTTAGATATTTATTTTCAAAGTGGTAATGCAGCCATTTTAGAAGTTTTAACAGAGGAAGAAAGATTGGCCTATTTAAAGGCAAAGTTAGTAATTTTAGATGTTTTTAAGCTTACAAACCTTATCAAATCTTTTTCAGTAGAGACCAAACTCCATCTGATTGCTGAAGGAATTGTCTTTCCTTATCCAGATACACAGATCTCAGTTGAAAGATTACAAACTTTAAGAAACGTTTTTGGAGATTGGATTGTTGATAAGGTTATTGAGAATATGATGCATAGTACAATGTCAGAAAATATGAAAGAATTATTTTCACTGCCAGAAGAAGATTTTAACAATCTGATGGAATTATTTAGGAGTTCTAAATTAACAAATGATAATGTAAATACTGTCTACAATGCTTTTGTACAAAAGATGTTTACGAAAAATAGAGAAGATGTCATAAGAATTTTTCCAAGACTGAAATCGATGATCGATACTAAAAATGAAGCGGGAATGGAACAAATACTCTATCAAATGTGTAAGGAATTTTCCGCTTCGATGGGCTTTTCCGTCAATGAATTTTTAAAAACACAAGATTCTGAAATGGGACTTAGTACGCAAGAATTATTTTCGCAAATTGGTTATCAAATAAAAAACTCTAATGAAGTTATAAATGTCATTATGGAGATTTGTAAGGACATGATAAGAGGAGGGCAAACAGAAAATCAAGACATAAAAATGTCAGTTGTCCATGCTTTCTGTAACTATTATATTAAGAAGTGCCGTGAACAGTATATGGAGCTTCAAGAAAAAGATAAGTTACTAAAACTTCCAAAAAAGATATCTGAAGATAAGTTAATCAAGAAAGCATTTTCTACCATTTCCAGTGATGAATTATTCTCTCTTTTCCGACAAGTTAATTTAGAGAATTTAGATGAAAACTTAAAGATACTTCTTCAAAACGAGGAACTTTTAAGAGGTTGTATTGAATTTAAAAAAAATCCATCAGGTTCTTTGAAAGTAGATGGGAATATTAGAAAACAATTGCGGAACTTTAATACCTTAACAAAAATGCTATGTAGTCAAGGATTATTAGATTCCTATGCCACCGAAGAAGAAATGGAATCTTTTATTCCAGAAACTTTTGGAAAGCCAATTTTAGAAATTTTAGAAAAACTTGATTTTGATAGGTTATTTGCGAATGGTGAGTCTCTAGGAATGGGTGGAAAGCCATATATTGGTTTATTTCATAATCCTGAGAAATTGAAAGAATTAAAAGAACTTTTTCAGAAGTACGGCTTTCTAGCATGGGATGATATTTTTCAAGATTTAACCGAATTGAACCAAGTAGAGGATTATAGTACACCAACCGTATTTTCGGCATTAATCAATCAGTTTGAGGTAGTATCTTCTGAAATCAAAACAGGTTCAAGTAATGAATCTTTATTTAAAGCATTAAAAACAGCTTATCTTAGAACAGTAGATTCCAGATTAATTAACCTTTTAGGAAAAGAGGATTACGATCTCCTTCTTAAAAATCCTGGGCCCAATTCTGGAGGTATGAATGGAAAAGATAGACTTCAAGTAGCAGAATCCCTCGTTCCACAAATGTATCAAAGAGAGTTTATTACGATTCCGCCAACTAATCGTGAATTTGAAACATTAGGTGGAAAGAAACTTAGAGTGGTAGTAGAGGATACTACTAGTACGATAAATTTAACTTATGGAGAGAGGACAAAGGCCTGTATGAGATTAGATGGTGTTGATGCCCAACTCTTTCATATAGCTCTTTTAGACCCAAATGGTTTTCAAATTCGTTTTGAAGATCCTGAAACTGGAAAATTAGTGAGTAGAATTACAGGTTTCCGAAATGGAAATAGTGTTTTTTGTAATCAATTACGTTGTAGTTTAATGTCTAGTGAATATACTGATGAAGAGCTATTAGAGGTTACGAAGTCATATGCTCAAACTTTATTGGAACAAACGAAAGATAGTGCTTATCCAATCCAAAATGTCTTTATTGGACCGGGTTATGCTATTCAGGGAGAACTCTTTGTTGGCATAACAGAACCAATGGATATTGACTTTAAGAAAGATTTTCAAGTAGGTTATTTTCCAACCGATATTGATAAAAATAGTGCCATGGTTCTAGCCACAACAGCTTCTGATAAAGAATATGAAGAATTAAGTCTTGGATTAGAAAAAGCTGATAGGTATCCTGTACTAAGAGGTCCAGTTACTACCCAGGATGTCAGAAGATTAAATCAATTACGTTTCATTGATCAAAAATTATCTGATGGAAGTTTAGATGAGGTAACTTTACTATCAGAAGAGGATGTAAGTCAAATCATTACAGGTGCCGATTGGTATATCTGTATCATGAAAGATGGACAAGTGATTTCAAAGATACTAGATAATCTCCCAGAATCAAAACGGAAAGTGGCACAAGAAGAAATCAAGCAAGTCATGGAAAACTTGAGAACTCGACTTCATGAAGAGAATCAAGTACTAGAAGAAAAGGAGGAGAATCATGGATTTGGACAAAAATAAGATAGTGGATGAAGGAAAAAAAGAAGGGATTATTCATGTTTTAGATTCTTCCTATGGCAATATAGTAAGCAACGAAAAAGAATATATCTTTACCATGGAAGACGTCAATTCAGAGGATATTTATAATCTTCATGTAGGAGATTCTGTTAGCTTTATTGGTCAGCATTTAAAAGATGATGAAGATGATATTACCCCTTCCGCTAAATATGTAAAAAAAATTAAATAAAAAGTAAGGTTGATGAAATATGAAAAATTGGTTGCTAGCAAATGTTCTTCCACTTCTTCCAGTGCATTATAAAGTGAAGGTATTACAAAACTCTATTACGGATGGTACGATAGGTGAAATCAAAACAGCTATGGGTTCCAAAAAGTTTTTGCACTTATTAGAGGATACTACTTATTCTAGCTCAGAAGAAAATTTGAGAATTATAGAGAATACAACGACTGTTGAAGAAAGATTAGAGTTTTTGAGAGATTATCCAGGAGAAATTGACTATAATATTGTATTTATTCAAAACATTTTAAGAATGATTCCTGAAAGAAGAAGGTTTGAATATATACCGTCTGAAAAACGGCCAGAAGTCTTCTTAAAAATTCTTCAAACGTATAGTAGTTATCTTCTTGGAAAAGACGAACTACAAGAACTTCCTCATGAACAACTTTTAAATCTTTATGTTCAAGAAGGAACTGAGGATCTTTTGTTTGCTATAAGGGGTAAAAATATTTTGGAAATATGTACAGTAGATGAGAAATTAACCTGCTTAAGAGAACATCAAGAATCCATAAATTATGGTGATTATTCTACTAGAAATTTATTAGAATCTATTCCCATAACTAGGAGGTTTGAATATATACCATCTGAAAAACGTCATGAGGTCTTTTTAAAAATTCTTCAAACATATAATAGTAGTTATCTTCTTGGAAAAGACGAATTACAAGAACTCCCTCATGATGAGCTTTTGAAAGTTTACTTTCAAGATGGTAATCGTACCATTTTAGAAGTTTGTTCAGATGATGAAAAATTGAATTATTTAAAGAGTAATGAAGAAACAATCCAGTATGCTACTCTTAACAGTTCAAGAAATTATTTAGATTTTTGTATCAGGGATTTGCTATATAGCATCCCTATAGATAGAAGATTTGAATATATATCAGCCGAAAAACGCCAAGAAACTCTCTTAAAAGTTGCACAAGTAGATAGTTATCTGCTTGGAAAAGACGAACTCCAAGAACTTCCCCATGATGAACTTTTGAAACTGTATTTTCAAGATGGTAATCGTATAATTTTAGAAATCTGTACAGAGAAAGAGAAAATGGATTATTTAAAAGCGAATAGATTGTCTTTATACTATTACAATAGGAATGCTCCAAATTTTATTCAGTCTCTTTCCTTGGAAGCTCAACTTAATCTCATTTCTGAGAAATTTATAATATCTGATTCAGAAGTACAACTTTCAACTGAGCGATTACAAATCTTAAGAAACGTTTTTGGAGATTGGATTGTTAATAAAGTTATTGATGATATGATTCAAGCTGCAATGTCAGAAAATATGAAAAAATTATTTTCAATGCCAGAAGAAGACTTTAACAATTTAATAGAGGTATTCAGAAGTTCTAAATTGACGAATGATAATGTAAATACTGTTTACAATGCTTTTGTGCAAAAGATGTTTACTAAAAATAGGGGAGATGTCGTAAACATTTTTCCAAGGTTGAAATCGATGATAGATACTAAAAATGAAGCGGAAATGGAACAAATTCTCTATCAAATTTGTTGGGATTTTTCTGTTTCAATGGGCTTTTCCGTCGATGAATTTTTAAAGACAAAAGATTCTGAAATGGGACTTAGTACGCAAGAATTACTTTCGCAAATTGGTTATCAGGTAACAACGCCTAATGAAGTTTTAAATGCTATTACAGAGATTTGTAAGGATATGATAGAAGAAAAGAAAATAGAAAATCAAGATATAAAAATGTCAGTTATCCATGCTTTCTGTAACTATTATATTAAGAAGTGCCGTGAACAGTATATGACTTTTTATGACAAAGATATGTTATTACAACTTCCAAAAAAAGTATCCGAAGAGAAGTTAATCAAGAAAGCATTTTCTACTGTTCCAAGTGGTGAATTATTTTCTCTTTTCCGACAAGTTCATTTAGAGGATTTAGATGAAAACTTAAGGACACTTCTTCAAAATGAAGAACTTTTAAGAGATTGTATTGAATTTAAAAAAAATCCATCTAGTTCTTTGAAGATAGATGTTAGGAAAAATTTACGAAATTTTAATACCTTAACAAAAATGTTATGTAGTCAAGGATTATTAGATTCCTATGCAAATATAGAAGAAATGGAATCTTTTATTCCAGATACTTTAGGAAAACAGGCTTTAGAAGTTTTAGAAAAACTTGATTTTGATAGGTTATTTGCCAATGGAGAGTTTCTCGGAATGGATGGAAAGCCATATATTGGTTTATTTCATAATCCTGAGAAACTAGAAGAATTGAAGAAGATCTTTCAAAAGTATGGTTTTTTAGCATGGGATGATATTTTTACGATTTTAGCCGAATCAGCACAAGTACAGGAGTATGGTAGTTCTGTAGTATTTGCTACTTTCATGAATCGCTTTGAAGCAATTTCTTCTGAAATCAAAGCAGAATCAAGTCATGAATTTTTGTTTAAAGCATTAAAAACTGCTTATCTTAGAACAGTAGATTCCAGATTAATTAATCTTCTAGGAAAAGAGGATTATGAACTTCTTCTCAAAAATCCTGGCCCTAATTCTGGACACAAGAATGGAGAAGAACGTCTTAAAGTAGCAGAATCGTTAGTTCCGCAAATGTATCAAAGAGAGTCTATTACGATTCCTCCAACCAATCGTGAATTTGAAACATCAGGTGGAAAGAAACTTAGGGTAGTAGTAGGGGATACTACTAGTATGATAAATTTGACTTATGGGGAACGAACAGGAGCTTGTATGCGATTAGATGGTGTTGATGAGCAGCTCTTCCATATAGCCCTTTTAAATCCAAATGGTTTTCAAATTCGTTTTGAAGATCCTGAAACTGGGAATTTAGTGAGTAGAATTACAGGTTTCCGGAATGGAAATAGTGTCTTTTGCAATCAATTACGATGTAGTTTAATGCTTAAATATACCGATGAAGAATTATTAGAGATTGCGAAATTATATGCCCAAACTTTACTAGAACAAACGAGAGATAGTAGTTATCCAATTCAAAATGTCTTTATTGGACCGGGTTATGCTATTCAAGGAAAATCTTTTGTTGGCATAACAGAACCAATGAAAAAAATTTTTAAAGAAGACTTTCAAGTAGGCTATTTTCCAACCGATGTTGATGAAAGAAATGCCATGGTTCTAGCTACAACCGCATCTGGTAAAGAATATGAAGAATTAGATCTTGGATTAGAAAAAGCAGAGAAGTATCCTGTACTAAGAGGTCCCGTTATTACCCAGGATGTCAGAAGACTAAATCAATTACGTTTTATTGATCAAAAATTATCTGGTGGGGATTTAGATGATGTATCTCTACTATCAGAAGAAGATATAAGTCAAGTATTTACAGGGGCTGATTGGTATATCTGTATTATGAGAGATGGACAGGTGATTTCCAAAATATTAGATAATATTCCAGAGTCTAAACGGCAAATAGCACAAGAAGAAATCAAGCAAGTGATGGAAAAATTGAGAATTAGATTCAAAGAAGAGAATCAAGTACTAGAAGAAAAGGAGGAAAGTCATGGATTTGGACAAAAATAAGATAGTGGATGAAGGAAAAAAAGAGGGGATTATTCATGTTTTAGATGCTTCCTATGGTAATATAGTGAGTAATGAAAAAAAATATATCTTTACCATGGAAGATGTCAATTCACAGGATGTTTATAATCTTCATGTAGGAGATTCTGTTAGCTTTATTGGTGAGCATTTAAAAGACGATGAAGATGATATTACTCCTTCCGCTAAATATGTCAAAAAAATAAAATAAAGAAATAAGGTTGATGAGATATGAAAAATTGGTTGCTAGCAAATTTACTTCCACTCGCTCCAGTACGTTATAAAGCGAAGGTATTACAAAACGCTATTACGGATGGTACGATAGACGAAATTAAAACAGCTATGGGAACGAAAAAATTTTTGCGTCTACTAGAAAATACTGATTATTCTAGTTTAGAAGAAAAAATGAGTATTATAGAGAATACAACTAGTATTGAAGAAAGATTAGAATTTTTGAAAGATTATCAAGGAGAAATTGACTACAGTAGTCCTTTTATTCAAAATATTTTGTATAGGATTCCTGAAGAAAGAAGATTTGAATATGTATCTTCCGAAAAACGTCAGGAAGTTCTCTTAAAAATTTTTCAATTTAATAATTCTTTTTTTGAGGATACTAATGAATTACGAGAACTTCCTCATGATGAACTTTTAAAAGTTTATTTTCAAGAAGAAACGAATCATCGAATACGCAAAACAATTTTAGAAATCTGCACGGATGATGAAATACTGTCCTATTTAAAGTTGAATAAAGCATCGATAGATTATGACAATCCCAATGTTAAAGATTTATTATCTTCTCTTCCACAAAATAGAAGATTTGAATATATATCTCCAGAAAAACGTCATGAGGTCTTTTTAAAAATTCTTCAAACATATAATAGTAGTTATCTTCTTGGAAAAGACGAATTACAAGAACTCCCTCATGCTGAACTTTTAGATATTTATTTTCAAAGTGGTAATGCAGCCATTTTAGAAGTTTGTTCAGATGATGAAAAAATAGTATTTTTAAAAGAGAATGAAGAATTACTAGATTTTAAAAGTTATTCTGTTGTAAGGCTATTAGGATCTATTTCTGATAATAGAAGATTTGAATATATCTCTTCCGAAAAACGAAAAGAAACCTTCTTAAAGATTGCACAAGTCGATAGTTATCTTTTGGGGAGAAAAGAACTACAAGAACTTCCTCATGATGAACTTTTGAAACTGTATTTTCGAGATGGCAATCCGGCCATTTTGGAAGTTTTAACAGAGGAAGAAAGATTGACCTATTTAAAGGCAAAGTTAGTAATTTTAGATGTTTTTAAGCTTACAAACCTTATCAAATCTTTTTCAGTAGAGACCAAACTCCGTCTGATTGCTGAAGGAATTGTCTTTCCTTATCCAGATACACAGATTTCAGTTGAAAGATTACAAACTTTAAGAAACGTTTTTGGAGATTGGATTATTGATAAGGTTATTGAGAATATGATTCAAGGTGCAATGTCAGAAAATATGAAAAAACTATTTTCAATGCCAGAAGAAGACTTTAACAATTTAATAGAGGTATTCAGAAGTTCTAAATTAACGAATGATAATGTAAACACTGTCTACAATGCTTTTGTGCAAAAGATGTTTACTAAAAATAGAGAAGATGCCATAAGAATTTTTCCAAGGCTGAAATCGATGATTGATATTAAAAATGAAGCGGGAATGGAACAAATTCTCTATCAAATGTGTAAGGAATTTTCTGCTTCGATGGGCTTTTCCGTCAATGAATTTTTAAAAACACAAGATTCTGAAATGGGACTTAGTACGCAAGAATTACTTTCGCAAATTGGTTATCAGGTAACAACGCCTAATGAAGTTTTAAATGCTATTACAGAGATTTGTAAGGATATGATAGAAGAAAAGAAAATAGAAAATCAAGATATAAAAATGTCAGTTATCCATGCTTTCTGTAACTATTATATTAAGAAGTGCCGTGAACAGTATATGACTTTTTATGACAAAGATATGTTATTACAACTTCCAAAAAAAGTATCCGAAGAGAAGTTAATCAAGAAAGCATTTTCTACTGTTCCAAGTGGTGAATTATTTTCTCTTTTCCGACAAGTTCATTTAGAGGATTTAGATGAAAACTTAAGGACACTTCTTCAAAATGAAGAACTTTTAAGAGATTGTATTGAATTTAAAAAAAATCCATCTAGTTCTTTGAAGATAGATGTTAGGAAAAATTTACGAAATTTTAATACCTTAACAAAAATGTTATGTAGTCAAGGTTTATTAGATTCCTATGCCACCGAAGAAGAAATGGAATCTTTTATTCCAGATACTTTAGGAAAACAGGCTTTTGAAGTTTTAGAAAAGCTTGATTTTGATAGGTTATTTGCCAATGGAGAGTCTCTCGGAATGGATGGAAAGCCATATATTGGTTTATTTCATCATCCTGAGAAATTGAAAGAATTAAAAGAACTTTTTCAAAAGTATGGCTTTCTAGCGTGGGATGATATTTTTAATGGTTTAGCCGAATCAGCACAAGTACAGGAGTATGGTAGTTCTGTAGTATTCGCTACTTTCATGAATCGCTTTGAAGCAATTTCTTCTGAAATCAAAGCAGAACCAAGTCATGAATTTTTGTTTAAAGCATTAAAAACTGCTTATCTTAGAACAGTAGATTCCAGATTAATTAATCTTCTAGGAAAAGATGATTATGAACTTCTTCTCAAAAATCCTGGACCTTCTTCTGGAGGTATGAATGGAAAAGATAGACTTCAAGTAGCAGAATCACTCGTTCCACAAATGTATCAAAGAGAGTTTATTACGATTCCTCCAACCAATCGTGAATTTGAAACATCAGGTGGAAAGAAACTTAGAGTGGTAGTAGGGGATACTACTAGTACGATTAATTTAACTTATGGAGAACGGACAAAGGCATGTATGAGATTAGATGGCGTTGATGAGCAGCTCTTCCATATAGCTCTTTTAGACCCAAATGGTTTTCATATTCGTTTCGAAGATCCTGAAACTGGAAAACTAGTGAGTAGAATTACAGGTTTCCGAAATGGAAATAGTGTCTTTTGTAATCAATTACGCTATAGTCTGATGTCTAGTGAATATACCGATGAAGAGCTATTAGAGGTTACGAAGTCATATGCTCAAACTTTATTGGAACAAACGAAAGATAGTGCTTATCCGATCCAAAATGTCTTTATTGGACATGGTTATGCTATTCAAGGAAAATCTTTTGTTAGCATAACAGAACCAATGAAAAAAAATTTTAAAGAAGACTTTCAAATAGGTTATTTTCCAACCGATGTCGATGAAAAAAGTGCTATGGTTCTAGCCACAACAGCTTTTGATAAAGAATATGAAGAATTAGATTTTGGGTTAGAGAAAGCAGATAGATATCCTGTATTAAGAGAACCAGTTACTATGCATACGGATGTTAGAAGACTAAATCAGTTACAGCTAATTGATCAAAAATTATCTGGTGGAAGTTTAGATGAGGTAACTTTGCTATCAGAAGAAGATATAAGTCAAGTAATTACAGGAGCTGATTGGTATATTTGTATTATGAAAGATGGACAGGTGATTTCCAAAATATTAGATAATCTCCCAGAGTCTAAACGGCAAATGGCACAAGAAGAAATCAAGCAAGTGATGGAAAAATTGAGAATTAGATTCAAAGAAGAGAATCAAGTACTAGAAGAAAAGGAGGAAAGTCATGGATTTGGACAAAAATAAGATAGTGGATGAAGGAAAAAAAGAGGGAATTATTCATGTTTTAGATTCTTCTTATGGAAATATCGTAAGCGATGAAAAAAAATATATTTTTACCATGGAAGATGTCAATTCAGAGGATATTTATAATCTTCATGTAGGAGATTCTGTTAGTTTTGTTGGTCAGCATTTAAAAGACGATGAAGATGATATTACCCCTTCGGCTAAATATGTCAAAAAAATAAAATAAATCAGTAAAAAAAAGATTCTGTTTGAAGAAACTCAAACGGAATCTTTTTGATATTGAATTGGTTTTCTGGTTTTCTCTTCTTCTAAAAATGGTTTTCCCTTTAATAGACTAAGGACTGTACATACTCGATTTTCTAATTCTAATAAGTTAGTTTTATCATTAGAGTAATTGGTAAGAATAGGAATCTCTATTTCTTTTTTTATTTGGTGTAAATAGTTTCGACCTTTTTCACTAAATCCTAAGATGCGAAGATAAATATTTTCTAAGTTATTTTCCTCTTTTTCAAAAGAGAAAAGGATATGACTGCACATTCTCATCAAGCGATTATAAGTATAATACTTGGTTTTTACTTTTTCTAAAAAATCTTCTAAGGAAGAAGCCTCTAGTATTTTTTCTTTCATTCGATTTTTTATTTTATCATCTACGGCTACATATTTTTCTAAGTCTTTTTCTGTTAGAATCTTATATTGAAGATAGGGGAAGAAATCCCTTAAGAAAATAGGATTTTTTAAGTAGGGAAGTACGATGGAAGGAACTGTATTTTCTAACTCCTCTTTTTCCTTTAAGTGCTTCCGAATACTGGAAGCACTACTAATTTTTCCACTAAATTCTTGACTGTGATAATCATTGGTTCGAAGAATGGTAACAGGTTCTATGGGATAGTTATTTTTTAAGATTTCTTTGACATAACCGAGTGCTAATAAATCATTTGGTTTTACAATATGGATACCACTTTCTTCCTGTAAAGCTTTAGAAAGACTGGTTGGATAATTTAATCCTTGCTTTAAATAAGAAGTCAACTTTTCTTGGTAAGAAGAAGAGGACAATTGGATTTTAGCAGCTTTTTTGAAATCTTCTATTTTTCCTAGTTCGGAACCAAAAACGACATATTGAACTTTTAAACTATTTAATATCTTCATAGCACCATAACAGAACACATCCGCAGCTTGGCTAGCAAACAAATAGGGAAGTTCTACCACTAAATCGATACCATAATGAAGAGCAATTTCCGTTTTTTCCCATTTTGAGAGGACACTAATTTCTCCTCTTTCTGTTACATTTCCTGATAAGACTAAAATAATAGTAGCATCTTGAAATTGTTCTTTTATTTTTTGAAGATGGTATAAATGTCCATTATGAAAAGGGTTATATTCACAAATAATACCTACAGTCTGCATAGAAATCACCACTGTTATCATATCATAATTTCTGTCAATAATTTTTGAAAATGTCTCGAAAAGAACTAAACATTAACGGGAAATTTTAACCCGTTTTTTTCTTTACTTTCTACTTGTTAGTCGCTATATTATACTTCATT
>CANQTT010000031.1 GCA_947626855.1 uncultured Bacilli bacterium
GATGACTTTCATCATCCTCTATAATTAGATTCATTTATCAAATTTATTGTCTACCAACACTATTTGACAAAGAACCGATCTTTTTTAGTGACTTCTACGTTTTAAGAAGTAACAAGAACCTCCTACTACTGCAACAGCTAAAATCATAGTTCCTACCCAAAGAATTGGATTACTATTATCTAATGTTTCAGGTACATTTTCATTGGTAAATTCTGCTCTAACAATATCTGCCTGTGGAATAACACCTTTCTCTCCTGTTGCGATTGCTTGATAATTACTCATCTTTTCCTCTGCTACTTGATAAGTAGTTCCTGCTGGTAATCCTATAATTCTAATTGTATCATTATTTTTTAATTTAAAAGTTCCTGTTCTGACACCATTTGCATCTGCTGCTCCTAATGTTAAGATTTGTTTTTCTTCACTTCCATTTATTGTATAGAAATATTTATCTTCTAAGGTTTTGCCTTCTTCTGGTGTAAGTATTACTGTAAAAGTGAACTCTTCTTCTTTCTTATCACTATCTTTTACTGTTTTCTTTACTTCCAAGTCGCCATAGTTCTTATCCCAGTTCATAACATGAATTGTAACTTGATTTCCGTATAAACTGCTAAGCTCTCCAGTATATTTATTTCCTTCCTGTTTTGCATTCGCTAAACTAGAAGAGAATGTAACTACATATCCAGAATCTTCTGGTTCTTCTATCTCTACAGTTACAACTCCTGTATCATGTTCCAATGCACAATCCCACAGATCAACCGTATTCTCTAACTTTATCGTTCCATCTTCTTGACTCTTACTAGATAACGTATATTCTTTATACTCTATCTCTTCTAAAGTTGCCTTATCACGCCCATCCACTAAATCATAATATTTTTTATCATAACGAGTCTCCTCTTTACCTTTGTCTACTATTTGGCGTGCACCGTCTGGGTAAGCATAATATGCTTTTACGTTTAAAGTTGCTTCCCAATCGATTCCTGGAGGATAAGTCTCTTTGATAATTTCTACTCCACTTTTCATGCCAGGAACAGCTTTAGAAGCATGCCATGCTTTGCTTATACAGATACCATCTGGAGTATATTCACCTGGTTTTAATTCTTTCGACCAGTCATCATCTAACTCATGCTCTAAAGCAATGCTAACACCAGTATCTGTTTTGGTAGATTGGATATTTTTTGTTTTAATTGCTGTTATAAGTTCACCATCTAAGTTCTTTTTTACTTCAATGGTAATTGGTTCTACAAAATTTACTCCTCGATTCGTGATTTCTGATTCGTAAACCGTGTATACTCCTTGTGTTAGGTTTTCAAAAGTAACATCACCTATATTATTGGTTTTAATCTGTGTTCCTTGTGACTCTTTATCAACCCAACCTGTAATCCTATAACAACCATTGCTTGTCTTCTCGACAAGTGCGAATTGCATTTTATCATTCACAACTCGACTTAGTTTAAAACCGATATTAGATAAATTCTCATCTTTATCTTTGACGCCTACATGAACACTTAAAGCTATTGATCCGCCTTGATCGGAATGTTCATAGTATTTTGCCTTTGCTTTAGGTGACATCGTTACTACAACCGAAAAGCAAATCGCAAATAAGAGAACGCCACCAATTATAGGCCAATTTTCTTTTAGTCGTTTCATTCCTCTTTCTCCTTTCTATTTTGAATACCTTCTAGTAATCCTAAAAGGATCCACATGAGTGGTGCTACCAAATATATGGTTGTATTAAAGAATACTTGCATGCTATAACATAATATTCCAACGCCTAGGGCTAATGAAAAAGCATTACTTTTGCGTGTCTTTAACGCAAAAATCATTCCAGTTATGATTGTCATTAGATACATTAATGTTCCAAAAATGCCTATAGTAACGAGATATTCCAAGTATGCATTGTGAGAATCCCCTACTGACATCGCTGTACCATTTGTTAAGCGATACCATTGAATGGTATATCGATATTCCGATGATCCTGGTCCTGTTCCAAGCCATGGATGTTCTAAAAATAGAGATACTCCCTGTTTCCAGATTTGTCCGCGACCTGTTCCAAAATCATCCTCCATCTTTCCATGTAATACTTGTGATATTTCATATACTGTTCCGCTCTTTTTAGGATAAAAATAAACTGCTACAACGCCAAGAATGATTAGAGAAACACACAAAATTGCTGCTATTTTTGTCTTTTTCTTCTCTTCAAAAAAGAATGGAAAAGATACTAAAGCACAACCTAATATTGCCACAACTCCTGATGACACACCACAATTTAATAAGATAACTAGACCTAAAATTGCTGGAAAAATCAAAAGACGATCCCATCGATATTTCGTTTTTAAAGAATATACTAATAAAACAGGTATCGTAAGACATAAATAGGTCGATAAGAAGTCAATATTACCAATCGTTCCTAAAAAGCTTGTAAAATTGGAATAGTTTAAGACACCAGGATACAAATTAGCAGGATTAAAACCAAGCATTTGGAGAAAACAAATAATACTACATCCTCCTAAGCCAATTCCTAATGCCCATAAATGCATTCTTTTAGGAACAACAAATAAAGAAATTCCTATAAAACTTACTACATAAAGGAAAATAACCAATAAGTCATCATACATTCCTTTAGAAAAAAAATTAACAGAACCATAAGGGGAATAAAATGAAGCTAAAATTGTGAATATCAAAAAGAGACCTGCCATGGCATGAATGGGTCGAAAATGAATAGAAATTTGATTTCTACAAAGCAAATCTTTTAAAATACAAATTAATAAGCAAATAACCCAAATACATGTAACATATGTAAAAAAGCGATATTTGAGAAAGCTCATTGATTCATATCCACTTTTATCAATTACTAAGGGAAATAATCCTAACATGACCATGATATAACAATCTGTTATCCATTCACAAGTAATTTTCTTTCTCATGTCTTTAAAACCTCCTACTACCAATTCTCCAATATCATCTAGCCTCCTACTATCTAAGAATACCAAAAAAAAAAAAAAAAAACAAGTAACATTTTCGAAAAATATACCTGTCCTTAAAAAAAGAATTTTACCCATAAATTCTTTTTAAATTTTAACGAAAATTTTTCTGTTCAAGAATTCCGACAATTCTCGATACAATACTTGTGATATAACCGTTCTAGACAAAGGATATGTTGTTCTTCATCTTCTATGATTCGTCTTAAAATAGCTTGAACATAAATATCGTCTATTTCTTCTATATGTTTTTGATATCTCTTAATCGTTTTCTGTTCTCTTTCTATATCTCCTACTAAAATATCGTTTAAATTTAAGGAATAATTTAAATATTTACTAGTCCATGGAATGTGATAGTCAATACTACTATCTACGGTATAGAAGGAGGGAGTAACGCCTAATTTCCAAATTAATTTTCCCAAGATATCCAAATGATGCATTTCGGAAACAGCAATCTTTTTTAAAGTCTCTGCCACCTCTTCCTCTACAAAACTTTGAAAGAGATATTCATGGATAGCAGTATCTTCTCCCCCTTCTCCCGCATAGTCTTCTAAAAGTATGTTTGCGTACTTTTCACACTCTTTTTCTACCTGAATAGGTGGATATGGATTTTCTAATTTTTCACTCACAAAATCACCCAATTTACTCTATGAAAAAGAAAAAAGAAAAATTCATTTCGATTGCTATATCCCCTTATTTATAGTAAAATATAGTTAGAATAGGAAGGTGGTTTTATGAATAAAACAGAACTTAGTCGATTAAATGACTATTGGAATGCTTCTAATTATTTGGCATTAGGGCAGCTCTATCTACTCGACAATCCTTTGCTAGAAGAGCCACTAAAAAAAGAACATATTAAAAGAAAAATTGTAGGTCATTGGGGAACTGTTCCCGGACAGAATTTTATCTATACTCATTTAAATCGAATTATAAAAAAATATGATTTAGACATGATTTATATTTCTGGTCCAGGGCATGGTGGAAATGCCATTGTCGCTCAAACCTATCTAGAAGGTACTTATAGTGAAATCTATCCTAACATCAGTAGAGATAAAGAAGGCTTAAAAAAGTTATTTAAGCAATTCTCTTTCCCTGGAGGAATCTCTAGTCATGTTGCTCCAGAGACTCCTGGCTCTATTAATGAAGGAGGAGAATTAGGCTATTCTTTAGCCCATGCTTTTGGAGCCGTATTTGACAATCCCAATTTAATTGCAGCTTGTGTAGTTGGAGATGGTGAGGCAGAGACTGGTCCATTAGCTACTTCTTGGCACTCTAATAAATTTTTAAATCCTAAACGCGATGGCATTGTCTTACCCATTCTACATTTAAACGGCTATAAAATTAGTAATCCAACTATTTTCTCTAGAATATCACGTAAAGAATTAACAAGGTTCTTTGAAGGTTGTGGATGGCATCCTTATTTTGTGGAAGATGGTCCTATTATGGAAATGCATGAAAAAATGGCTACTACATTAGATGCTGTTACCGAAGAAATTCAAATGATATGGAAAAATGCAAGAGAATTAGGAGATAAAAGACGTCCATTTTTTCCGATGATTATTTTAGAATCTAAAAAGGGATGGACAGGTCCTAAAGAAGTCGATAATAAAGAGATGGAAGGTACTTTTCGAGCTCATCAAGTTCCTATTTCTATGGAAAAGGAAGAACATGTTGAACTATTGGAAAAATGGTTAAAAAGTTACCATCCTGAAAAATTATTTGATGCAAATGGAACTCTTATTCCAGAACTACAGGCTCTAGCACCAACTGGCAATAGAAGAATGGGTTCTAATCCTCATGCCAATGGAGGTCTTCTTTTAAAAGATTTAAGGCTTCCTGACTTTACAGACTATGCTTTAAAATTTAATCATCCTGGTGAAATAGAGGCTCAGGATATGATTCATCTTGGCAATTTTATACGAGATATCTTTGTTTTGAATGAAGAAAATAAAAACTTTCGCATTTTTGGACCTGATGAAACGATGTCTAATCGTCTTTCTAAAGTATTTGAAGCCACAAACAGAATGTGGAATGCAAAGACTCTAGAAAATGATGAGTTTCTATCTACAGATGGTAGAGTAATGGATTCTATGTTAAGCGAACATTTATGCGAAGGCTGGCTAGAAGGTTATTTACTAACAGGAAGACATGGAGTATTTGCTAGCTACGAAGCCTTTATTCGTATTATCGACTCCATGGCTAGCCAACATGCCAAATGGCTTAAAGTTACCTCAGAACTTCCATGGCGACAGAGTATTGCTTCTTTAAACTACATTTTATCTTCTAATGTATGGCAACAAGACCATAACGGTTTCACGCATCAAGATCCTGGCTTTTTAGATCATGTTGCTACTAAGAAAGCGGATATTGTAAGAATCTATTTGCCTCCAGATACCAATTGTTTACTCTCTGTTTTTGATCACTGCATTAGAAGTCGTGACTACATCAATGTCATGGTAACCTCTAAACATCCTCGTCCACAATGGCTCACGATGGAAGAGGCAATCAATCATTGTACACAGGGAATTAGTATTTGGAAATGGGCAAGTACAGATCAAAATTGTGAACCAGATGTAGTCCTTGCTTGTAGTGGGGATACCCCTACTCTAGAATGTCTAGCCGCTATTTCTATTTTAAAGGAAAAACAAATCGATATTAAAATTCGCTTCATCAATGTCGTTGATTTAATGAAACTACAACCACAATCTAAACATCCACATGGTCTAAGTGACAAAGAATATGACGAATTATTTACCAAAGATAAACCAATTGTCTTTGCTTTCCATGGATATCCTTCTTTAATTCATGAACTTCTTTACTATCGAAATAATAGAGATCTCCACGTTAGAGGATATATGGAAGAAGGTACTATTACTACTCCTTTTGATATGCGTGTTCAAAATCATATTGATCGATATCATTTAGTAATGGATATTATTAGAAGAGTTCCAAGACTTGCTGCTACTTCTGCCTATATTATTCAGGAAATGCAAGAAAAACTAATTGAACATAAACATTATATTGAAGAATATGGAGAAGATATGCCAGAAATTAAAAATTGGAAATGGCAATAAAAAGAAAGGTCATCTGAATTTATCAGACAACCTTTCTTTTTTTAAGATTGTGTAATACGGTATTGGTAAGTTGCACGCAAACTATCTTCTTTAGGACTCTTTTCATCCTTTGCCGAGAATTGAGTCTCTAATTGATTCATCCATTCTGATAAAGAGAATCCTCTTTCTTTCATTCTAGATTTTTTATAACACTCCATAGCGACTTGCATAGCACTTTCCATATTTCCCATTTGTCGATAAATATTATACATTAAAGTACAAGTTTGAACAAAATAGAAATATCCTTTCTCACAATACTCTTTAGCATAGCGAATCGCATTTTCATGATCCCCCATTTTCTCACAAGTTGTTGCCATATGAAGATAAAAAGAAGGAATTCCCGTTTTCTGATATCCATACTTATAATGGGCAAAAGCTTCTGCAAATTGCGAAGAATCTTCTAATTGTTTACCAGCTCCTAGTAAAAACTCCAATTCTTTCACAAAATCATATTCCAATTGTTTTTCTCTTACTAACCTTTGATAACGTGCTAGCATCTCCTCTTGTTCTTTCGTTTTAGGAAGATTCCTTAACAACTCACATTCCTCTATTAAAGGCGTATAAACCTTTAAATCTAAATAGGAATCCATAAATAAGAAATGACTCTCTACATCTGTAGCATCTAAACTTAAAAGTTTTTGAGAAATCAACATTCTATTTCCAACATGGAAATTCTCCGCATAAGATCTTCTTAATTCTTGTTTACGACTTTCCTTACTCTTTTCAAATACCCTTTGAGCGAGAAGAAGTGAAGAAGAAAAATCTACCGGTAAATGTTTTTTTTGTGCTAACGTATCACATACTTCCAAATGTCTAGCAACTCTATCATACGTGCCTTTTTCTAAAGATTCCCCCGCTAAACGATAATTTTGAAGAATTGGAAGATAAGAAATGTTTGCATCCTGTAAAGAGGCATTATCTTTAGATGGGATTAGAATTTTTCTTCCCAACAACTTTTCTAAAAGAGCATAAACAAGAGAAAAATTATATTCCTCGGTATCATATTTTCTTAAGTGATCTAAGGCATCTTCATAATCTTCTTCTAATACAGCTGTTTGAAATAAATCATAATGAACTGCTGTCCGTTTTGGATCTAAAGTAAGAGCCGCATAACAATGCGTTTTAGCACTCAAAATATGATTTTCTATTGGCTCTTCTCCATTTTCTCTTTGGATAATTCGAATTTCTTTTAGTTCTATTTTTCCAATCAATTCCTCTAATCTAGAACTATGAATGCCTAATTGTTCTATTCTTCTTAAAAGAAAATCTTTAATTCGTTCTAGAGATTCTATTGTTTCCGCATTCTTGATGAGTGTCTCTAGTCCCTCGTAATTTTCTGGTCTTGGCACAACTTTTTCACACTTTATTTCTTGCATGATCATCACCTATCTATCTTTTAGGAATTCACACGAAAAGAACAGGGAATTTTTAATTTACTTTCTTCCTGTTCCGTTTCCCCTTTTTAACAAGCCGCCGGTTATTGTATCAAAAAAAGAAATCTCTGTCAAATCGGTCTATTTACTTCCAAATTCATTTTTTGTATAATAAAAATAGGGGAGAGTGAGAATTTGAATAAGTTTATACAAAGTTTAAAAATTTTATTAAAAAAAGAAGATAAAAAATGGACTTTAGAAGAAATTATTGAGCTCTTGAATATCCAGGAGAAAGAATTACCTATTTTAAAAGAAGCTTTAAAACAGTTAGAAGTTAGCGGAGAAATCTACTTAAATGATTGTCAGGAATATCTACCATTTCCCAAAGATAGCAGTTTAGCGATAGGAGAACTTCGTTTCGATTATCGAAAACGACCCTTTATCTTAGTTGGTCGCAATATGATATTTATTCCTGAAAACCATTTAAATGGTGCTATAAAAGGAGATATCGTCTTAGTTAAGAAAAATTTCTTTTCTCATCTAGGAACCAATCAATCTACCGTTGAAAAAATTCTCAAAAGGCAGAATGGTTTGATCATTTTTGAATGTCAAAAAAGAAATGGTAAAAAGTTTATTCGGCCCTACAATAATCCCTTTTCCTTCCGGGTATCTTTTAGTAAAAAAGATAGAAATGCCGTAAAAGATGGAGACCGATTCTCTGTTCAAATAGATACCATTAATCACAATGGAAATTTTCATGGAAAAATTATTTGCTTTATAGGACATAAAGGAGATCCTTATTTAGACATCAAGACAATTGCTGCTTCTCACGGCATACGAATTGAATTTCCAGATAGTGTTTTAGAAGAAGCAGAACAAATTCCTAATCAAATTACAGAAGAAGAAGCAAAAAAAGAACTCAAAAAAGGACGTATAGATTTAAGAGAGAAAATGATTTTCACAATTGATGGGAAACATTCTTGTGACTTAGATGATGCCGTCAGTATTGAAAAAAATGAACACGGAAATTATGTGTTAGGAGTTCATATCGCTGATGTTAGTTACTATGTAAAAGAAGGTTCAAATCTCCAAAAAGAAGCCTTTCTAAGAGGACATAGCTATTACTTTTTAAACTTAGTTTTTCCAATGTTACCTCCTAAATTATCCAATGGGATTTGTTCTTTAAATCCTGGAGAAGATCGCTTTACCAAGAGTTGTGAAATAGAAATTTCTCCAGATGGAAATATTATTCGTTATCAGATTTTTAATAGCATCATCCGTTCTCGGAAAAAGATGGCTTATGAAGAAGTCAATCAAATTCTAGATCAACAAATTCCAGTACCAGGCTATGAAGAATTTATTCCTACTCTTCATAGGATGGAAGAAGTATCCCATATTTTAGATCAAAAGAAGCAAAAAAGAGGATATCTTTCTTTCGGTGATAAAGATATCTATATTCATTTGGATTCTCTAGGGATTCCAACACATACTACTTTGCGTACAAGAGGTTCTTCAGAAAAATTAATTGAAAATTTCATGTTACTTGCTAACGAAGTAATCGGAACCTATCCCAAGGATTTGCACTTAGACCAAGAAGAACTTCCTTATATTTATAGAATCCATGATTTTCCAAATCAAGAACGAATTCGCAGTGCCCTAAATTATCTCGTTCAAAGCGGTTATCCCATTGAAGAAAGACAATATCAAAGCTCTAAGGATTTTCAGGATCTTTTAAATTCTATTTCATCATTAGATGCTTTTCCAGCTATTTCTGATATTTTAATAAGAGGTTTATCCAAAGCAAAATATAGTGTGGAAAATATTGGTCATTTTGGTTTAGCACTCCCCTATTATACCCACTTTACTTCTCCTATCCGAAGATATTCCGATTTACAAACACATTATAATATGAACAAATATGCCTCTCGAGAAAGATTTTCTCTCAATCCTTCCGAAGAACGAAAAAAAATGATTGAAGTCTGTAAACATACGACAGAAGTTGAAAAAATTGCAGACATTGCTGATCAAGAAATTACAGCCTATAAATTAGCACAGTTCATGGAAAAAAAGGTTGGTCAAACTTTCCCTAGCATGATTACTTATATTAGTAAAAATCATGTAATCGTAAAAACGAATGACTTCGTAACAGGAACTATTCCCATAGAAGAATTAGGAAAAATGGGATATGAAATTACGGGTGGGACAACATTGATTCACTCTGAGACCAATCAAAAATGGCGAATTGGGGATTTAATAGAAGTTACTCTTCACGATGTGGACTTAGAATCTAGAAAGATTCACTTTTCTTTACCATCCCCAAAAGAAAAAATATATGTTAAACAAGTTTAAGAAAGAAGTTTTCTACACATTTTTTCTTAAAAGGCACATATATTGGTAGTATGAAAGAGAATTTCAAAAAAGAGACAATTCTGACAGAAGAAGAAATTGAAAAAGAAAACATTAGAATGAGATTAGAAGATAATACGCTTGTTCTTTTAAAAAATATTTCTAAAATGATTTCCCGTAAAAAAGTATTGGATTTTCTACGGGAAGATAAAAAGTTAACTCTCTTTGTTTCCAGAGAAATTTTAGATAACAGAAATATAAAAAATATCAGAGAAAGTATTTTAGTAGAGAGTGCGATTGCTATTAAAAGAACGTCTCTAACCTATCTTCCAACGGAGGAACCCTTCTATAGATCTTCCTTGGTAGATGAAAATATCGCAACGGGAATTCCTTTTGCTACTCCTCTTCTAATTTATCATAAAAGTCTAGATGAAAAATGGTATTATGTTCAATCTTCCTTTTATAGAGGATGGATAAAGAAAGAAGATGTCTTAATCATTTCTGAACAACAACGACTACTCTTTGAAGATTCTAAGCAATTCATTACCATTACAAAGCCACTTGTTCCCTTTTTAAATACCTTTTTAGACTTAGGGGTTTCTTTACCTGTTTTAGGAATTCATGATACGTTTTATGAAGTATTTATTCCTACTCACAAAGGAATTGTGATTCAAAATATTTCCCAAGACATTGCTTATTTAGGATATGTCCCCTATACCAGAATAAATATTTTAGAAATTGTGAAAAATTATTTAAATGTTCCCTATACTTGGGGAGCTGTTAGAAATGGGGTAGACTGTTCTTTTCTAATTCAAAGCTTATTCCAAGTATTTGGATTCAAAGTTCCTAGAGACTCTAGTCATCAAGAAAAAGTTATGGGAATCAAAAAAATCGATTTAAAAGGGAAAACAGAAATTGAGAAAAAAGAAATCTTAAAAACGATTTCTTACCCGGCTATTCTCCATCAAAAAGGTCATGTTTTACTAGCTATTGCTTTTGATAGAGTCATTCATGCCTATGGAGAGGCTAAAAAAGTGGTTTTAACCAGTATAGAAAACTGCTATGGAAATAATTTTTATCCATTATTAACTAGTGTTTCTTGTTTAATCAACTAAAAAAAGGATATTTCTATCCTTTTTTCGTTTATCCATTTTGATTATTTCCAAAATTATCTGATGGTGTTGGTGGAACATTTGTTGGATATCCATTATTCATAGGATTATTTTGTGGATAAATAGGGGTTACTGGTTGTTGTGGATTTTGGTTTGCTAAATTGTTATAAGGTTGTACCATGGCTGCTTCTGGTTTTCCTTTTCCCTTTTTCTTCATAACAACGATAACAATTACTACTATAGCAACAACGGCAACAGCAATTCCTATCCATAGAAGCATAGAGTTTGAACCAGAACCTCCACCTAATGTAAATTCATAATTAATATCTTTTTTCTCGCCATAAGTAACATTCCAAGTATAAGTTTTTCCATCTACTTCATCAGCATTATGAGATTTTGCTTCAGAAGGTAGTGTAACAGAATACTTCACTTCGATTTGACTGGCATACTGAGCCATTGACTCATCATATTCCCCAGTAGTGTCGAATACAAAAGTAGCTTTGTATGTTTTATCTCCTACTTTTTGATATTTGAATTGTTCATCAAATCCTTCTTCTCCTAAGAGTTCTAGATGTACTAAAGATGCTTTATCAGAACTGATATCTTCTAACTTATAGGTTTTGGTGAATTTAACACCAACCATATCCTCATCCTTATACTCTTCTACCTGATAGCCAAGTTTTTCTAAGTCTTCCTGATCTAAAACTAAAGAATCATCAGAAGCCAAATCACTAGCAACAGCAGCAATTCCTGTAACGGTTACCGTTCCATTCTTATCGATGTTCATTTCAACCGTTCTTTTAACACAACCACTTACTAAAAATACAGCCAATAACAATACTAGTCCTTTTTTTAATTTTTCCATTTCTACTCCCTTCTAGACTTCATATCATTTTCATTTTATCATAAACTTTAGGCTTTGAAAAGATTTCAAAATTGATTTTTCTGTTTATTATTCTAAAAATTGGGAAAAATAAGAGTAGATTTTTTGATTTATAAGCCAGCTTTGAAATGGTAAAATATTTGACATTTTTTGTAGAAAATGATATCATACATGGTATCTTTTTTAGGAGGGATAATCGTGTTTGCCTTATTTCATAAAGCAAAAAGAGAGTCAAAAAAAGAACTAAAGGATATGGGTAAAAAAGGAGACATTTTGGATTCTTTAAGTGATACTGGATTAATTCGAAATAATAATGAGGATAGTGTGATTACTATCATTCATCCTCAAAACCCAAATTTAAAGCTATTAGCTGTAGCAGATGGAGTTGGGGGAAGAAATTCCGGGGAAATTGCGTCCAATTTTACCACGGATATTCTAAAACAATGGTTTCAAAAAGAAGAACAACGAAAAATTAATGATACGAATTATTTATCAAAATGCTTAACAAAATTGATTAAGCATATTAATAACTACTTATACCTTGCAAAATCCTATCGAAATGGGTGTGGAACTACCTTAACTTGTGCGATTATTAATGAAACAGATACCGTGATTGCTAATATCGGGGATTCTAGAGCCTATACGGTGAAAAAAAATAGTATAGAACAGATTACAAAAGATGATTCTGTTGTTTGGTTTTACTATGAAAAAGGAGACTTAACAAAAGAAGAAATTCGTTGCCATAAATATAGCAGATTAATTACGAAATGTATTGGGCCAGATTTTGGAGTTAAACCAAATATTACCGTTCTCGAAAATGATTCCTATGATGGAATTTTATTATTTACGGATGGGGTTACGGATTGTCTATCAGATTCTAAAATTGAGAAATTAATTCATACAAACAAAAAGAAATTAGCTCAAACCATTATTAAAGAAGCTGTTTATGGAAAACCTGCCAAGCAGATTCCTAAAGGAGAAGACTTCTACCAACCAAAAAATGGAAAAGATAATGCGTCTGTTGCTTTATATTTTAAAACCAATCAATATTCTTAAAGTACACATTGTGTGCTTTTTTTATTGAATTTTCAAAGGAAGCATGATACAATAGAAAAACTTGAAAGTGAGGTACCTCATGGAATCTATTTTTAAAAAGGAAAAAGAAGAAAAAATAAAAGAGGAATTAAAGGAAAAACAATTTGATTCTCTCTTAGAAAAAGGAATAAAAACTTGTCATCTAGAAGAAGATTTAGAAATGTTACTTTATGATGTTGCGGATGCCATCCAATCCAATCAAACTTTATTGATTCAAGCTTATGATCAAAGGGAAAGCGGTTACCTGATTCCTGCTATTCTTGCTTATCAGAATAGTAAAACATTTCAAAAATTTGTGATTGTAACATCCAGTGATGAAGTCAAAGAAAAGATTAAAGAAAGAGTACAGGAATTATCTACTTTATTAGGCATTCCCATTCCTGTTCACGAATTAAATAGAGAAGAAAATTATCTATGTATTCGCAAATTATTAAAACAAGCTAATAAGTCCAAAGAAGAAAAATGGAAAACAGCTGCCACTAGTTATGAAGAAGGAAATAGTTCTTATCAAAGGGATACTTTCCCTTTCCTATCCGAAAGAGATTGGGAAAAAATTCATGTGTCTAGTTGCTTATTTGAAAAATGTCAATTTGCTTCCTCTTGTCCCTATAAACTTCAATATGAAAGTGCTTTTCAAGAAGGATGTGTTATTATCACACAAAGTTCTCTCATAAGAAGTCAACAGAATTCTTCTAGCCATTTTCTAGCTAGAAATGCAGACTTAATCATAATCGATGAAGCAACAGAATTGGCTATGAATACTCAATCTGTCTATCAAGACGAATTTGAATATCAAGAGATGATTAATCACTTAAAAAGTATCAGTAGATTATTAGAAAATAAAGGAGTTTCTACAGAAAGAGAAAAATATTTCATAGTTTTAAGAGACTTTTTTCAAGAGATTTATGATGGGACAAAAGAAGTTCGTTGGATGACTCCTAGTATTCAACAAAAGGCAAAATATTTAAGTCTTTTTATCAATTCCTTGAATATTCATCTAAATAGAGTTCTTATGGATGATCATTACCGCGGAAGTATGGAACACGTTTCTGACACACTAACAAGATTTGGTGATTTTTTTCAAGACATCGCTAGAAGAGGAGTATCTTTCTCTTATAAATTAGTAAGGGATGAAACCCATAAGGAACAACCAGGTTTTCAAAAGTTATCTATTCTATCAACGCCTAGAATGGATATGCAAAGAAAACTAACTTCCAATATGCTAACAAAAATAAAATGCTCTCTTGTCCTAACAGATGAAAAGATTAGTGGAGAACAGGAAGATTATGAAGAATTTTCTTCTTCTATCAATTTATCTCAATCCAGAAAAAATATTGTAAAAGAATTTGTCTATAAAAAATAAAAGGTTATGCACATACTTGTTCATAACCTTTTTTCTAAATATTTTAAGCAACCTTCATACAATTGTTCAAATACTGTATCAAAATCTCCACTATACCAAGGATCAGAAATATCGGTATCTAGTAGCCTTTGTACCTTTTCTGGATATTCCACTCTATAATTTCTTAAAATAGCCTTTTTATGACTATTTTCCATGACTAAAATATCATCAAAGGAATCGATATCCCTTTGCGTAATTTGATGAGCTTGATGAGGTTCTACGGGAATCTCTTCTTGATATAATTTTCTTTTAGCAAGAAAATAGATATCATTTCCCTCTTCTTCCCTACTAATTCCTCGTGAAGCTATCTCATATTCGAATTCTAACTTTCTCTCACGAACTAATTCTTTTAAAATCATTTCTGCCATTGGGGAACGACAAATATTTCCTAAACAAACAAATAATACTTTTCTCATAACTACTCCAAGGTCGCTGATGACTCTGTTGTGTATAAACTTCTATAAATGGAAGAAGATTCTAATAACTCCTTGTGCGTACCTGATGCCGCTAATTTTCCCTGATCAATCACATGAATAATATCGGCATCAATAATAGTAGAAAGCCTATGAGCAACAATAACAACGGTATGATCTACAATTAAATTATCAATGGTCTGCTTGATATATTCCTGTGATTCATTATCTAAGGCACTTGTAGCTTCATCGAAAAGAATAATCTTCGTATTCATTAAAAGAGTTCTTGCAATAGCAATTCTTTGCTTTTGACCACCAGATAAGTTCACTCCACCCTCCCCAATAATCGTATCGTATTGATGAGGAAGACTCATTACATAATCATCAATATAAGCCTTTTTACAGACTTCCCTTACTTCTTCTAAGGTAACGTCTTTTTTAACAATTTGAAAATTCTCCATAATACTTAAATTAAATAAAAATGGCGATTGTCTAATAACAGATACATTTTTTCGTAAAGATTCTTCTGTTAAATCCTGAATTTTTACTCCATCAATGGAGATAGTTCCCTCTGTTGGATCAAAATATCGTAATAGTAAGTTAAAAATAGTACTTTTTCCATTTCCACTTTTTCCAATAATAGCTACTTTTTTATGAGACTCAATCGTCAAACTAAGACCTTTTAAAGTATCCTTTTCATCATCCCGATAGCGGAAAACGACATTTTGAAACTCCACAACCCCTTTTGTATTTAAAAGTTCTTGATTGCCAAACTTTTCATCTTCATAGAGTTGATTGTTCACAATTTCATCAATTCTTCGTAGAGAAACCTTAACTTTATTGTAGTTAACCCCAAAATCACTAATACTTTCAACAACGTCATCAATTCTCCAAATATAAGACTCTAAAACAATGAATAGAGCATACGTCATTTTTCCCTGGACGACTAAATATCCAGCTGAAGCTAAAATAATAGCTTGTAAAATAAAATAGACAAGAGAATTCAAATTAAAATAAGCTACTTCATATTTTCGAATTTTGCGTTGATCAAGAAAATGGGTATCAATTCTATCATACATTCTCTCTTCGATATTCTTTTTAATACCAAGGGCTTTAATCTCGCGAATACCGGTCAAATTTTCAGTTGCTGATTTTATTTGTAAATCAGAATCTTTTTTGATTTTTTCCTGTGTCTTTTTGATTTTAGGGAAAAATTTCGCTGAAATAAATCCCATAATAGCACTAAAGACAAGAATTTCTAGACCTAAAAATAAAGAAGTCGTAAAGGCAAGAACTAAAACGACAACGACTACAACAGCACGACATGACATTCTTATTAATTGCCCTAATAAATCCATGACTCTATCAGGATCATTCGTCATTCTATTAATAAATTCGCCTACTCCAATATTTTCAAAAGCAATGGCAGGTAATTCCGTTACTTTATGGTATAAATCTTTAATAACTGAGCTAGAAAATTTAATTTCTAGATAATTATATATTAAATCTCTAGGTACAGAGAGAATTACACAGAATAAAATATGTAATCCTTCTCGTAAAAATAAGAAAAAGAGAAAGACGTTAATAGAATTTTGAATGAGTCCTTCAATAGCATATCCCCAGAAAAAAGAGGATAGCAGAGCTGGAATATACGTTAAAACTGTAAGAAGTAAATAAATAACTAATTTTCCCTTATCATCTTTTAAATAATGAAAGATTAACCTTGCATTACTAAATTTTTTTTCTTTCTTCATAATTCCTCCCAAAAAAGCTACTATTTGAAATAGTAGCTCCTAGTAATCCTTTCCATTTTTAATTCACGAGAAAAAGATTTTCCTTGCCTGAAACTGCTACTATTTTGATGTTGACATAAAGTTTCTTGAAAACCATTTTCTCACCTCTTCTTAAAGATGTACTCATTTTAGCATAATTTTTTCATTTACACAATCATTCTTAGATTCTTGCCACAATTGTTTAAAAAAAAGCATTTTTATGCTTTTTTCTTGATTTTCTCTACCTCACGGTGAATATATCCCAAGAGTTTTTCTCGATCTTGAGGGAGTTGCTGCAAATCGCTTTCCGGAATTTCCGGAAATAGACTATAAAAAGGTACTTTCATTCTCCCTTCAAATTTTTCTACTAAATTTATAACACTGTTATAATGCTTTTCTGAATTTTCTGTAACGCCTCGTTCCTCTAAAATTTCTAAAAGTCTCTTTTCAATCGTTGTAAAACCATTTTCCGTACAGAATAAATCACAAACTTGAATGATATTATCATAAGCGGATAAAGTCATTCCCTTCAGATAATGTTCTATATAGAGTAAACTATTACCACTCGGACCTGGACCTGCTGTTAAAGAAATATCATTGTTGATAAAAGAATGAGTAAGACAGATTCTTCCATCTACTTCATACCCAAACTGACACATTAAATGATAGCCTATAATGGAATGGCCCTCAAAAGAAATTTTTTTACCAATATCATGAATATATCCTAAAGTCATGAGCTTTTCAGCATCAAATCTTAAAGCTTTCGCAATTCTTTTCGCTGCTTCTGCAACATAAAAGGAGTGCCATATCCAACCATTTTCTTCTTTTTCCAAATCAGAACTATCAAAGATTACACTCTTTATTAATAACTCATATGCTTGTTTAGACGTCAATTCGCCCATAAATTTCTCATCCACCTCGCAGTAGATATTAGCACAAAAGATTTGTTCTGTCAAAATGAAAAAGAAAAATTTTTTTTGATAAAAAAAGAGAACTAACAAAAAAAGATTTTACAGTTTTATGACATTTTTATATTTTTCTAGAAAAATATAGTTAATTAGCTAAATTATTACCTTCTGTTATAATAATATATAAAAAGAAAAAGATGAAAAAATTCATCTTTTCTATTTTCGAAAGAAGGTTGACACCTTTTTTGTCTATCAATAACTCTTTTTTAGTAAATTCTACTCTCCTAAAATTTGACGGATAACAGATAGATGACTATCACTTCCCAATTGTTCTTTTGGTAATTTTTGAACTGGTAAATACTTAGATTTCAAAGTCAATATTCTACGAACGGACTGATTTATCTGTTCCTCTGTAATAGTACCCTCTTCAATGCTCTCTTTGATATACTCTACCGCTTTATCCACATTTTTTGGCATTAATAAAATATCCACACCTGCATTAATAGCAAGTTCATAAATTTCTTTTTCCGTGTAATTTTTTGTAATAGCTCCCATATTTAATGCATCTGTGATGACAATTCCATCATATCCCATTTCTTCTCTTAGGATACCCGTAATCACTTCTTTCGACAAAGAAGCAGGGGTGTTATCAGGGACAACATTAGGGAGTGCTAAATGCCCAACCATGATGATTTCAGCTCCATCTTTAACCGCCTCTTGAAAAGGAATTAAGTCCTTTTCATATAATTCTTCCTTAGATTTATAAATAACAGGTAAATCATAATGGGAATTAACAGTTGTTGCTCCATGACCTGGAAAATGTTTATAAACAGGAATGACATGATTATCCAAAAGTCCTTTTGCTAAAGATTCACCCATCTTCGTTACTAAGGCAGGATCATCTCCAAAACTTCTACTACCTATATAAGCAGTTTTCTTATCTACAACATCTAGACAAGGAGCAAAATCCATATTAATACCAACTGCTAAAAGTTCTTCGGCTAAAACTTTTCCCAAATCATAAGCTAAATCCACATCTTCCGTATTTCCCAAATCTTCCATACTAGGAATTTCTGAGGCATTAACATCTTTTAAATACTTTAATCTCTGAACAGTTCCACCTTCTTGATCAGTACCAATAAACATAGGAATATCTGCTAAAGATTGAAGATCATCTATCAAGGTAACAAGTTCTTCATATGTATTAAAATTTGCCTTTTCTAAGGCAAAACCTCCTGGTTTATATGTTTCCACAATTTCTTTTAAATGGTCATCTAAAGAATAAGTTTCATAAGAAATAAACAACATTTGACCTATTTTTTCTTCAAGTGTTAAACTATTTAAAAGCTTTTCTACTTCTTTATCTCGAATAGATTCTGGAGATTCTAGAGATACATTTTTGTTTGTATTTGTTGAAGAAGAAGGATTCTCTTTTTCAAAATCTCCCTTATCCTTATTTACGAAAAATAAACACACTATCAAAAGAAAGAATAATAACAATATCAAGAGATATCTAAACCAAACTCTACGAGTAACTTTCTTTCTCATATCTTTAAAACCACCTACTACTAATTCTATAATTTACTATAATCCCCATTTTTTAATTGTATCAAAAACAGAGAAAAAAAACAAGTAATGTTTTAGGGAAATATATCTAACCTTGTAGTGTTACAATTGATGTGACACCGATAAGTATATACAAAAAGCGATTGATCCAGTAAAATGTTAATTATCAAC
>CANQTT010000032.1 GCA_947626855.1 uncultured Bacilli bacterium
CCACCTCGTTCGACTTGCATGTCTTAGGCATGCCGCCAGCGTTCATCCTGAGCCAGGATCAAACTCTCCAAAAAAATAATATATTCTTTTGTAAATTTTGTTCAATCCTAACTAATAGTGAATTGACATTTTGCTCAGTTTTCAAAGATCATTCCCTTTCCATCACTGGAAAGTAAACTCATTGTATCAAACCTAAATGTAATTGTCAATATATTTTTCTTGACTTTTTTAGATTTGACATTTTTTGTTGAGCTCGGCTCAACAGCTAATAATATACCAAATTGAATCAATGATGTCAAGCATTTTTTTGCTTTTTTTCATTTTTTTTCAATTTCAGAATATTTTTTCTCACCAAAGAAAATTGTTTGGCAAGAATCATGGTTCAAGATCATTTTTCAACAACCTCGATTGCTTTCTTTCAAAGCTCCTTTAATATAACAAATTTAAAATGGGAAGTCAATTGTTTTTTCTTATTTTTAAGTATTTTTTTCTTCCTATTTGTTAAATTTGGAACCCTTCCAAAAAACAACGCACTTAATATATCAATTTACAAATTCTTTGTCAATATTTTTTTACAAAAAAAAGCATTTTTTAAAGAATAATGCTCTTTCATAACGAAATTTTAATTTTTAGTATCTTCTTTTAGCTGAAGATAAAGTTGCAAGTAGGATTCATTTTGTTCTTTATTAAACATAGGAGCATGATTTAAATACTCATCAATTAATTCCTTCATCGCATGATTTACCACTAAATCTAAATCATCCGAATATTCCATTTTCTTTTTATGATACTGATATTCCAATTTATCTAAGATTTTATATTCTCCTTTTGGAAATATCCTAAGATCCAAATCATAATCAATATATTTTATAGTACCTTCCTCTATAATATAAGGAGTTGCGATATTACAATAATAATAGATTCCATCTTTCTTCATCTGAGAGATTACGTTATACCATTTATTCTTAAAGAAATAGATAATAGCTGGTTCCTTCGTTCGCCAAGTCGTTCCTTCTGACTCAATTACTTTCGTTTTGTTATTTCCAAAAACAATATAGTCTTTCTGTATATCCAGCACAACAGCTTCATCCCATGCTCGGTGAATTTTTCCGTTGTGCTTATAACATTGTATTTGATAACAATCCCCCACGCACATTTGTTTCATACAAACCACCTAATACCATTATAACATAGTTTATAAAAAAAGAAGAGGACTATTTTGAAAGTTCCTCTAAAGCTCTTTGTAATTGATTATCTGTTTCATTCGATGGATTGTTAAAATATTCCTCAGATAATTTCACTTCAATATCTGGAGCAATACCGTTTGTATCATTCACCCAGGTTCCCTTTGGAGTTAACCACTTCTTTGTTGTAATCTTATATTGATCTCCATTTGATAAATCTACCAATTGTTGCACAGTCCCCTTTCCATACGTTTTTTCACCAATTACGATAGCCCCTAAATTATCTTTAAGACATCCAATAAGAACTTCAGATGCTGAGGCACTATACTGGTTTGCCAATAAAGCAATAGGATATTCTTTAGTTTCATCACCATCAGAATGAATCCTTTGTCGTTGACCATCTTGTTCTAATTGATAAATAATATATGAAGAATCAAAGAATTGACTAAGAATATCTTCTACAGCTGTTAAATGACCTCCTGTATTATCCCGGACATCGATAATAAGAGCGTCTATTTTCCCTTTTTCAAATTTTTTTAATTCTTCCTTAAATTGTTCAGAAGTATTTTTGGCAAAAATAGAAATGTAGATATATCCTATCTTCTTATTATTCCGTTCAAAAATTTCCGTTTCAATGGAAGGAATAACAACATTTGCTTTTTCCACCGTTATAGAAAGAGTCTCTTCGCCACGCAAAACACTCATGACATATTTTGTCTCTTCTCCCTGTAAAACAAGAGCACTAAACTCTGAAGTCGTTAAACCGGTTACATCTTTTCCATTAACAGATAGGATAGCATCATCCACTTTTAATCCCGCTTTATCCGCAGCAGAATTTTTAAATACAGAGCGAACAATCATGTAATTTGTCGCTGAATCCTTTTCTATAGAAATCCCCAAACCGTCATAGCTTCCCTCTAAATTAATATTTAGATTGCTATACTCGTCTTCATCCATATAGATAGAATAGGGATCTTCTATTTCACTTAAAACCCCTTTTAAAGCGGCATTTAATAAAACTTTTTCATCTACATCCTTATAATATTGATTAACAATATTTTGATAAGTATAAATAAAATCAACCAATTCATCACTCATCACAAGAGGCTCACTATTTAAAACTTCTGGGTTTTCTTTCATTTTCGTAAAAGCTGTCCCAGCAAAAAAACTGAAAATACAAGTAATAACGACCAAGATTACTACTTCTTGAACCTTAAAATCCATTCTTCGACTAGTTATTTTTTTTAACTCTTTTTTTGCATTTTCGTCCATGAAATTTCATCCCCCATCTCATCATAGCACACTATTTTGAAAATGTCTAATGCTTGCTTTTTCTCATTCTTTCTAGAATATCTTTAGCAGCAACCAAACCAGTCGCAGCTGCCGTAACAATGTTTCCTGCTTTTCCAGCCCCATCACCAACAAAATAAATACATTCCTTTTTCAAGCGAAAATGATTATTGGTTTCTATTTCATTGCTAAAGAACTTTATCTCAGGTCCATAAAGCAAAGTATCATCATTATTCACTCCAGGAATAATTTTATCTAAAGTTTCCAATCCTTCCAAGATGTTCGTAATAATCCTATGTGGAAGAACTAAGGCTAAGTCTCCTGCTACGCAATCTTTTAAAGTAGGCTCAATAAACCCTTTTTGAATGCGATGCCATTCACTTCTTCTACCACTTCTTAAATCTTTCAAGGACTGAATAATTGGTTTTCCATCACCAAGAACATTTGCAATTCTAGCAATAGATTCTCCATAAAGTCTCGTATTCGTAACTGGCTGAGTTAAATTAACTTTGGAAATAAAAGCAAAGTTTGTATTATTACTTTTAACATCCTTCAAAGCATGCCCATTTACGCAAATATATCCATAATAGTTTTCCTTGGCTACAAAGCCTCCAGGATTGGTACAGAACGTTCTAATTTCATCACTATATGTTTTCGTTTTAATAAAAATAGTAGGATCATAGATAACACTGGTTATTTCTTCCATGATATCTTTTCTAACTTCCACTCTTACTCCTATTTCTATACTCTGTGACAAATACGGAATTTTATACCTATCAGCTAACTCTTGAATCCACTTTGCACCAGTCCTACCAGGAGCTACAATGACATTACTGGCTTTTAAAGAATATTCTTTTTTTCCTTTTTGATAAGTAATTTGGTGTTCGTCTTCTTTTTTCGTTTGAATATCGATAACATTCGCCTGATCTAATAAATCAACACCTTGCTTTCTTAAATATTCACAAATTCCATCAATGTATTCTGGTAAACGATCACTACCTAAATGTTTTTGCTTGATTAAAAGAAGCTTAGCCCCAGCAATAGCTACCTTCTTGCGAATCTCATAAGCCTCTTCCATATTGCTTGGAAAAACCTCTGCATCCATCTTGAATCTGTTAAAAATAGCTTCTGTCTCATCAATCAATTGATAAGCTTCACTCTCGCTCATATATTTAGTCAAATCGCTTTTTCCTAGTGTTGGAATAAAATTCAATTTCCCGTCTGAAAAAGTGCCAGCTCCTCCATAACCTGATAAAATGGCACAAGGATTACAATTTTGACAAGGAACCCCTAATTTATTCATAGGGCAAACCCTTTTAGATACTTTAAATCCTTTATCTAAAATGACTATTTTTAAATCTTTTCTTTGACTAGTTAATTCATAGGCAGCAAATAATCCGGCTGGCCCTGCCCCAATAATGGCAACATCATACTTTTTATCCATAAAATTCACCACACTTATTGTATCATAATTTATACATTCGTGATATAATTTTTCTGGTGAGGATATGAAAAAATTCCATATGGTTGATGAAGAATTTATCTGTGAGTACTGTGGAAAGAAAGTTTCTAAATTAAACTATACAGCTAGGGATCACTGTCCATTTTGTCTTTATTCCAAACATGTAGATAATAATCCAGGGGATAGGGCAAATTCTTGTCATGGGCTATTAAAACCTATTGATATTGAAAAATATAAAAAAGGATATAAAATCATTTATCGATGTGAAAAATGTAATCAACTCCATAAAAATATAGCAGCTATCGATGATGATATCAATCGTATCATTGAAATTACTTCGCAAAAATAACACCATTTGGTGTTATTTTTATTGTGATAAATAATCTTCACCCTTAAAAGGTTCCGTTCTTAGTAAATTTGGATAATCCTGTTGTCTTAATACCTCATATAGCACTAAAGCTACACAGTTAGAAAGATTTAAAGCTCGAATATTGGCATTCATTGGAATACGAAAGCATTGATCGAGATGGTCTTTTAAAATTTCTTTCGGAATGCCAGTACTCTCTTTGCCAAAAATGAGATAAATATTTTCGTCTACATTTCGAAAATCACACTCTGTATGAGGACGTTTTCCATATCTTGTTAAAAAGTAAAAAGTTCCGTGATTTTGACTTAAAAAATCTTGCCAATCCTCATAGACATGATAATCACAATGTTCGATATAATTGACACCAGATCTCTTGATATTTCTATCATCCAAAGAAAAGCCAAGCGGTTTAATTAAATGTAGCTTGGCATAAGTTCCTGCACAGGTACGCATAATATTCCCCGTATTTTGGGGAATCTCAGGTTCAAATAAAACAATATTAATCATTTTCTATAACCCCATTTCGTACTAGAAAATCTTCAATTTCTTGGGCATTCCAATTTTGTTCATTGTAGTATTCTACCACTTGTTCATCCTCTATTATGACCAAAATAGGAAGATTTTGATAATTCAATTGAAGTTGATATTTCTTTTCAAAATCAGCCAAACTCTTCGCCTGGTCATTGGAAATATCTACATAAACAAAATAACTTTGTAAATTATAATCCGTAATTAATTGTTTTACTTTTAACTCTTCCTCCTCTAAAGAAGAATTCGTTTTATCACTGATATACAATACCGCCGTAGGATTATCAACTAAATAGTCACCAATTCCATCCTCTTTTATTTCTTTCAAGAAAGGAAGCATTACCGTTACATAACCATGTTCTTGGTGTTTTTTATATACATAGCATCCATAACAAGCTGCTAAAACCGTCACCGCTATAAGAACTACTAATATCACATAATTCTTGATAGGAATTTTTTTCATTCTATCACCCCACCATTCCTAAAAGATTTCTGGATCATCTAAATCTTCTACTTTTACGTCCGCTAATTCAACATTTTCTTGCCGAGCAACATCCTTAAATTTCTCTCGAAAAGCCGCTAATTCCTTTACACGAGAATCTGGATAAATTCTCTTACTATTTTTAATTGCATTATAGACATCTATCAAAGTTACCTCGGATTTATTATTATATAAGGCATTAGAGAAAGCTGCCGTCAAAACAGAAAAAGAAACATCGGGATACATTGCTCCTAATCCATAAACCCTCTTAAACTCACTCGTTGCTTCTACAATAGATTGGACTAAAAGTTGTGTAACATATTCATTATATTTAAATTTAATTCCGGTCTGCTTTTCAATCTTAGGCAATGTCTTCATCAAAACTTCTATCGTTGTAGGAATATCTTGTTCATAGACATCTACTCGATCAAAACGTCTTAAGAAAGCCCTGTCTCTTACAATATACGTATTATACTCAATATCCGTAGTAGCACCAATAATCTTTACCATTCCTCTATCAATAGCTGGCTTCAAAATATTGGCTAAATCCATAGGTCCACCCTCTTTACTACCGATAAGAGTATGAATTTCATCAATAAACAAAATAATTTTATCGGAACGTTTTAATTCCTCCACTAAAAGAGAAATAACCATTTCTTCTTTTCCTTGATAGACAACTTTACCAAGAAGTGCAGCTGAATTAACTTTGATAACCCGGTACCCTTTTAATCGATCAGGAACTTCCCCACGAATAATCCGGTAAGATAGTCCTTCTACAATAGAAGTTTTACCAATACCAGCTTTTCCTACCAAGATAGCAGATTTTTCAGGAGTTAATAAGATAACTGTCATCTTACCAATTTCTTCTTCTCTACGGATAGCTGGATCTGTGATATATTCTTTAGCAGTTAAATCCTCTCCGTACATCTTTAAAATACTTAATCCAGTATAGTCATATAATTGTCTCTCTGGTTCCTTAGAATTCATTTCCATTTCTGAATTATTTTCCATTCTATCACCTAAAATGATTATACCCTAGCCCGCAAAAAAAGGAAAGTGATTTTCTCAAATTTCCTATTTTTTCACAATAAGTAATTGGTCTGGTAGCAAATAAATATTCTCATTATCCTCTAATAGAGAATTTTGTGAAACACCCAAATCAGCAGCTACCTCATTCAAGGTTTTGCCCTCTTTAACAACATTCATCTTAATCCCTTTTTTGGGAATCAATAATTCCTGTCCTGGATATAAATAATCATCTTTTTCAAGACCATTCGCATTTAACAATACTTCTACACTACTGTTATATCTCCTTGCAATATCATATAAATTATCCCCTTTTTGAACGGTATAAACCGTAAAATTATCCTCCTCTACTACTTTTGGTACTACAATTTCACTCCCTGGAATAAGCATAGAAATACCATTTAAATTTTGTAAAGTTTCTACATTTGTATGAAACTTGCTTGCAATACTTTCCCAAGTATCGTAAGATCCCACCCGATACACTTTATACATATTTCACCTCATTTTATTATATGTTTTCGCATACAATATGGTGAAAGGAAGATTACATGAAAAAAGAACTACCAAAAGTCTTTCATAATCAAATCAATAAAAACATCCACAACAATGCGAGTGTATTTTATGGGAAAGGAGAAAATCGCTCCGAGGAAGTCACTGTCGATGAAATTTTTAAACTCAATCAAGTATATCGAACAAATACAAAAATCACTCTAAAAGATAAAGTCATAGAAAAAATGATTATCGGAAGAACTCAAAATAATCTCATTACTTTTGATAATGAGATTATTCCTATCATGGATATCTTAAAAATTGAAGTATTATAAACACTCTACATAAGTATCAGATAGACATCTTAGACAACATACGCAATTTAAATTCACAGTAAAGAATGAATTTGTTGATACATAAGGAAATTCACTAGTTGTATCTGGGTTTGTAGCTAAGACACGTAGTGTACAACAGCAGCCATCTAATTTTTCTACTCTAAAAACACTTGAACACTCAGCATCTGTTCCACAAGCTACACTATCTTTAGTAGTAGGTATGCTTAGTGGTACACCATTTGATAAATACAACATAACTGGTCTAGTATTACAAGTCAAAGAATTCGTACCACAGCCTAAGAAGCCTCTGTCACAAGTATCTAAACAAGTTTCTGCTGTTGTTGCATTTTGTTGTAATACATTAATAATCGCTAATATTTCAGCAATACATCTGCAAGAATCTACATCATTATTGTTATTACACATATATAATCCACCCCTTCTGATATAGCATATTCTATAGTTTCAAAAGAGTGTGAATAAAAAACCTAATTTCAAAAAGGACAAAAAGGCTACCGAAAAGTAGTCTTTTTGAATACATCCACAGTATTGATTATTTTACGAATTTTTAGTAAAATGAACAGTAGAGATGAGGTAAATTTATGACAAAAGGATGCATTCAAGAAAGAGAAGAATATGTCCTACAAGAAAATAAAGATGGCACAAAAATAACGATTAGAGAGCTTCAACTAGAAATACTGGATATTATGGATGAAATTCATCGTATTTGTATAAAAAACAATATTCAATATGGGTTAATTGCGGGTTCTGCTTTAGGTTGCGTTAACTATCAAGGATTTATTCCTTGGGATGATGATATCGATATCTGTGTTCTAAAAAAAGACTGGAATCGTTTTTTAGAAGCTCTTGATAGAGATTTATCAGATAAATTTTATTATCAATGTTTTGAAAAGGATAAACGTTTTAATGTAATTAATGGTCCTCAAATGAAAATTCGAAAAAGAGGAACTTACATCGAAGAAGTCAATTGGTTACTAAAAAATAGGTGCAAAAGTGGAAATGGAATCTTTGTCGATGTTGTTATTTATGATAATGTTTCTGAAAAAAAATGGAAAGATGAAGTTGCTCGAACCGTCATTAAGGTAACAATGCCCTTTTTAGTCCTCTTGGATAATCTTCGAATTCCTCATACCCCTTTAAAAAAATTTGTTGTTTGGTTTTCCAATCGATATTCTAGAAAAAATGAAAATAGTTCCCTCATGTCTCAACCAATTTCTGTACCTTGGGAAAAATTTTTAAAAGAACCTGTATTTTTAAAAAGTGATATATTACCCTTTAAATTATACGAATTTGAGGGAAGAAAATATTATTCTTATAACAACATAGAAAAAATCTTAAAGCAATGGTATGGGCCTAACTGTCTAAAAAAATGGGATGGAAACAAATGGGTAGAAACATTACCTCGAGAAAAAAGAATTCCTAAACACACGGCCCACTTAAATTTAACAGGAGAAGAAAGGAAAAATTAAATACTAGGAGGAATGCTATCATGAAAGGTAAATATAAAAAAGGAATTTTACTTGGTTCTCTATTTATTTTAATAGCAATTGTCATAGGAATTATTTTTAGACATGATAGTGCTTTCATCTTTGGCGGCATCGGAACTATTTTCATAGGAATAACTTTCTTAGCTTTCATCAATGATAGCGATAGAAAAAATGGTCAGAAATGACCATTTTTTGGTATTAAAATAAAAAGAAAATACTAGAAAGAAAAAAGCCTAAAATACCACTATAAGTTTCTCCAGAATACCTATCAAAAAGGTATTGAAGCAATTTAATAAGAAAATAAGAAGAAAAAACAAGCCCCATAACAAAAGAAATAATCTCCAGCAAAGAAAAATAATAGAAATAACTAAAAAAGAAAAGCAATTCCTCATACCATCCTAGGGATAAATAAATAGCGGTTCCACTTAAACCAGGAATAATGGTAGAGATTGCCTCTATAATTCCCATACATCCATAAGTAAGAAAAGAAAAATGAGTCGTTTTTCCTAACGGTAAAAAGAAGAAAAGGCTTCCTAAACAAAAAGTTACAATGGAAATTTTATAACCATTACTTTTTTTTACAAGTTCTGGTATCCCTGTAAGTAAAAAAAGAAGAAAGAAAATCTTTAAAAAAAGTTCGTAGTGTAAAAACACATGAAGTAACAACTTACTACCTAAAATAATAGAGGCAACAAAGCCACTACCAAGAATTCCTAAATAAGAAAGATTTTCTTTCCAATGTTCTCGAAAATGAGAAAGACAAGAAATAACTTTTTCATATACTCCTAATCGAATCGCAAGGATACTCCCACTGATTCCTGGCAATATCTTGCCGATTCCAATGAACATTCCCATGAAAAATAGTTTCATATTTCACCTATAATTCATTGTATTCAAGGGAACATTATTTTTTTCTAGTTTTAGATGAAAAACTTTCTTTTCCTATTTAGAAAAACTTCGAAAATAGCCGTTTTGAACATATTTTGTTTCATTCACGACAATAAATGCTTTAGGATCCTGTGACTTCACCAAAAATTCTAAATGATCAATAAACTGGCTATCAATCTCTAAAAAAAGAAGAAGTTTATTACTATCATTTGCTCCTTTGGCTTGAATCACGGAAACAGCATATCCATGGTTTCTTAGTGTCTCCACCAAAGATTGATTTTCTTCATGAACAATAATTTGAATTCCTAATTTGGTATGAATAAACTTTTGGGCAATAATTCCCCCAATATAAGTACCAGCTGCAAATCCTCCAGCATAAGAAAAAACTATCCATAAACTGTTAGATTCGCTATTTAAAGCATCTTTTACGGCAAGAAACCAAATGGTTATTTCAAAAAAGCCAATAATGGTTGCGACCATATTTTTTCCTCTAACCGTCATAACGGCACGAATTGTTCCTAGAGAAACATCCATGATTCTTACACAAAATAATTTTATACACAAAAATATTAGTTCCATATGACACACTTTCTTTTGTTAGTATCGTCAAAAAGCCAAAAAAAAACCTATTTTCATAGATTTTTTTATTTTTTTTCTACAACTTTTTCTTTTAAGTAGTTAATAATATTGTCTTTTCCCGCATAATAACTATCCACTTTACCATCCACTATAACGAATAAAGTAGAATCTGAAATTTTAATATCCTTAGCAGTTTCTCCAATCAAAGTTTCTTCCCCAATATAAGCTTTGTTCATAGCATCCTTCATATTGATTTGATAATATTTTGTACCAATTCGATCTGCATATTCTGTATAAACAGTCGTTTTGTCATTTTCTAAAATGGCAAATACATAATATGTTTTATCACTCTGTTTAAGAAGTTGTGAAAAAGCAATCTCGTTACTATCTTTTTCTTCACTATTACTGTTCGTACTGCTAGAAGCTGGTTTCTCGTTTCTAGATATTAAAAAATTTGTTAAAAAATAAAAGGTTACAAAGACAAGAGCCATCACAACAATCATGATAACGATAGATTTTCCATCCATTAAGCCAGTTCCTTGTTCTTTTACTTCCTTTTCATTCTTTTTTGCTTTTATTTTTGCTTTTTTCATTTCAAATCACCAAGCATATTATAACATATCTTTAGATTTACTGACAATATTATTTTGTAATAGCCGTCATACTAACAGATTCCGCTACATTCATCATTTCTTCTAAATCTAAATTTTCAGAAACAAGAGAATATTCCACCCCATTACTAATCCAAGTAATCGAGTAATCTGTAACAGCTCCAATAGTATCTGCAATTAAATAAGGATCTCCATATACAATATTCGTTTCTAACTCTTGCGAAACCGTAGCCGTTTCTTGAACTAACATAAATGGATTTTCGCCATCAAACGTTAAAATGATTCGTTCTCCATCATCTAATTTCACTTTATCTTGGCTAGTTAAATACGTATTAACCGGTATATACATAGGATATACGATAGAATCTAATTCTTTCATGGTCGTCTCTGTTTCTACTTTTCCTTCCATATTTTTTTCTAGCTGGAAGTACTCCGTCTCATAGCTCTTTTTCTCATCAATCTCTGTAAATGTCATACTCATTTCTACCGTATTTTCTCCATTTAAAACCTCTACTTTTTTTAATTGAAGATTTTTGTCTACATAGATTTTTTGCTGAACTAAATTTTCATTATTAGAATAATTGACTTTACTTGTAAAAACATAATCTCCATTTTCTTCTTTTAAAGTTCTTTTATCATCTTTCTTTAAATCGGTAAAAATTCGTTCTAACAAATAAATTTGTGAATTATTATAAGGCCAATCACTTTGAAATTTAAAACTCTTATTGAGAGATGGCGTAAGTACATAGACGCCGTCCTGATTTCTTAAAATGATTTGTTCATGATTATTAATTTTATTCGTTAAACTAACACGATAATAATCTTTTTCCTGATAAGCGACATCAACATCATACGTATAAGAATCTTCCCCACGATAAATCAATAATTCTCCAGTAGCATGATAAGAGGACAGATTATTGACTCGTTTGGAAATTTCTTCATAAGCATCTTTTTCTGAATATTTTCCACAACCAACAACCATCAATAGAAATACTATCCCAAATATTATTTTCTTCATATTTACCTCTCTTTTCATTTAAGTATATGGAATCGAAAAGAGAATATGAAAAAAAGAAGTTAAAAGGAATTCCTTTTAGCTTCTTTTCGTAATTAAAATTTTAACGGTTTCTTTCTTTGGACTGAAAGTAACTAATCTAGCATTAGAAGTATTTGCTCGAATCTGAATTGGTACATCATAAGTACCTTCTTCTGTATAACCACTTAAATCTACATAAGCTTGAAGCTCTGTTTCTTTTAAACTATGGATAACATTATAAGCACCATTAATATCTACTAAAACTTCTGCATCATCTACCGATGCGGCGGTAGCATTGAAGCCATTTGGTACATTTAAAGCCTGTACCCTTAAAGTCATAGTAACTGGCTCACTACTCTTTGTAACTTCTATCTCTACCGTAACTTTATTAACAGATAATTGTTTAACACCAGCAGGTTTTGGAATCTCTACTTCCGTAGTATAATTTCCTCTAAGCATACTTACATCTACTTCGATATCAATACCAGTTTGTGCTAACTGATCCAATAGTTCTGTCGTACCATAAACAGTAACCGTATCCTGACTGAATCGGTAAGAACTAATAGCATTTCCAAATGGCACATCATTTTTAGGAACAAAGTTAAGTGGTACCTCTCTAGAAGAAGAAGTAATGGTTACTTCAGCAGTAATGTCCTCTTTCTTATTGATTTCTACATCTACTACATTTCCATCTTTATCATAAGCTTTTAAAATAATATCACGTAAAGTCTGGGTTCCCTCTGATAACGTTGTTAACTTATCAACATCGATAAGAGCTTCTACTGTAGCAACTTTTTCTAATTGAAAACTTGCTCCACTAATAACTACTTGATCAACATTTAAATCTACTTGACTAATTTCCAAAGTATTATCCAAATGATCTTTATTAACGATATTATAAGATAAAGTCTGATTACGAGATTCTTTCAAATATACCACTACCGTTACTTGAGAAGGATTCACACTATAATCAATAGAAGAACTTCCTACCTCATACTCTACATCTCTCTTATAGGTACCAGGTTCTGTAATATCATTTAAGTCCAAAACTAAATTATGATTGTTAGATTGCTCTGCGATATACAAGTCTGCTTTACTACCTATCAAAGTAATATCGAATGATTCTGGTACACCTGTAATAACAAAACGCTCTTCATTATATAAAACTTCTGCTTTCTGATCTTTTAAAACTTTCGCACTATTAGAATTTAAAGTTAAAACTTTCTGATCAACAAAAACGAAGATAAGAATAGATAAGGCTAAAGATAAGAATAAAAGGGTAGATTGCTTCGATAAAATTCCTTCTAACTTGTGACTGGATTTATCAAAACCATTCGTAATTTTTAAGACCAACTTTGTAATAGGAACAACAACATGTTTGTCAAAAGTTTTGGAAATAGATTTTCCAATCTTACTTATTTTCTTCCACATGTTCTTCTTCCTCCTCCTCTTCTTCTTCATTTAAAAGAATTGTTTGTTTTGGTCTTAATCCATCTAATAATAGCAATTTAACTTCGTCAGAAGAAAGATTATAATGTAATTCCCCGCCAATAGCTACGGATAACCTACCTGTTTCCTCGGAAACAATAAGAGAAATACAATCTGTTAATTCTGAAATTCCAAGAGCAGCCCGATGTCTTGTTCCTAATCGTTTACTAATTTTTAAATTATCACTGGTAGGAAATACGGCTCTAGCACTTGTAATTTTATCTCCTTGAATAATAACACCACCATCATGTAATGGGTTATTTGGAAAAAAGATCGTTACTAATAATTCACTAGAAATATCTGCATAAATCTTCTTAGATTTTTCAATATAATCATTTAAACTATTATCTCTTTCAATGACAATTAAAGCTCCCGTTCTCGTCTTTTTCATGGCTTCCATAGCCGTTACAATTTCATAGACAACTTTTTCTCTTTCATCGACAGTAAGTACTTTATGTCTCCCCAACAATTGACTTCTTCCTAGCTGTTCTAACACATTTCGAATCTCTGGTTGAAAGATAACAATAAGGGCTAAAATTCCCCATTCTATTACGTAGTCTAACAAATACCCAATCGTAATTAAATTAAACACATCACTCAATATTTTTAATACTAAAATAAAAATAATGCCTTTAAATAAAAGTACCATTTTTACATTTTTTCTTAAACTCTTTAATACATAGTAAAGGACTAGCCAAACTAATAAAATATCAATAATTTTTTTCGTCAGTTCTAATACAATCGTTAATGACATAGCATCCCTCCATAACTAACTACTAGCATAAATTATTATAACATAAGATTCCCAAATTTCCAATTGGCAGAGCGGAATTTCGACAAAAAAGCTAGAGGTGTCTCTAGCTTCTATTGTTTTTCAAGAGCAAAATTGCCATTTTCAAAAACGGTATATTCTCTTCCATCCCAAGTCGTTCCAATAATTTTTAAATCAGGAGTTCCCACCATGAAATCAGTATGAACGGAAGAAACATTAACTCCGGCTGCTAACAATTCATCTTTCTCAAGATGAATGCCATTTTCATAACATTTAGGGAATCCCGCACCTACCGCTAAATGGCAAGAGGCATTTTCATCATACAGAGTTTCATAATAAATAATTCCTGTATTGGAAATAGGAGAATCATTATCAACAAGAGCCACTTCGCCAAAATAACAAGCATTCTCATCACTTTGAATCATAGATTCTAAAATTTCTTTCCCCTTTTCTGCTTGAATACCTACAATTTTTCCATCTTTCACTTCAAAGGCAAAATTTTCAATTAAAGAACCTCCATACACTAAAGGTCTGGCACTATATACAATGCCATTGATTCCTGTTCGAAGAGGACTCGTATAAATCTCCTCCGTTGGCATATTGGAAATGAAGTCTCCCTCACCTGATCCTAACCAAATATGATTTTTTGGTAATTCAATTCTTAAATCTGTTCCTAAACGATTCTCATAATGGAGATATCGAAAATGATATTGATTCATCAAATTTGCTCGATTATCAATTCTTTTAACTTTTTCATCCCAGGCAGAAATTGGATTTTCCTTATCGATTAAGCAACAATGAAAGATTGCATTCCACATTGCTTCCACAGGATTCTTTTCTTGAGGAAAAACCGTCCTAGCATATCCTGGCGTCGATACAATTGCAATGCACCATGGAATAGAATCTGTACTCTGTAATTTTTTATAAAGAGGTCTAGAAACACGGAATTGATGACTAGTTAAAGAGATTTTGTCAGCAGGAACATCTTTCATAAGTTCTACATCATCAGAATAAAGCATTAAAAAAGCCGCATTCTTTTTAGCATATTCATCAAATATCTTCTTATTCCAAAAAGGACTATTCAATAAATGCTGATTCTCTAAATGAAGCAACTGCTCATGTTTTAATCCATCATCCTCAAAATCAAAATAAATATCTTGAACTCCTAATTCATAAGCTCTATGAGCCAAAATTTCAAGAAAATCAATTGCCTTAACAGGGGCAGATATTAAAAGAGGTCGAATATCTTCTTTCAGATTTAAACAACGTATTAATAAAAGGTCAGCATATTTTTCTAAATTTTCTTTCATTTTTCACCATCCATTGTTAGTATATCACAATTCCGAAAAAAAATGTTTTCGATTCCAAAGGACTAGTTTTTTTCTGTCTAAAATATGGTATACTATTTTTAAGGATAGGAGGCACCCTATGAAAGTAATGTATCAAGGAAAAAAAGTAGAGATAGAAAAAGAATTAGAGAAAGGTGAATTAGAAATGGATTTACTAACTTATGATGACTGGGAAGAGACCGCAGATTTTACCGATGGAAAAGTAAAATTGACCGAAGAAATTCAAAAGCAATTAGGAGACACGGTCGATTTATCAGGAGTGGTTTCTCATGAGTAATGAAGTACTTGTCGATCAATTTTTAAAATTTTGGCGAGATATTGCCGTAGAAAATCCTAACCTTTCTTTTGACGATCCTGACTTTCAGCAAACAATTTATAAAGAATACTTAACCATTGGAATTCCAGCTGATGAAAGAGATATTGATTTATCTCCCCTTTTTGATAAATGGGTTCATCGCTTTGAAAACAAAAAAAATATCGATGTTTATGTACAACCAAATTGGGACTTTTTCTGTCAATTTACCAATAAAAAAGATTATGTCTTTAATTGTCCTGAACGAATTAAATTATACATTCCTCAAAAATATTCTCATATCGAAAATAGTGTTAATCTCATCTTTGAATTTTTGAGCGATCACGATATTCCCCATATGTCTAAAGTTGGTAAACACATTCGCTTTAATGATATCGTCATATGTCTAACACGCATACGAGATGTATTGCTACTACATGATTTTATTCAAAATAATCATTCTATTCAAGAAGGTTTGTTAAGACCAAATCCTTTTGCTTTTCAATATGATAACATCTCTTATGTCTGTGATGGAAAAATCTCTTTTCACGCAACAGTAGCTGGATACATTCGTATCTATTTAGCCGAAAAAAAGAGAACAAATACCTTAGCTCAAGTTAGTCGTAGTGATTTTTATGCCTTTCTTGGCGGATATTACAATAAAGCTTTCATTATCTTAAATAATGTGGATCAATTTATCAAAGACTTTGGAATCCGAGTCAATTCAGAAAAAGAATTAAATCAAATGCTTCTCAATTATTTTAATGTAACGGAGCTCATTTTAAAAAGTTCTAATCGAAATTTTAGGATTGAACAATTTGTCCAACACTTCAATGGATGTAGTGATCTGGAATTCCAATCTCGGCGTGCAAAAACAATTGAACAGACAAGAGAGCAAATCAAACTACGCAATAGGCAAGGCATACAACCGACGAAAAGATTAGCGTGGTTACTCAGTGACGAAAATAAAAATTTACTGGCTGAACTGGTAGAAGTCATGTCTAAAAAATATGGTCAAATAAAAACAATGGAATTGTTACAAGATTACTTAGATCATGACTATCCAAAAGCCATTACTAGAGATCACAGTTTAAGAGATAAGGTTATACATTCTAATCTTCGTACAGAATTTCTACAAGTTTTAAGTGAGCAAGAGATGTCCCTTGAGAAATATCTTCGAACAAATCATTTATTTCCTAAAATAACTAGTCAATTTAGTACAACTGTTCCCAATACGGTAACAGAAAACTTAGCCATCCAGCTCATTAACAAACTATTAAAAATGTATGGTCTAAAAATGGCTACAGAATATGTAGAAAGTTACTTAAATACAACCCAAGAATTGTTTTTAGCGATTCCAGAAACCTTAAAACAAGAAATTTCAAACTTTAATTTTCGAATTAATTTTTCGCAATTTTTAAGAATGAAAAACTGGACAGTTAAAGATTTCATTGAAGATTTAATGGAAAAAAATAAGTTAGATGTCGATAAAGCAACGCATTTAAATCGAGCAATTTTAAAAACATATCAAAAATATGAAAAGAAACATCAAGAAGAAAAATCATCCCTATCCGGATTAGAATTTACGAAAAATGCCTTAAAGTTATTATTACAGTATAACCGTTATGATGGATTTGCAAGAGATGGGAAAGCAAGAGAAAACCTGTTACAAAATTTATCTTCAACGGAAGCACTTACCATCATCAAACAGAAATTACGAATTTTAAACAATCCTGTCACTCCTAATGACTTCGATATTTTAACTACCCAATATATTAATTTTGTAATACACAATTCTTAAGGTCTTCAAAAGTCTTCTGTTAAGAGAATACAAAAAAGTAATAAAAATAATCGATAAACTTACCTAGAAAAATTTTTCTAGGTTTTTTGGTGGTTATCCAGTCTCAAGAGCAATAATACTTATACAAGTTTTCATGATGTACAACAAAAAACGACTTTTTTACAAGTCATCTTTCTATTTTTTTGTTTTCATTCATCTTTTTCTGCTTGTTTAGAAAATTTAATTGTAATACCATTCTTTTCACATTTTTCTTTTGATTTTCGATGTCCCTTTTTCTATTTAATACAGCATTTTCCCCTTATTATTTACAATAGTAATAGGATTAAAACCAACAGTAATATCGGATACGAATTTGGATAAATTTTAAATCTAGCACAACATCAATAACACTTTCCATAACAGAATTATTATTTATAAAATCTATATATTTTTTTCATCATTTAAAACAATGCTATGAATGTATATATGAGAATCAATCGCAACAATATCGCCTACTGTCTCATATCTTCTTCGCCAATAGGATAATTTAATTTCTTGTAAAATTATATTGTATTGAGAACAAACGTTTGATATAATTTTATAGGGAAACTTAATTGTTGAGTGCTTGCCGACTTTCTTTTAGAGAGAAGTCTTGATATTATGAAGAAAAAAGATGTATTGCTCTCTTTTATCCAATGACACAGATTTGTTTCCGTTACTTTTTATGTTAGGGGATTGAATTTCGCCTTTAAA
>CANQTT010000033.1 GCA_947626855.1 uncultured Bacilli bacterium
ATGACCTTCATCATCCTCTATAATTAGATTCATTTATCAAATTTATTGTCTACCAACACTATTTGACAAAGAACCCTACTTTCTAAAATTCAATTCTAGAGGCTATATATTGATTTAAGTCCTCTAAAGATACAACTTCTTGCTTCATCGTATCACGATCTCTAACAGTAACAGTTCCTTGATTAAGAGTATCGTCATCAATTGTTACACAGAATGGTGTACCAGCAATATCTTGTCTACGATAACGTTTTCCAATAGAAGCTGTTTCATCATAAGCCGTTGTAAACTTTTTAGATAAAGCTGTATAGACTTCATTGGCTTTTTCCCCATGATACTTTTTATTGAGAGGAAGAACCGCTACTTTATAAGGGGCTAAAGCAGGATGAATCTTCATAACTTCCCTTGTTTCCCCATTTTCTAAAGTTTCCTCTTCATAAGCATTATCTAGAATGGCTAAAACAAGACGATCACAACCAACCGTAGACTCAATAATATAAGGAATATATTTTTGATTATCATCAGGATCTAAATATTCTTGGGAAACTTTAGAATATTCTTGATGACGAGATAAATCATAATCGGTACGGTTATGGGTACCATTAATTTCTCCCCAACCAAAGCAGAATTCATATTCAATATCACAAGCTGCTTTGGCATAATGAGCAAGTTTTTCATGATCATGATATCTTAATTTCTCTGCTGGTAACCCTAAATCCATAAAGAATTTTTTAGCATATTCTTTAAAGTAATCATAAAGTTCTCCGTCCATTCCTTCTTTACAGAAAGTCTGATACTCCATCTGTTCAAATTCTATCGTTCGAAAAGTAAAATTTCCTGGCGTAATCTCATTTCGGAATGCTTTTCCTACTTGACCAATACTAAAGGGAAGTTTCGTCCGCATAGAACGTTGCACATTTAAGAAGTTAACATACTCTCCTTGGGCATTTTCTGGTCTTAAGTAGACTTTATTCTTTCCATCTTCTGTTACTCCTCTATGGGTCTCAAACATTAAATTGAATTGACGAATATCGGTGTAATCACTAGCTCCACAATTTGGACAAGGAACTTTATGCTCTTTAATATAAGCAATCATTTCCTCTTGTGTCATTCCATCGGCATGAGCATTCTCATCAAAATCATTGATTAAGTTATCCGCTCTATGTCTTACTTTACAATGTTTACAATCAATTAAAGGATCAGAGAAACTGGCAACATGTCCACTAGCTTCCCATACTCTAGGATGCATTAAAATAGCGGCATCTACTTCATAAGCATTTGGACGTTCTTGAATAAATCTTTTTCGCCAAGCATCCTTAATATTATTTTTTAATCTACTTCCTAATGGTCCATAATCCCAAGTATTGGCAAGTCCACCATAGATCTCACTTCCTTGAAAAATAAAACCATACGTTTTTGAGAGATTTACTAACTTTTCCATCGTTAATTTTTCCATAATTTTCCTCCTCTTTCTATCTCTTCCTATTTTACGTAAGAAAAAACTTTTTGTAATACTTCTGGGGCTTTATCAATTCCATCTAATTTTAAACTCCCTCGGTTGTATGCTACACACTCCTTTTGATTCCATCTAATTTCTTCGTAAGGACCTAACTGGGTAGCAAACAAATCTATCATTTTCAAAATATTTTCAACATCCATAGGATTAATTGTTCCATCTTCATTTAAATAGACATGATAATAAAACGTGTTTCCTGGTAATAAAGACAAGTTTTTATCTCCTAAAGATAACTCACAATATCTTCCCTCCCAATAAGAGAAACCACTTAATAAAGCCAAAGACATATTCTGTACTTGACCAGACTGAACCATCTCGGTTGCATAAGCAAGGCTATCTCCAATCGTTCTTCTATCTAGGCGAAAAATTGTATCTTGAAATCTCGTAATAGCACAATCGGCAAAATAAAGATCAAAATCATTTGTATGAAAAGCAACACAATTCTCATAAAAGCGACGAAATTTCGCTGGTAATAAAGTTTTCCCACCACGACTGAAATCTAATAATTTTTCTCCTTGCAAACGAGTTTCTACTAACATTTCTACACATTCCGTAGGATGGTCATGACTGAGTTCCAATAATTTCTGCTTCTGTTCTTCTGGGAAAGAGGATTCCCTTTCTAGAAATCCGCCCTTCAAATCAATCCTAAGCAGTTTAGAATTTCCTCTATCCAATTGCTTACAAACGACTAATAAACTTCGCATTTCTCTTTCTAAAAAAGATGTATTTTCTACTGTTTTCATAGAGCCTCCTCAAAAAAAAACTCCTAGAACAAATATAGGGACGAATGAATATCCGCGGTTCCACCCTATTTATTCTAGAAGAATCTCTCTTAACTATATTGCTCGAGGTTGCCAAGCCCGTCATCGCATTGATACTTCACATTTTATCTTATTTCTAACCTCTTGTCAAGTATTTATTTTTCTTGTCTCTTTTTTACGTAATCACAAATGGTACGTGCTGTTGCTTCTGCTCCTATCGAAGAATTGATACATAGATCATAGTTTGTCCATTCTTTCCAATTCTTTCCTGAAATAATTTCATAATAATGGGCTCTTGCTCTATCAGACCTCTCGATATGCTTTTTCGCATTTCCCCGATTATCCCCATACATCTTCATCACATTTTTGATTCGATAATCCTTATCCGCATAGATAAAAATACGAATCAAAGAATTCTGTTTGCGTAAAACATAATCGGCTGCTCGTCCTACGATTACACAACTACCTTCTAAAGCGATTTTTTGAATAACCTGTTCTTGAGCTTCAATCGCATACTTTACTGGTTCTGTTGTAAGATACAATTGATACAAGGAATTTTCTTTTTCTGAAATTTTGGATAGGAATTCTTTATCTAATCCACTCTCCTCGGCAGCAATCGCTGTTAATTCTTTATCGTAATAAGGAATAGCTAGCTCTTTCGCCACTAACTCGCCAATAAATTTTCCTTGACTACCATGTTCTCTTGCAATAGTAATAATAACACCTTTCCTAGAAGGTAAAATTTTTAATCCATCTGATTCTGTTACAGTATCTTCCTTAGGCAATTTGTGAAAAAAGGTAACTGTTAAAAGAAGCGTTATGACAATCCCTATCGAATCGGCAACTGGTGCTGCCCAAAGAACACCTTTAATTCCCATCTGTCTTGGTAAAAGAAGAACAAGGGGAATAAAACATACAATATCTCTCATAAGGGATACAGCTGCGGATTTCACAGGTTCTCCCACTGCTTGAAAGAAAATAGAAATCATTTTAATCGTACAAGTAAATGTTACGAAAAGAAGGAAAATGCGAAAAGTCATCTGGGCAAAATCCATATAAAGTTCTGATTCTGTTCCAAACAGACGAATAATGATTTGTGGGGAAAATTCAAATACCAAAGTCGCTACTACCCCAACTAAAATCGTTGTTCTTAGAACTAATCGAAATGTTTTTCTTACACGATCAAATTTCTTAGCTCCAAAATTATATCCCAAAATTGGCTGTGCTCCTAAGATAATTCCAACAACAATATTGATAACGATCGTAAATACTTTCATACAGATACCCATGACAGCCATAGGGATATCGATTCCATAAACAGATTGTTCTCCATATGTTTTAAGCATCATATTGCAGACTAGAGAAACAATGACAATAGACATCTGCGTAATAAACGTAGAGATACCAAGTTTTATAACATTTCCCAACAGTTTTCCATCCCATTTAAAACTTTCGAAATGGAGTTGAAAGGTCTTTGTTCTTCTAAAATAGAGAACAGCTATGAGAAAAGAAAAAATTTGACCGATAATGGTAGCCCATGCAGCTCCTTCTATTCCCCAATGAAATCCATAAATAAAAAGTGGGTCTAAAATAATATTGATAACAGCTCCACTTAACGTAGATAACATAGCAAACTTGGGAGAACCATCAGCTCGCATAATAGGACTCATAACATTTCCCATCATATAGATAGGAATAAAGGTTAAAATAATATTAAAATAAGCTCTAGCTAGAGAAATACTCTCTATAGAAGCCCCAAATAGATATAATAAAGAATCTCTGAAAGAAAAACCTAATATCACTAAAAGTAGGCTGATGAAGAAAGTAATCAGTAAACTATTTCCAATGGCTTTATGTACCTTCGAGGTGTCCTTTCTTCCTTGGCATAGCGATAAATAAGCAGCAGAGCCATCCCCAAAGCACCAGGCAAAGGCTACTGCTATAATTGTGATAGGAAAAACAACAGAAGTTGCTGCATTTCCTAAATATTTTAAGTCTTGATAATTCCCTATAAAAATCTGATCAACGATATTGTATAAGGAACTAATCAATAAAGATAGGATACAAGGAATAGCAAATTTAAATAACAATTTTGAAATACGCTCTTCTCCTAAAAAACGGTTGTCTTCATTATTTTCCATAAAATTTTCTATCCTCCTTTGAAAATAAAATCCAGTTTTTTCCCAAAAAAAGACGTATAATTCGTCTGAATTATACGCTTAAAAAGCTGGATCGACCTTTTCATTATAGCAAATTTGAAATTTTTTTGTAATACCCAATTTTGAAAAAAAAGAATTAGTTTAATTTCGCTAATTCCTTAATAAAGTTTTTACTCTTTAAATAAAGTCCTGTATATCGATCATAATATCTATCTAAAAAATCATTGATTTCTAGTTTTACTTCTGGTCGAATATCTAATTTTTCAATTTTATGAATATCTACATAATAATACATTCGAACCAATTGAATGGCCTTTTTAGAAATAATGGGTTCATTTGTCCAACAAGATTTACAAAGATATCCTCCTTTGTCACTTGAAAGAGTAACGATATCTGTCTTTCTTCCGCAAACAGAACAAGCATCTAAGACTGGTAAAACACCTAGATAATCTAAATATTTTAGTTCTATCATATTCATAATGACTAAGGCATCAAACTTTTCATTAATTTTGAAAAGTCCCTCTATTAATAATCCATAAACAGAGGATACTTGCGATGTCTGTTTTACGACTTGCTCTGATAGTTCCACTAAAAAACTAGCATAACTAATTTTTTCAATATCTTTTTTTATTTCATGAAAAGGATTCAAAATAGATACTTCTGATAAAATAGAGAGTTTATCTTTCTTGTAATAAATCGTAAAATGACCATAACTCAATTTATCAGTAACACTTCGAAGAGGACTTTTTAAATTTCTACACCCTTTCACCATCATGCCAATAATTCCATGTTCTTTTGTAAATACCTGAATAATCTTACTCGTTTCCCCATAAGGTTTCTCACTGATGACAATTCCTTCTACTACTTCAACCATAACTCACCGAAAGGTAATGGTATCATCTACTAGCTCAAAACGATACTCTTGATCACAATCAGGAAATTTTTCTTTATTGACACGAGCCGCAAATAATTCATAAGGCCTTACCCAAATAGAACGATCAGAACCTAAAGATTCATAGACAATGACCTGTCTAGGTTCTTCCCCTTTTGGGGTAGTAGAATCTTTAGCGATACAGACTACCCGATAATAATTGCCACTCATATGTCTATACGTCTTCCCGACGATAATATCCCTTTCCACTGCCTTCTCTCCTTACTTCTTCTTTATATCGTATATAATATTCAATTTTTCCTGTATGTATAAATAAACTCCACAATAAATCTTTCATATTCTCACCACTATCATAATGGTCCGAAAAAAAGATTTTTATTCAAATTCGTGGAAGCCATATTCTTCTAAATATCTTTCTTTATCTCGCCAATTTTTTACAGTTTTTACGCGTAATTCTAAGTAGACCTTTTTGGATAAGAATTCCTCTAAATCTTTTCTAGCTCGAATACCAATTTCTTTAATCATCGAACCATTTTTTCCAACGATAATTTTTTTCAAAGATTCTCGGTCTACAATGATATCCACATAAATGGTATAACTAGTTTTTCCAACCTCTACAGCAGTTGTCAAACAAGTTAACGAATGAGGAACTTCTTCTGCAGTTAATTCCATGACTTTTTCCCGCACCATCTCAGCCATCATAAATTCTAAGGAACGATTCGTAACATCCGACTCTCCATAATAGCGAACCTGATCCGGTAAATAGTTTTTTAGGATTTTAAGAAGTTCTTCCAGATTCTTCTTTTTTAAGGCAGAAAGTGGAATAATTTCTTGAAAGGAATACAAATCTTTATATTCTATAATTTTTTCAAAAATTTCTTCTTTCCGCATTTGATCTACTTTATTAATTACCAAAATAACAGGCTTATCAACCGTCTTTAATTTTTCTAAGATGAATTGTTCTCCTTTTCCAAAAGGTTCCTTTGCATCGACAACAAAAAGAAGAACATCCGCATCTTCCATACTGTAATAAGCTTGTCGATTAAGCATTTCTCCTAATTTGTGATTGGGTTTATGAATACCCGGTGTATCTAAAAAAACAATCTGCGTATCCTCATCGTTATAAATTCCCTGAATGATATTTCTTGTCGTTTGCGGTTTTGAAGTTGTAATCGCTACTTTTTTACCGACAATACTATTTACCAAAGTGCTTTTGCCAACATTTGGTCTTCCAATCAATCCAACAAAGCCACTACGCATTATTTCAAATCCTCAGAAGAGAAAGGATAAGGACAAAGTTCTGATACGGTATGAATTTCTTCCTTTCCATCAGGATTCATACAAATAACAGGTCTATCCTTCTCAAAAAATTCACTGATAACAGACCGACAGATAAAACATGGCATTCCTATTTTTTCATTATCACACATTACATAGAGTTCCTTAAAATCTCCTAGATGATAACCTGCAGAAATAGCGGCTAAAATGGCACTTCTCTCAGCACATATTGTAGCTCCATAAGAAGCATTTTCTACGTTTACCCCTGCGAACTCTTTTCCATCTTTCATCACCGCAATAGCTGCTACTCGGAAATGAGAATATGGACTATAACTATTTTCTAACAATTTTAACAATTTTTCTTTCATAATTCACCTATTCAAACATTTCTATTAGTTTCGGAAGAAATAAAAAGAAGAACAAAAGCAACAAAGCAAGAGAAAGAGCTCCAGTTGCTGCACTTCCAGAGTCTTTAGCAACTTTTACCAAAGGATGAAATTCTGGACTAACTAAATCACAAACGGCTTCAATAGCCGTATTTAAAAGTTCAACGGCTAATGTAACAAGGAGTAAAAAGAGAACAATCATCCATTCCATGGCCGTTAATTGACAGATAAAAGAGAGAATAAGGATAATGATTGCTGATAAGAAATAAATGATAGCACTTCTCTCGTATTTACAATAATTATAAAAGCCATTCATAGAATTGCCAAGAATACTCAAAATACTATGAAATCCTAATTTTTTTCTCGTTCTTTTTTTATCTTTTGATTCCATATTCATCTAAAATCAACTCCTGCAAAGAAAACATTTCTTTTTCTTCTTCTTCCGTCATATGATCATATCCTAAAAGATGTAACAAGCCATGAATAGCTAGAAAGGAGATTTCTCTTTTCAAACTATGTCCATAACTCTCTGCTTGTTCCCTTGCTTTTTCTAAAGAAATATATATATCTCCTAGGATTCGAAAATCTGTTTTTACAAAAGTAGTATCATCTTCTAGAGCAAAGGAGATTACATCCGTAGGTCTATCAACGCCACGATATTCTTTATTTATCTGATGAATTTTGTCATTGTCAACCAAAATAATGTTGAATACCACCTTTTGGAGATTCAACTTTGAAAGTGCAAATTCAATCAATCCAGGTAATTCTTCTATTTCTGGAATAGTCTCTCCTGTTTGATTAACGATTTCATAGGAATTCAAATTATCCCTTCTTCCTTCTTATAACCATAAACATTATACCGAATTCTATAGTCTTTTTCAAGTAGAGGAATCCATCTATCAGGAAATAGAACTACTAACAAAACGATAACTCCCATTTTCATTTTTTTGAAAAATATAAGTCACAGTACTTGCTCGATCCAAGTAGGAATCAATGGAAATGTCTTGATAGTGATTATCCGCATTAGCATCCGCAATTTCATCTAACAACACCGTATGATGATAATCTGCATAAATCGCATAAGAAAACGTATCTCTCTCAACATCAATATTTTCTGCTAGACGTTCGAATACATCTGTAAAAATAACTTTTTCAACTAGGATTAATTGATCGTTTTTCGCTGTTACCTCTACAATTTTTGCATAGCTCTCCTGTAGAGACGGAAGAACAGATTCCTCCTTTTGAAAAACTCCTTGATACTGCTTAGAATCCTCATCATAGAAAAATTGATCCACTATTCCACTGATTTGTTCACTCGTTCCAAAATAAAAGGAAGAATAAACTTTCTTTTCATCTAACTGACAATCCTCTCCTAAAACTTGTTGACAAGCATCCCGCAATTTTTCCTTTTCTATTTGAAAAGTCCCATCCTCTGGATGAAACTGAATCTCTTCATCTAGCAAAACACTAGAAGCTAGTGAGATTTTCTTCTCCGCCTCTAAAGTTGATACCGCAACCTCATCATGTATATAAAAATAGTTATCCCAACTAACTAACATCGCATATAAATTTTCTATGATAGGACTAGTAGGACGATACGCTTCAGATGGATTATCTTCTTTATTTTCTTTTTTTCTTTTTTGCGAAATCTCTCGATTACTGTGAATCCACAAAGAAAAAAATAAAACTCCTATTACTAGCAACAGAACAATTCCTTTTTTTCCTATTTTCATAACTTCCACCAAGCCTATTATACCATAAAAAAAGATAGCACGAAACTATCCTTGAAGAGTATTCTTTTTACCTTTTACCTTATCCTGAATCCAACGAAGAAAAAGATAAATCCAATATCCTAAAATACCTCCCATGAGATTTAAGAGAATATCGTCGATATCAAAAACCCTTCCAATTCGTAACTGGATATATTCAATCGTAAAGGAAAGAATAAAAGTCAAAACAAGAATGATAAGAGCTTTTCGTTCTTTTAAAATATAAGAAACAAAAAAGCCATAAGGAACAAACATCAACATATTTCCTAAAACATTTTTAATGAAAAGTCGACTTCCAAAAGAATAGCGAAACATTTCTTTAAAAGGCTGAAAATTAGAAGTAGCCCAAGAACCATCAATATCCTGAAAAGTTACAATATAGAAAAGACAGATAATGTAAATCATAAAAATTAAAGAAAGAAGTTCACGAATAGGATGAAATTTTTTTCTATTCTTAATGAGATAAGTAATACGTAAAGTAATGGCAATGACACAGCTAATAATAATAACAGGTGCTACTGCAACAAGAATGTCAAATATTGTCTTCTTCATTTTTTTCCTCCACATATGGGGTGATTTCTTCATAATCTGTAATATCTTCATAGACACTAAAGAAAATTACTAACCTCACGCCATCCGTTTCTAATTTTCGATGAATTACTTTATAATTTAATACTTCTTCCTTTTCCCCCAAAAGATGATTCACTTTCGAAACGGCAAGTTCAATGGCACTCACCATAGCACCATCTGCTGTTTCAATAGAAGAAATTGTATGAGCTTCTTCCTGATGTTCTTTTACCAAACGAAGAGGAAATCCCTTTTTTTCTAACAATATCTCCCTAGTAGTTATTTTATCATAGAATGGATGAAAATTGAAGAGCTCTATTCGATGAGATAAAAATTCTACGACATAGACATCTTTTTCACGACCTGTTTTGGTCCTTTCGTAATAACCAAAAGGATAGAATACTTCTACTTCATACCAAGTTTCCCCATAAATTGTTCCCTCAGCACTAATCGTATCTTTTACCTGACCATTTAAAGAAAGATATCCACTAATAATGACATCTCCTTTTTTTACATAAGTATTTAAATCCTGAACAACCTGTCCATGAGAACCTTCTATTTTTTTTAAAATAGCATTTTTTTTGGCAATCACATGGCGATAAGGAGTTTCTTCTTTCTCTGGTTCAACAATTCTAGGTTCAAAACGAACGCGATACTTTGTCCCAATCGATTCTATCTCTAACCACTCGATATCTTCATGATGAATTTCTAATAATTTTTCTTTAATCTCTTGTAATTGTTGATAACTTTTTTGAAAGTGAAATTTATCGATATCATATTGTTTCAATTCTTGAAGAAGCTGATTTCGAAAAGTCTTGTCATTGGTAACAATTTCGATTTCAAAAATCATATGGGAAAGTAAAATTAAAAAAAGGAGAGCGAAAAGAAGCATCACGATTACCCACTTCTGTTGATGAAATTGACGTTTCTTCTTTAAGAAACCACCATATTCAATAACACTAATATCATAAATCGTATTTAACTTTTTTACTTTTTCATAATCTTTATAATAAATGATAATAAAATATTCTTGGGCATCTATTTTTTCACTGTGCAAAATAGAGATATGATTTCTTGCCAATTTTAACAAATAACGATTAACATTTTTCCCTTTAATAGAGATTTTTACTTTACTTTTGATGGCTTCAAGGCTTCTATTTTTCATAAATCACCTAAACTCTATCTTTTCGATTTTACCATGGATCAAAACCTCATCTTCTAAAAGCTTACTAATAGCAAGATTCTTACCAGATATCACAATCGTACCTTCTTTCGATTGAATACGAATTTTCTCCTCATCAAATGAATCGATTTGTTTATAATTGATAATGTCTATTTGTTGAGGTAAATATTGAAGTTGAAACTCTTCCTCCAAGAAGTAGGAACGAATAGACATAACATCACCTATATCATTGTATTTAAGAAAAAGAAAAAAAAGACTACTTTCATAGTCATTTTCTAATCTTTCGGACGAAATACCAGAGAAAGAAGAAAAGAAAAGATAATCGCTGCTACAATCCCCGCTGAGGTCAAATCAAACATGCCCATAAATAAGCCCATCACGCCAAAATTATTAACGGTATCCATAGCTCCATGAATTAATAAATGACCAAAGCTAGTAATTGGAACTAATGCTCCTCCCCCTGCCCAGAGAACAAATTGATCATAAATATCAAAAATATCTAAAAAGGAACCGATGACTACAAACATACTCGTGATATGTCCTGGTGTTAACTTTGTATTATCTAAAATAATTTGTCCAATTAAACAAACGACACCAGCGAATAAAAAAGCATTAAGATAAATCATCATTTACCTCCAGACTAATGGCATGAGAAACACTTGGAATCGATAACTTTTGATTTGTCATCGTAGGAGAAAGTAATGCACCAGTTGCTACCAATAAGACTCTTTTTAACTCTTTTCTCTTCATCTTTTCCAAAATATAACTATAGACCACCAAAGGAAGACAGGCTGGTCCAGATCCTCCGGCAAAAACAGGTTGTCTTTCCAAATCATAAATCATACAAGCACTATCATCATAATTTTTCAACTCGATATGATACTCCAGCCTCATATATTCGGTAAGAATTTTCTTTCCGTAAACTCCCAAATCCCCTGTTAATACTAAATCATAATAATCAATAGAACGATTCGTATCTTTTAAATGTTCATAAATCGTATCAGCGGCAGATGGACTCATCGCTGCTCCCATATGATATGGATCGGTAATTCCTAAATCTATTACTTTCCCAATTGTTGCACTTTCTACCTTAATAGGTGATGACTTTCTACTGAGATAGGCAGAAGCTGCTCCGGTAACCGTGAAAGTTGCTGTCTTTCGTTTTGGTCCTCCATATTCTACAGGCTGACGAAACTGTTTTTCACTTCCATTGTTATGAGAAGAAACACTTGTTACACAATTTTTAATCTGATCAGAATCAATCATATTACTTCCCAAAATTAACCCTAAAACACTAGTAGAACAAGCAGAATAAATGCCAATTAAAGGAATTCCTAGAGTCGCACTCGCATAATTTGTCGATACGATTTGATTTAGTAAATCCCCGGAAATGTGCAAATCCACTTCTTGTTTTACCTTCTTTACTTTCGCTAAAACCGTATCCACACTTTCTACTAACATCTTACTCTCCGCTTGTTCCCATGTTTTTGTTCCACAATAAAGATTATCATAACTCTTATCATATAATTTATTGAAAGGACCTTTTGCTTCATAAGGTCCTGTAATGGTACTAACTGCATTGATATAAACATTATTATATTTGAAAGTCATATTAACCTCTCATCACAAATACTCTTATAAATCCAAAAATATAAGCACTAACTACCCCAAAAATAATAACCGTTCCAGCAAGCTTAAACATATTTGCTCCAAGACCAGTTACTAATCCTTCTCTTCTATATTCTAAAGCCGCACTCATCATGGAATGAGCAAATCCTGTAATCGGAATAATAAGACCACATCGAGCAAAGGATACCAACTTATCAAAAAAGCCCAAACAAGTAAGAAAGCACCCTAAAAAGACTAACGTAATAATCATAAATACACTTGCTTCCTTTGTAGGAATATCAAAATAGGAAGAATAGAAAGTAATTAAAAACTGCCCTAACATTCCCATAAATCCCCCTACTACAAAAGCAATTAACCCATTGTAGAGTCTATTTTCCTTAGGAGTATATTTATTTACTAACATTTTATATTTACTTTTATCCATAAAAAAACCTCCTATCCCTATTATGGAATGGAAGTTTTTTTTTATACTATTTTTTATCTACTAATGTTAAGATAATTTCTTTTCTTTTACTAGATTCAAACTTACGATATTTTACACCACATCGATCAAACATCCGAATAGATGCTTCCATCTCATCAGAATGATTATCATAATCATAAGCATGTAAGTAGATAACTTCTTTAATCCCTGCTTGAATAATCGCTTTCGCACATTCATTACAAGGAAAATAATGAACATAAATTTTACCACCGACTAAATCTCTAGAATTTCCTCGATAATTAATAATCGCATTCAATTCACTATGACATACATACATATATTTTGTTTCTAAGCGATTTCCTTCTCTTCCCCATGGAAAATCACTGTCATCGAAACCATTGGGAGCTCCATTATATCCAACAGATAAAATCCGATTGTCCTCTCCGACAATACAACATCCTACTTGTGTATTTGGATCCTTACTTCGCATAGAAGATAGTTGTGCTATTCCCATAAAATATTCATCCCAAGAAATGTAATCTTCTCTTTTCATCTTACCACCTCAATATCATTATAACATATTCCAAATTTTATGAGAATTATCTTCTAGGCTTTCTTTTTTTGAAAATATTATTTAAAGTATTTGAATTCTTAAAAAAATGTGCTATAATTAATCTTGTCAATTTGAAATGTCTCCTTAGCTCAGTTGGTAGAGCAACAGACTCTTAATCTGTGGGTCTAGGGTTCGAGCCCCTAAGGGGACACCATTGAAAAATAAAAGGATGATACCTGTTTGGTATCATCTTTTTTAGTCGATAACTTTCTTAAGTCTACCCTGTTTTAAAAGAGTTAATAATTGTATATTTTGATCAGCTGTTCCTCTATAATCCTCTATGCCATTTTGTTTAGCTATTTTTTCTCGGTAAGAATAAGAACTATCTACTTCAATTTCTTTTAAGGCATCCACTAAAGAATCTCCATCGTAAGATGGGATAGGATAATATTCTATCGTAGGAAGAAAACCATTTAATCCCTTTTCTTTCATGATTCTAGGATAATCTTTATAAGCATAATCTTTATCACAATCTACCCCAGAAATAGCCCCACCCTTACCACCAGAAAATTGCCACATACCACCTTTAGGATAGCTTGGTCGGATAGTTGTCCAATCTGCTACCCATTTATCATAGGCGTCTAATTCTTTTGTATCAATATAATTGCGAAACCAATTAACAGAAGCATAAACAATAACATAATATCCTTTTTCTTCTAAATAGGAACAAAAACCTTTAATAGCATCAGCAACTGCTCTTTTTCCGGCTTTTCTCTGATATTTGTTATCCTCAACATCTATGGCAATTGGATACTCAAACTTTTTTCCTCTTAAACACATCTCATATAAAAACATTGCCTCTTTTTGTCCTAAATCAAAGGAAGTAGCTCTAGAAAACCAATAAGCTCCTACAGGAACATCATTTTCCTTTGCATGACGATAATTTTCTTCGAATTTAGAATCGATTTGTTTGGAAATACCATTATCAGAACCTGTATAACCAGCCCGAATCATCGCAAATTTTACTCCTTCTTCTTTCGCCCGATAGAAGTCAAAATCTCCTTGAAATTCTGAAATATCAATACCAAATAATTGCATACCTTCCCTCCTTTCACAATATAGTATTCATAAGATTCTTCCTTGCAAAGTTTTATCACACAAAAAAACATCTCATCGATGTTTCCCTTTTACAAAGCACAAAAAAGTCCTTTCTTAGAAAGGACTAATTATCAAATTGGTGACCTGTACGGGATTTGAACCCATGTATGCATGCGTGAAAGGCATGTGTGTTTAACCACTTCACCAACAGGCCATAAATGGTGGGCCTGAATGGACTTGAACCATCGACCTCACGCTTATCAGGCGTGCGCTCTAACCAGCTGAGCTACAGGCCCATTGAAATTTTTTTCAATGACTATTTCATTTTACCTTATTTTTTTCGATTTGGCAATACTTTTTTTGGAAAATCTAATGTTTTCATCAAAAAATAGTAGTAACAATTACTACTATTCACATGTATAGTCTAAATTTTCTAACATTTTCTTGGCTTCATTATAAGAAAGATTAGCATTTGTTAAATTATTTTCTGGATTAGATGGATCTGCTGTTAAGTCAGTTGCAGAGCGAACCCCTACTTTATTTTTCTCCTGAATGAGTTCTAGCTTTATATTATGAAACCTTAAATCTTCATTTTCTAATTCTTCTTTCATTAATCCTTCATAATAAGAATAAAAAGACAACGCTTCCCCATCGAAATAAATATTTTCCTCTTCCACAATTTGTACCAAAGAATCATTTAAATAAATATAATGTTCTGTTGACATACTTGTTATTCCTTGACCGACAGAACGTTCTTTGTGGCAGATTAACTTAATCGCATTCGGATCATCAATCTCCTCAATGATAGGAACAGATGGATTTTCATTACTATTTGTATTTGTGTTGCTTTCCACATTTGAATGGCTATTTATATTTTCTGACTTTTCTTCATTCTTCTTAATAAGTCCTAAAACCAATATCACAACAAGGATAAAAGCAACAAGAGAAGCTACCAGAATCCCAACTATTTTTTTATTTTTTAAAGGAGGTACCACATCTTTATTAGAAGGAATATCTTCCACTAATTCGTTTTGAGTAGGTACAGATTCTATTTTTTCTATATACTCTTCTTTGGGAGAAGCTTCTACCACTGGGATTTCCTCAGTAGGTGCAACTTCTTCTATGGTTGATTCCTCTACTATTCCTTCTGAAATTTCTTCAGTAGGAACTATTTCTTCTACGATTGGTTCCTCTACTATTTCTTCTGAATTTTCTTCAGTAGGAACTATTTCTTCTACGATTGATTCCTCTACTATTTCTTCTGAATTTTCTTCAGTAGGAACTATTTCTTCTACGATTGGTTCCTCTACTATTTCTTCTGAAATTTTTTCAGTAGGAACTGTTTCTTCTACGATTGGTTCCTCTACTATTTCTTCTGAAATTTTTTCAGTAGGAACTATTTCTTCTACGATTGGTTCCTCTACTGTTTCTTCTGAAATTTCTTCAGTAGGAACTATTTCTTCCACATTTTTCTCTGATACTACGACCCTATCATCATTTGATGCCAAATTTTGACTTAAGTCTTCTTCTCTTATTTCCTTATCTGACATATTTTACCGCTTTCTTTTTAATTACATTGATATTTTAAATTAATAAGGTCTTCTCTAGCCTCATTATAACTATCATATTCTGTTACATCCGTAACAAGGCTTAAATCTTCTTTCACTTCATCACTCAATTTATCAAATTCTACTTCAAGTTCAAATTGAAATCCATTAGATGTATCTCTAAATATAAATTTAATACCATCTATATCCTTAAATTTTGCATAATTATTCTCTACGATTTCTTTCATCACTGCTACATTTTCTTCCACGTTATTCTGATAATAATAATCCAAAATTAGACTTCCTGTTGTCAACTTTCGCTTATCAAATTTTAAACTTACCGTTTTATCTACATGGAAATCATCATAATCAAAAATACGTTGAGAACAATTAAGTCTCTTCTCTCCACACCCTACTGCTAAAAATAAAATAAGCAAAAGGCACAACCAATTTTTCTTTTTCATTTATTTAATCCTTCCTACTTTCAACAAAATTATATCATAAAAAAATAGAAAAGAATATTCTTTTCTATTCATTATATGAACAAGAACTTTGATTATTTACAAGTATATCCTCCATCTTCTGCTTCTTGTCGCAAAGAATCATAGTCTTCTCCTTCAAACTCATCGTAATCAACATCATACTTTTCACTTTCAGATTCAGTCAATTTACTATAGTCAACTGTTATTGTCTGAGAAATCTGTTTTCCGCTTCTTTTTGTTGTACATTTAATAGATTTAGCTCCGTCATATTCTTCACATTCACCTTGAGCATCTTCATATGCGTCTGCAATACTATCTTCATCGTAAGAAGAGCCATATTCTGCAGTAAGGGTTTGCGTTAATTTCTTAACTTCATCGCCCTTTTTATTAAGAGTTACCTTCATTGTCCTTGTAATTTTACCATAATCCCCTCCATCATAAGTATTGGTACAAGTCAATGTCTTTTCGTTTTTAGATAATAACATGATTACTAAAACTACTACAACAATACCGACAAGAACCCCAATAATAATTCCTATATTCTTCTTAGATTGAGGTGCTTGATAAGGATTTTGGTATACTCCATTACCTAGATTTTGTGGATAATTTGGATAATTTCCATTCTGATAGTAATTTGTTTCATTATTCATAATTTTTTGTTCCTTTCTTTTAACATTATATCAAAGAATTTTAAAAATGTATATTCTTTTATGATATTCGTTCATCAGAAAGAATTTTACCATCTTCAATGGTAATGATACGATCGGCCTCTTTGGCAAGTTGTAAATCATGGGTAATCATAAGAATGGTTTGTTTATATTTTTTATTGGATAGTTTTAATAATTCTACAATTTCTTTACTATTTTTAGAATCTAAATTACCAGTAGGTTCATCTGCTAAAACAATAGCTGGGTGATTCATTAATGCTCTACCAATAGAAACTCTCTGTTGCTGACCCCCAGACAATTCATTTGGTAAATGTTTTCTTCTATCCATTAATCCCAAAGTAATAAGCATCTCCCGTAAAGTATCTTCCTCTACTTTTTTACCATCTAATCTACAAGGCAAAGTAATGTTTTCTTCTACATTTAAAATAGGAATTAAATTATAAAATTGATAGATAAGACCTACTTGTCTTCTCCGAAAAATGGCTAGTTTATCAGGATTTAATCGATAGATATCAGTACCATCTAATAATACTTTTCCACTAGTTGGACGATCTACTCCACCAATTAAATGAAGTAAAGTTGATTTTCCAGAGCCACTAGAACCTACGACAGCAACAAATTCCCCTTTTTCTACGGTAAAGGACATATCCTCTACGGCATGAATTTCAGATTCTCCTTTGCCATATGTTTTACATAAATGTTCTACCTTTAATATTTCCATAATACCTCCTAAATATTTTCCTCGCGAATGGTTTCAATAATATTCTGTTTGCGAATTTTTCTCATCGAATAATGCATAATCACAGTAATCAAAAGAGTGACAAATAGAATCGAAAGAATAATCGCTATCCATGGAACTTGATAAGGAAAATCAAGTCCTTCTACAATTCTTTGATGAAGGATATAGGA
>CANQTT010000034.1 GCA_947626855.1 uncultured Bacilli bacterium
CAATTTACGGGGGAAGAAACAGGACTTGATGGCTCTGAAACTTATAGTGGTGGAGATCAAACTTACGAGACAGATGACTTAGGTGGCTATGTCAATGAAGATGGTCTATACGTTATTAATGGAGCTGCCTATGAAAATAGGGAAGCTTATCTTAGCATACAAAATGCTGAAACCTACGGAGGCGATCAAGATCAATTTACGGGGGAAGAAACAGGACTTGATGGCTCTGAAACTTATAGTGGTGGAGATCAAACTTACGAGACAGATGAATTAGGCGGCTATGTCAATGAAGAAGGAATCTACTTTATTAATAATGAAGCTTATGAGAGTAAAGAAGATTACCTTGCAACTTTAAATGATAATCCTAGTCTTACTTCTGTAGAAACAGCAGATAATACTTTAGTAGTATCAGAAATTGTTTATGATGAATTAGGTGGGTATGTAAGTGATGGATATTACATCATTGAAGACGGAGCTTATCCAAGTAAATTAGATTACCTTGAAATGGAAGGAAAATTAGACGAATTGGGTGGCTATATGGGAAACGATAATCACTACTATGTCATTAAGGGTGAACAAAACGGAAAATATGACAGCAAAGATGCTTACATGCAGATAATAGGTCTAGTAAAAGAAGCTGAAACTCCAGAAAATAATCCAGAAGAAACTGCAGAAATTACTTCTACATCCTTAACAGAAGAAGATCAACCTGCTGCGGAAGCTTCGGATGGATTAACGGAAGAAAATAGTCCAGAAGAAACTCTTGATAATCCAATGGAAGATGGACCTCAAATGACTAGATAATTTATTTTCATAAAAAAGGAATCAAACTTTGCTTTGATTTCTTTTGTTATTCAAAAAAAGAGAGAATCAGATATGTTTTAAATTTTTATTGAAGACGTAAAAAATGCAGTGATTTTTGATTCTATATCGAAAGAATAAGATGAACTTGACAAACAACTCATAACGTGCTAAAATAAACGACGTTTTATTAAGAAGGGGGAAATACCATGCAATCAGAAAGAGAAAGAAAATTTCAATCAGGAAGAGCGAGACTATGGAACGGTAGTTTTACAATTTTAGGACATAATATAACTTTTGAAAAAGCAAAGAGGGTATTGCAAGGGACTTCTGCAGCTGCTTTATCATTAGTTGTTCTTGGAGCATGTGGTGCTAATAACACACCAACTCCTACTGAGGAGACATCTAATGTTCAAGAAATGGATGACGGACAAGAAGATGACGTACAACAAGAGGAAAGTTGGAAACTTGCTTTTGATATATTGGGAGATAGAGTATCTGGAATTGATTTTCAAAATCATCTTCCAACACTTGAGGATCTTCTTGATGAGTTAAAAAGCAAATACGATACTTATGAAGGGGATGTAGTTACTCATACTTCAGAAGACGGAACAGAAACACAATGGACTAGTGAAGAAGACCTTAAAAAAGCTGAGGAAGCAGGACTTGTAGATGAACCTGTTGGAACAGAAAAAACAGACATTCCAACAGATAGTTATGTTGATAATAATGGGAAAACTGTTACTTCAGATGTCTTTGTAGCTCCAGATGGTAGTGTTTGGGCAAACAAAGAGCAATACGATGAATTTGTTGCCGGTCAAGGACAAGGCGAGAAAGTTATCGACGAGGGAGAAGGATGGAGAGATCCAGAAACAGGAGAAGTTTGGGCAAGCAAAGAGGAATATGATAAGTTTAAGGCTTCTAATAATGGCCAAACTGTTACTCCAGTAGCTCCAGAGGATTCTCAACCAGGAGTAAAAAAAGACGAATTAGGTGGATATGTCAACGAAGACGGTTACTATATTGTAGGTAATGAAGCCTATATCAGTAAAGAAGAATATCTTGATTTATTAAAAAATGAAGGTACTGTAATACCAGTTGACTCTAAAGGAGAACAAAATCCTTCTAATACAATTACAGATTCTCAAGACACCATTCAAAGAGACGAATTGGGTGGCTATTACAATGAAGAAGGTTACTATGTCGTAGGCGAAATGGCTTATGAGAGTAAAGAAGATTATCTTGCCATTAGTGGGCAGACAACGGATAATGGTCAATTCAATCAAGATGATAACTTTTATGAAGAAGAAGCACCTGTACAAAAAGATGAATTAGGCGGATATTATACTCAAGATGGTTACTATGTAGTAGATGGAAATTACTATGCAAGTAAAGAAACTTATCTTGCTATTAATGGACAGACAACCGATAATGATCAATTCAATCAAGATGATAACTTTTATGAAGAAGAAGCACCTGTTCAGAAAGATGAATTAGGCGGATATTATACTCAAGATGGTTACTATGTAGTGGATGGAAATTACTATGCAAGTAAAGAAACTTATCTTGCTATTAATGGACAGACAACGGAAAATGACCAATTCAATCAAGGAACTGGTTCTTCTTATGAAGAAGAATCCACTGTTCAAAAAGATGAATTAGGTGGATATTACACCCAAGATGGTTTCTACGTAGTAGACGGAGATTATTATGCAAGTAAAGAAACTTACCTTGAAATTATTGGTCTTACTAGTAACTCTAACAATTACACTGCTTTTTCAAGCCAATCATTGGAAGAAGAGTCTTCTGTTACAACGGATGAATTAGGTGGTTATGTCAATGAAGACGGTTATTATATAGTAGACGGATTTGCTTATGAAAGCAAAGAGGACTATATTGCTTCTATCCAACCAGCTACAGCTTCTGAAACACAAGCACCTACAGAACAAGTTGAAAAGGACGAATTAGGTGGCTATGTCAATGAAGAGGGATATTATATAGTAGATGGAGTTGCCTATGGAAGTAAAGAAGCATATGTAGCTTTAAATCAAGAAAAAACTACTGCTGAGACACAAAAAGAAGAACAACAACAGACTATTGTCACTGATGAATTAGGTGGTTATGTCAGCGAAGATGGTTACTATGTAGTGGATGGAACTTATTATGAAAGCAAAGAAGCTTACCTTGCCACTTTGAATACGGATCCTAGTCTTACTTCTGAAGAAACAGGGAATACTCAAGAATATACAGCTGAAATTGTTTATGATGAATTAGGTGGATACGTAAGTGAAGATGGATATTACATCGTTGCCGAAGGAGCTTATCCAAGTAAATTAGATTACCTTGAGATAGAAGGAAAATTAGACGAACTAGGTGGCTATATGGGAAATGATGAACACTACTATGTCATTAAGGGTGAACAGAATGGAAAATATGAAAGCAAAGATGCTTATATAGCTATGCTAGAAGCTGCTAAAGAAAATTCTACTGCTGAAACAACTTCTGAACAACTTGAAGAGGGAGTTCAAAAAGTATTAAAACGTTAAAATCGTTTGAAATTTTCTAAGGGAAAAATCAAGAATAAATTTCTTGATTTTTTTTTTGTAAAAATGGAAAAAATGTGGTATGATAATAATAGAAAATAGGGGAGATATCATATGAATAACATTCGATATGCAAATTTAGTTGCTTTAAATCGTACTAAAGCAAGTTCAGAAGGCGTAGTAGTTAGTCACCAAAATCTTTACCTTTTTCAAGGAATGAGGACAGTTACCGTTCTTACAGAAGAAGGGTTTGCTGGATACAGAAAGTTAAAAGAAGAGTGGATGAAACTGAGTTTGATAGATGTGCGAAGAGCTGTTTTTCATGCTTTGAAAGAATTTGAGTTACAAAATACATCACGTTTGGAACCTTGTGAAGAGGAATTTAGGAGGAAAATATGAATACAAGTAAAAAAATATCATTATCTGTAATTGTTGGAGGACTTGGAGTTATTGCTTTTCTTTCTCTTGGTAATCAATCAGATGCTGCAACAAGTGTTACCAATACTGGAAATAAGGAGTATTATAAAGATCCAACTGGAGAGTTATGGATTGACCGGGATGCTTATGAAAGTCAAAAGGATAATTCTTACTATCAGGCTGAAGATGGAACTATATGGCAGAATGAATATCGATATGATTTAGGAAAAGAAAGATAGTTTTTATCTTTTTTTGGTGGGAAAAATGAAAGCAATTTTAAATTTTATAAAAAATCATAAAATTTTTCTAATGGTTTATTCTATTCTATTTGTTTCTCTATTTATTAAACTTCCTTATTATATCGATGCTCCTGGAGGCTTGATTAATGTTAGTAAACGAGTCCAGGTGGATGGTGGTTATCCTAGTGAAGGAAGTTTTAATCTTGCCTATGTATCAGAATATGAGGCAACTCTTCCGATGATACTTCTTTCTTATTTTATACCAGATTGGGATTTATATCCTAAACAGAAAGCTACTGATCATTCGGGTTCCTATGAAGATTTGCTTTTGCGTGATCAGCTTTGGATTCAAGAAGCCTTTGCGAATGCTACGATTTTAGCTTATCAAAAAGCTAATCAATCGATTGAGATAACTTCTCGGGAAGTATTTATTACTTATGTCTACGAGGAAGCTAAAACGGATTTAAAAGTGGGAGATAAAATTCTTTCCGTTGATTCCATAGAGATAACTTCTCGGGAAGATCTTCTTCATTATATAGAACAAAAAGAGGTAGGAGATAAAATTTCTTTCAAAATTGTTCGGAAAGATCAAATTTATGATAGGGAAGCTACTATTATAGAGGTAGAGGGAGTTAAGATAATTGGCATTTCTCTAGCAGAGCTGGATTCCTACAAAGCAGATCCTAATATAGAAATTTCTTATTCTCAATCGGAATCAGGACCAAGTGGAGGTTTGATGATGTCTCTTGCTATTTATAATGCTTTGACAGAAGAGGATATTACAGGTGGTCTTACTATTGTTGGAACCGGTACCATTGATCAGGATGGGAATGTTGGTGAGATAGGTGGCGTTGACTATAAATTGAAAGGAGCTGTTCACAAAAAAGCTGATATTTTCTTCGTACCAAAGGGAGAAAATTATGAAGAGGCAATAGCTATTCAAAAGAAAAAAAAGTATGATATTGAGATTGTACCGGTTGGAACCTTTGATGAAGCCTTAAAATATTTGGAAGAAAACGTTTTTTAAGTTGCAATTGTTTAACTTTTATGATAGAATAGTAGCCATTAAGGAGGGAATTGACTATGGTAGTAAGCAGAAAATCAGTTAGTGAACTTCAGGGTTCTGCTAAAGAAGGTTTAAATTATGTAAGAAAAAGAGGACTTCAAGCAGGGTGTGCAGTAGCTACATCACTTGTCTTCCTGTTCAATAGTGCAATTCCTGCCATGGCTGCTGAACAGTCTCAGCAAAATATTTCTTCTAATATTTCTTTTGTTCAACAATATCATAAAGATAGTGCTTATGTTCCTTATAATGAAAATTGGGGACCTAAGGATGCTTATTATGAGTATTCTATTGATATGGCTTTAGGTTCTGGTCGTGCCGGTAAAATTGTTGGGGTAGTAAATAAGAAGAATGTAAATGGTCAAATGTTAACTGCTATTTATAATTGTTTAGGAAAATCTGTGGTAGAGAATTCTAGCTATGATTGGATTACTTTCCAAATAAAGGATACGGAATCTGCACCAAATGGTAAAGAAAATAATCCATCTATTGGACCTTTAAAGGTAGGGGTGATTGATACAAAATCTTTTGCATTTGCTCCTAATGGAATATCTTCTTATGAACCTTTAACAGCGGCAATAGCCTATTTACCTGTAACTGTATTTATGGCTCCAGAAGGTCAACAATGGATTAGTGAAGAAGCTTACAGAAGTTATGCAGAACAACACAAAGTAATATATGAATGTAATGATGGAACACTTGTTTTTTCTTATCAAGATTTCAAAGATTATGAGAGAACACATCGTCCAAAGAAGCCAGCGGAATATCCACTACCACCAGAAGGACTTAGCTATTTGGTTTTAAGTAGTGACGGAACGATTTGGAGAGATCAAACGATTTTGGAAGAATATCTTCATTGGCAAATAGATGCTAATTATCGTATGCAGAATGGTGTTTATGTTGGTGCTTATGGTGCTGCTACAAGCTTTGAGGAATATGTTAGAATTTATAATAATTTGTATTTAGTAAAACATGGTTTAAGTTCGGAAGAACAATTTTATGGAGCTCATGGATTTTTGTACATGAATGCTGAGAAAGCAAAACAGTCTTTAGAGACTTTAGAGAACTTTCAAAAAGTTAAAAAGCAATAAATAAATCAGTAAGGATAGACTATTGTCTATCTTTTTTGTGGTATAATGAAGTTGGTGGTTGTATGAAAATGAACGAGGTAGATGAGAGTAAAATTACGCCAATGATGCGTCAGTATATTGAGATTAAGAGATCTCATCCAGATATTTTGGTACTTTTTCGCCTAGGGGATTTTTATGAAGTCTTTTTTGAAGATGCTGTTCTAGTTTCTAGAGAATTAGAGTTAACATTAACGGGTAGAAGTGCAGGCCTAGAAGAAAGAGTTCCGATGTGTGGGGTACCTCATCATGCGGTTAATGTTTATATTGAAAAATTAGTAGAAAAGGGATATCGTGTAGGAATTTGTGAACAGTTAGAGGATCCCAAAGATGCCAAAGGATTGGTAGAAAGAGGTCTTACCCAAATTATTAGTAAGGGTACAGTCATGAATGCAGATTCTATTGATGAAAAAGATTTTAATTATATCGGTAGCGTTTTAGATTTTGAACATGCTTATGCCTTAAGTTATACGGATATTACAACAGGTTGTCTTTATGCTTCTTTAGTTCCTCATCAGGGAACTAAATTAATTAGTGAGATAGTTTCTTTAGATCTAAAAGAAGTAGTTGTCTCTTCTAAAGTAGATCGAGGAATTATCCATATTTTAGAGAATCAATTTAAGATTTTAGTAACGATTGATGATAATTGTGAGACTTTAGAAAATTATAAACCTCTTTATCAAGAAATTGAAGATTTTCGATTACAGGAGACGATTCAGCACCTTCTTACGTATATTACAGAAACTCAGATGAAGTCTTTGGAACATATGCAAAAAGCCATTGTCAGAGAGAATAAAGATTATTTAAAAATGGATATGCATACGAAAAGAAACTTAGAGCTTACGGAAACGCTTCGTTTGAAACAGAGGAACTATTCTTTGATTTGGCTTTTGGATAAGACAAAAACCGCGATGGGATCAAGAATGTTAAAGAGTTACTTGGAAAGTCCTCTTATCGATAAAGAAAAAATTAATGCGAGGTACGATGTCGTAGAGAAATTATCAGAAGAATTTTTATTAAAAGAAGATTTAAAAAATCTCTTATATGAAGTTTATGATCTAGAGCGTTTAAGTGGAAGGATTGCTTTTGGAAATGCGAATGCAAGAGATTTATTACAATTAAAGAGTAGTTTAAAAGTTCTTCCTGATATTGCCAATATTTTGTCAGCTCTTTCTTTTGAAACTTTTGAACCATTGACATCTCTTTATGAACTATTAGAGAAAAGTATTTATGAAAATCCTCCGATTAGTATTAAAGAGGGTTCTATCATTAAAGAAGGTTATTCTGCGGAGTTAGATGAGTTAAAAGATTTACGAAAGGGCGGAAAGGACTTTGTTGCTCGCTTTGAAAAAGAAGAACGAGATCGAACCGGAATTAAGACTTTAAAGGTTGGTTATAATAAAGTATTTGGTTATTTTATTGAAGTTTCTAAGGGAGCTGTTTCTCAAGTAAAAGAGGAATATGGATATGAAAGAAAACAAACTCTTACGAATTGTGAGAGATATATCAGTCCCATCTTAAAAGAAAAAGAAGCTTTAATTTTAAATGCGGAAGAACGAATTATAGAATTAGAGTATCAATTGTTTGTAGAAATTCGTGAAAAGATTAAATCTTTTATTCCTACGATTCAAAAGATTTCTAAAATCATTAGTGAAATTGATGTGTTACAATCCTTTGCAACCGTCTCTGAGGAGAATAATTATGTTCGACCACAATTAGTTGACGGACATGAAGTTCGTCTGATAGATAATCGACATGCCGTAGTAGAAAAAGTATTAGATAGTGAATATGTGGCGAATGATATTTTGATGGATTCCGATACGGATGTCTTATTGATTACAGGCCCTAATATGGCTGGAAAAAGTACTTATATGCGTCAGTTTGCAATTACCGTTATCATGGCTCAGATTGGTTGTTTTGTACCTGCTAAAGAAGCTGTTTTACCAGTTTTTGATGCCATTTATACTAGAATTGGAGCTAGTGATGATTTAGTGAGTGGAGAGTCTACTTTCATGGTGGAAATGAAAGAAGCGAATGATGCTATCAGTAATGCTACGGCTAATAGTTTAATTCTTTTTGATGAGTTGGGAAGGGGAACAGCAACTTTTGATGGAATGGCTTTAGCCCAAGCCATTATTGAATATATTCATGATGAAATTCATGCGAAAACAATGTTTTCAACCCATTATCATGAGTTAACAGATTTAGAAAACAATCTTTCTCATCTTAGGAATATTCATGTGAGTGCTCATGAAGAAAATGGTTCTATTACTTTCCTTCATAAAATTAAAGAGGGTAGTGTTGATAAGAGTTATGGAATTCATGTTGCTCGTTTAGCACAGTTACCAAACACTTTGATTGAAAGAGCCAATAAGATTTTACAAATCTATGAGAGTAAAGAAAAGAAAAGAGATATCAAAGTACAAGAAAGTCTTCCGCTAGAGGAATTAATGCAAAAAGAAGATGAACTTCGAAATCGTTTGGCTGAAATAGATCCATTAGAGGTCAGCCCAATGCAGGCTTTGAATTTATTAGTTGAATTGAAAGATTTAAGCAAAAAAAATTGATAGAAAAGGCAAAAAGGAAAGCCTTTTTTTATTAAAAATTTTTTAAGAGCTATTCAAGATTAGAGAAATTCGGTATAATATTCTTGTAAAGTAGGAAAAGGATCAAGATAGGAAAGGACGAATGAAATATGAAAATGCAACAAATTAATAGGAAGGCAATAGATGCTCTAAAAAAATGGACTGCAGCAGTAAAGAACCCTTTTTTAACATTAAGGACTTCTGATACTAATAGAAAGGAAACGTCGGTAGAAAATCCAGAAAATTCAGTTAAATCAAGGGAAAAACGAATTTATACAAATTTAGATGTCTACAATTATATTCAAGAAAATGACTCTTTAGAGAATCCTCTTCACAAACAATACCAATTCGTTTTGGAAGAAATTCAAGGGGAAGGTTTAGAGAAACCCATTAGTAAATTTACCATTTTGGAATTATTCGCTGTTCCAACTTCACTAGGAAACTCGGATTTAACGAAACAATTCAATGAATTTCATGGATTAGTTATGTTTGAGAGTGCTTTTCAAAGAGTAATGCAAAATCCTGATGGAAGTTATTCTGTCTATCCAGAGTTAATAGAAACGGATAGTAAAGAGGATTTATTAAAATATTATTTGTTTGATTTACATATGAGTATACAAGATGTTATTGATCACTTAGAATCATCGATAACGGAAACAAAAGAAAAGTTGAAAAATGCGGAATTTCAAGATTATTATGGGGATCCTAAGTATTTAATATTACGGACAAATGCTATTTTAGAGGCAATGTACATGTTAAGGGATTATGCTGCTATAGAGGATAAAGAATTAGTCAGTATGGAAATTGTCAATCTAGAGATGTTCCTTCATTCTATGTTAGATACAGTGGGATTAGAGGATAAAAAAGAAACTTATGAGCTTTTGAATGTTTTCGACTATCAACTAAAAATAACCAAAGAACAGTATGATTTTTTAAGAAGTAATTATGAAAAAGTGTTAGAATGTGAAAAACAGTTGGAGGGAGTATCCCATAAAGTATGGCAAGATTATGCTACTGCCCATCAAGGTGTTTTTATGCATCAGTTGACACGTGGAATTGTGGAATCTGATAAAATGGGAAAAATATGTGTTAATTTTTATTCGGATAATGCCGATATTCTTACAAGTTATGCTAACACTGGGTATGCTTATCCTATGGATATAGATAGTCTATTCACGATGTGTGAAATGGACGTTGGAAGCTGGGCTATCACGAAAGAAGATTTTGTCGAAAGAGGATTTCCAGAAAGGTGGCAATACGATGATACTCGTATATTTTATGAGTATCCCCATCATACTAAATTATTTCCACCCCAATATATTGAATATCAAATTTTAATGAGGCAAGCATTTGCAGAAGGCATCATTGATAATAGTAATCAAAAGGTAAAACCGCTTTATTGCTTTTATACAGAACAGGCAACTCCAGAGCAAATAGAAGCCATTCAAGAAATAGCTGCTAAACAAGGGTTAGAAGTGAAACCTATAAAAACCAATACTTGCATTTATCAAACTCATAAATAATTCTTAAAAGAAAATCCTATGAACTCTTAAAAAGATTTTATAGAATTTTTATTCCTAAAAGATGAAAAACCTATTCAAGGCTAGAAAAATTCGGTATAATATTTTTATAAGATAAAGGAAGTTGATAGGATGGAAAGACGAATTTATACAAATTTAGATGTTTATCATTATATTCAAAGGATGGATTCTCCAGAAAGCCCATTTCATGAACAATATCAAAATGTTTTAAGAGGCATTCAAGGTGATAGTTTAGAAAACCCAATTGGTGAGTTTACGGCTATGGAATTGATAAGCATTTCTCCTTCAAGAGAGAATTCGGCCATAACGGAGCAATTGGTGAAGTTTTCTAGCTTACTTCGATTTGAGAGTGCTTTTCAAAGAGTCAGACAAAATCCAGATGGAAGTTATTTCGTCTATCCGGAACTAAAGGAGATAGATACTAGCGATGAGTTGCTGAAATATTATTTCTTTGATAGGCACATGAGTGTACAAGATGTTATTGACTTTTTAGAACCATCCATCAAGGAGAAGAAAGAAGAACTGAAAAAGGCAACCATTCAAAATTATTATGGTACCCCCAAGTATTTAATTTTACGGACAAATGCTATTTTAGAAGCAATGTATATGTTAATGGATTATGCTGCTCCAGAGGATAGAAACTTAGTCAGTGCGGCTATTGCTAATACCGCTTCTTTCTTTCAATCGATGTTAGCGACAATCGGAGTAGAGGGTAATCAAGATGCTTTTAAATCTTTGGAAGAACTAAGTCGTGGATTAAGAGTAACCAAAGAACAGTATGATCTTTTGAGGAGTAACTACGTAAAAGTGTTAGAGTGTGAAAATCAGCTAATGGGAGTTTCCAATAAAGTATGGAAAGATTATGCTTCTGCTTATCAGGGTGTTTTTCTTCACCAATTGACGAATGGGATTGTGGAATCTGATCAGATGTCAAAAATCTGTGTTAGCTTTTATTCTGACAATGCCGGTATTCTTACGAACTATTGTGGTCATACAGGATATGCTTATTCGATGGATATAGATAGTCTATTCACGATGTGTGAAACGGATGTTGGAAGTTGGACTATCACGAAAGAAGAATTTTTCGAATGCGGTTTTCCGGAAAGAGTGCAGTTTGATGATACTTTGATGTATTATGAATATCCCCATCACACGAAATTATTTCCACCCCAATATATTGAATATCAAATTTTAATGAGGCAAGCATTTGCAGAGGGCGTAATTAATAATCGCAAGCAAAAGGTAAAGCCACTTTATTGCTTTTATACAGAGCAGGCAACACCAGAAGAAATAGAAGCCATCCAAACTATTGCTACTAAGCAAGGTTTGAAAGTAAAACCTTTAAGACCAAATACCTTTTCTTATTCAACTTATAGATAATTCTTCTTAAAAAACTATATAAAATAAAAAAATTAAGGATAAGATGCTTTAAAAAAGGAGTTGAGCCAATGGAAAAACGGGTTTATACAAATTCGGATCTTTATCATTATATTCAGAAAATGGATTCACCAAAAAGTCCATTTCATGAGCAATATCAAAGTGCTTTACAAAAAATTACAACGGATAACTTAGACAAACCGATTGACAAAAATACTATGTGGGGCATTTTGATGGCTTCTAATCCAACCAATTCTCCTGATTTTAAGAATGAACAAAATAAGGCTAGAGAATTACTTGGCTTTGTGAGTTCTCTTCAAAGAGTAATGCAGAATCCTGATGGAAGTTATTCTATATATCCCTATTTGGAGGGAATGACTGGTGCAAGCGATTTATTAGACTATTATTGCCTTGATTTGCACATGAGTTTACAAGATATGGTGAAAGTTTTAGAACCTTTTGCAAAGGAACAGAAGGAAAAATTGGAAAATGCAACTTTTCAAAATTACTACGGCATACCGGATTATTTAATGTCTCATTCTAGATTTATTTTAGAGGCAATGGAGATGTTAAGGGTTTATGCTGCTTTAGAGGATCAGGAATTCATCAGTACAGTAATTGCTAAGGCTGAAGTTTACTATCAATCTATGCAAGTTTCTTTTATGAAGAATTTAACCAAAGAGCAGTATGATCTTTTAAGAGATAACTATGGAAAAGTGTTAGAGTGTGAAAATCAGTTAATAGGAGTTTCTAGTAAGGTATGGCAAGCTTATGCTGCTGCTAATAACGGGGTTTTCATTCATGAGTTGACGAATAAAATTGTAGAATCTGATCAAATGGACAAAATTTGCGTTAGTTTTTATTCGGATAATGCCCAATTTCTTTCTGACTATGCTAATACTGGGTATGCTTATCCTATGGATATAACTAGTTTATTTACTGTCGGGACTGCAGACTTAGAAAGTTGGACTATTACGAAAAAACAATTTATTGAAGAAGGATTCCCAGAAGATCGACAATACGATGGTACTGGTTTATTTTATATGGATTCTCGTCACTCTAGACTATTTCCACCTCAATATGTTGAAAAAAAAGTTTTAGATAGACAAGCATTTGCGGAAGTTGTGGTTGATAATCGTTACCACAAGTTAAAACCTCTTTATTGCTTTTATAAAGAACAGGCAACCCCAGAACAAATTGCAGCCATTCAAGCAATTGCCGCGAAACAGGGATTAGAAGTGAAATCTTTAAAGGCAAATACTTATTCTGGCCCAACTTATAAATAATCTTTTATAAAAAATCCTTATAGAATTTAAAAAAGATTCTATAAGGATTTTTTCTGTGAAAACTTGAAATATTTTTCTTAAAATCTGTTAAGGAGGACTTACTTTTTTAGATTTTCGTTTGGAAATAAAAGAAAAATCTGTTATAATGGTGTAAGGTGATAACATGGCGAAATATGATGAAAGCTCAATCAAAATATTAGAAGGATTAGAAGCAGTTCGGAAACGACCTGGTATGTATATAGGATCTACGGACAAGAAAGGTCTCCATCATTTAGTATGGGAAATTGTAGATAACTCTATCGATGAAGCTATTAATGGCTATGGAAATAAAATTCGCATTATTTTACACGCTGATCACAGTGTTAGTGTAGAAGATGAAGGTAGGGGAATCCCTGTTGGAAAACATGCCAATGGAATGGATACTCCAGAAGTTATTTACACCATTTTACACGCTGGAGGAAAATTTGAATCTAGTGGTTATAGTGTTTCAGGGGGACTTCATGGCGTTGGTGCTTCTGTCGTAAATGCTTTATCGAAATGGATGAAGGTTACTATTAAAAAGGATGGCTATGAATACTTTATCTCTTTTAAAGATGGGGGAAAAGTAGATCAGAAATTAACTCGTTTAGATAAGACATCTAAAACAGGAACCAAAGTCCAATTCATGCCTGATTCAGAGATTTTTCAAACGACGATGTTTTCTTTTACAACGATTTGTGAAAGAATGCAGGAAAGTGCTTTCTTATTACAAGGAATTACCATTGAAGTCATTGATGAAGAAGATCATAAGCAGGAAACTTTTCATTACGAAGAAGGTCTAAAAGCATTCATTGAATATATGAATGAAGATAAAGATTGCCTTCACAACATTGTAGTCTTTAATGGAATTAAGAATAAAATTGAAATTGCGATTGCTTTTCAGTACAATACAACGTATTCAGAAAGTATTATTTCCTTTGTAAATAATGTAAAGACAACAGATGGAGGTTCTCATGAAGTAGGATTCAAGACAGCACTTACCAAAGTCTTTAATGATTATGCCAGACAAAATGGCTTCTTAAAAGCAAAGGATAAAAATCTAGAAGGCCCAGATACAAGAGAAGGTCTAACAGCGGTTATCAGTTTGAAAATTCCAGAGAATCTTCTTCAATTTGAAGGACAGACAAAATCTAAGTTAGGAACACCGGTTGCTAGAACAGCTGTAGAGGCGATTACGGCAGAGAAATTAGAATACTTCCTAGAGGAAAATAAAGAAGCAGCTACGAATATTTTGAATAAAATGTTAAAGAGTAAGGTAGCTCGTGAAGCAGCAAGAAAAGCGAGAGATGAAGCTAGAAATGGAAAGGATAAGCAAAAGAAAGAGCGAGTATTAAGTGGAAAACTTACTCCTGCTCAATCTAAAAATCCAGCTATTAATGAATTATTTTTAGTGGAGGGAGATTCTGCAGGAGGATCTGCTAAAACCGGAAGAGATAGAAAATATCAGGCCATTTTACCTCTTCGAGGAAAAGTTTTAAATACGGAAAAAGCTTCTTTGGACGAAGCTTATAAAAATGAAGAGATCAATACAATGATCCATGCGATTGGAGCAGGAGTAGGTAGTAGCTTTGATGTTCAAGACAGTAATTATGATAAAGTTATTATCATGACCGATGCCGATGTCGATGGGTCTCATATCCAAATTCTTCTTCTTACGTTCTTTTATCGCTATATGAAGCCTTTAATTGAAGAAGGACATCTATACATTGCGATGCCTCCTCTTTATAAAATTGAATGTGGTAAAGAAGGGGAGTATGCTTGGACTGAGGAAGACAGAAAGGCTCTTTTAGAGAAATATAAAGGTCGTCCTACTAAGACACAACGATATAAAGGTTTAGGAGAAATGGATGCTACGCAATTATGGGAAACGACAATGGATCCAAAAACTAGAAGCTTAATTAAGGTTAGTATTCAAGATGCTGCTTTAGCAGAAAAAAGAGTATCTGTTTTGATGGGGGATAAAGTTGCTCCTCGTAAAGATTGGATAGAAGAAAATGTAGAATTCTCACTTGAGGATAATTATAAAATTAATTAGAGGTGACGTATGAGAAAAAAGCAAGAAGAACAAGAAACCATTTTAGGAAAAATTTATCATTATACGTTAGAAGATATTATGGGAGAACGGTTCGGACAGTATGCGAAAGATATCATTCAAAATCGTGCAATTCCTGATGTTCGTGATGGTTTGAAACCTGTTCAAAGACGTATTTTATATGCTATGTTTCGAGATAAAAATACGTATGATAAGGCTCATAAGAAATCAGCGACTGCTGTTGGAAATGTAATGGGTCATTACCATCCTCATGGCGATTCTTCTATTTATGAAGCTATGGTTCATATGAGTCAATGGTGGAAGCAAAATGAGTGTTATATCGATATGCATGGAAATAATGGTTCCATGGATGGAGATGGGCCTGCTGCTATGCGTTATACAGAGGCACGTCTTTCTAAAATTAGTGGTGAATTATTAAAAGATATTGATAAAAATACAATTGAATGGGCTCCTAACTTTGATGATACTTTATATGAGCCAATCGTATTACCAGCTAAATATCCCAATTTATTGGTAAATGGCTCTAAGGGAATTAGTGCTGGTTATGCAACGGAAATTCCCCCTCATAATTTAAGTGAAGTTATTGATGCTACGATTAAAAGAATTGATAGTCCAAACTGTCACCTAGAAACCCTTTTAGAGATTATTAAGGGGCCAGATTTTCCAACGGGAGCTGTCGTAGAAGGAAAAAAAGAAATTGAAGAGGCCCTTCGCACAGGGCGGGGAAAGATTGTTGTTCGTGCTAAATATGAAATCGTAGAGGATAAAACCAAACGACAGATTATTTTTCATGAAATTCCTTTCGAGGTCAATAAAGCTTTATTAGTCAAAAAGATTTCTGATTTTATTTATGATAAAAAAATTGAGGGGATGCAAGAGATCCGTGATGAATCCGATCGTCAGGAATCTGTTCGAATTGTAATTGATTTAAAAAAAGATGCGAATGTCTCTAATATTTTAAGTTATCTTTTTAAAAACACGGAACTTCGTATTAACTACAATTATAATATGGTTGCTATCGTTAATCGTAGACCAATGGTTGTTGGCATTGCTGAGATTTTAGATGCTTATATCAAACATCAAAAAGAAGTCATTACGAGAAGAACAGAGTTTGATCTAGAACACGCTAAAGCGAGAATGCATATCGTGGAAGGACTTATTAAGGCCATTGATATTTTAGATGAGGTCATCCAGACGATCCGTTCTAGTAAAAATAAAACAGATGCTATTGAGAATTTGGTGAAAGAATATGAATTTACGGACAAACAGGCGGAAGCTATCGTAAATTTACAATTATATCGTCTTACGAATACCGATGTCGATGTTCTAAAAGAAGAATATAATAACTTACTAGTAATTATTCGCGGATTAGAAGCCATTTTAGCCGATGAAAATAAATTGAAGTCTGTCATGAAAGAGGAACTTCGTAAGATTAAAAATGAATATGGTACTCCTCGAAAAACAGAGATTCAAGAAGAAGTTCAAGAATTCAAAGTAGATGCTACTTCTATGATTACGAAGGAAGATTGTATCGTAGTAGTTACCAAAGATGGATATGTTAAGAGAGTTTCCCTTAGAAGCTATGGTTCTACCGAAGAACAGACCATGTTAAAAGAAGGGGATTATGTCCTTGGATTATATGAAATGAATACCTTAGATACCTTATTGTTATTCACAGATTTGGGAAATTATCTATATGTTCCAGTTCATGAGTTACCTGATTTACGTTGGAAAGAAATGGGCAAACATATTAGTAATATCATTCAAATCAGTTCGGGGGAAAATATTGTAGCTAGTGTTGCTGTGAAAAAGTTTACAGATAGACAAGCTCTTACTTTTGTATCAAGAGATGGTATGATCAAGAGAACTCTTCTTTCCGATATGAAAGTACAACGTTATACCAAACCAATAGTAGCGATGAAATTGAAAGAAAATGATCGGGTAGTAGATGTTGTTCTTTCTAATGCAAAGAATATTTTCCTTACCACCCATAATGGATATGGTTTATGGTATGAAACAAAAGAAGTTCCAATTACCGGAGTGAGAAGTAGTGGTGTAAAAGCTATTTCTTTGAAAAATGACTTTGTCGTTGGTTTTTCTCAATTTGATGAAGCTGAATTTTTAGTTGTCATGACGAGTAAAGGAACTGGTAAAAGAGTTCGTTTGTCTGAATTTGAAAAGACAAGTAGGGCAAGAAAAGGGGTTCTTGTCATTCGAGATGTTAAGACAAATCCATACTATATTATCAAATCTTTTGTCATTCAAGGCCATACTCAGATTGGTTTAAAAACACAAACAGACTTGACAGAGTTTAAGGTTACGGAGCTTCCTATTTTAGATAGATATTCGACTGGTAGTTCTATTACCAAACAGAAAATAGATGATGTTTATCTCGTCTCTAGTTTGAAAGAAGAAAAAGAGGAAGAAGAAATAGAAGAAGTATCTCTTCGTAGCGTGGATGAACGAATTATGACCATTGATGATTTCTTAGACCATTTTGACATTGATGAGAAGTAAAAAAGGGGTTCTTTGTCAAATAGTGTTGGTAGACAATAAATTTGATAAATGAATCTAATTATAGAGGATGATGAAGGTCATC
>CANQTT010000035.1 GCA_947626855.1 uncultured Bacilli bacterium
GTATCAAACTTATGTCTTTTTATGAAATAAAATAGTGTCAGTGATTTTTCTCACCAACACTATTTATAATACAACCATTCAAAGTGGACGAATGTTCACTTTTTATTTTTTTCAGAGCACTTTTTAGGAGACAAAAAATTCTCTTTTTTGCATACATTTAATTAGTGCGAAAGGATTGACTTTTAACTTTATAATAGTATAATGAGTGATGTGCGATAGTTTCTGTGGAAACTATTGAAAAGTAGGTGTAGGATTCTATGAATGGTGAAAGTATTGCTAAATTACTTTATATTGTTAAAAAGGGAAGAGAACATTATAATAGGACTTTAAAAGAATGTGCAAAAGCAACAGGCCTTACAAAACAAGAAGTAGATATTTTACTATTTTTAGAAAATCATGCATCTTGCAATCGTGCGTGTGATATTGTGAATAATAGGGGATTATCTAAAGCATATGTTTCAAAGGCATTGGCATCTCTTGTAAAGAAGGGGCTAGTATCTATTGAAACGGAAAAAGATGATCGAAGATACCAACACATTTCACTCAGTAAAAAATCTGAAAAAGTTATTTCTTATGTTCGCCAAAGAGGGAAAGATATGATTTTTTCTCTTACAAAAGAAATACCGGAATCCGATTTACACGTTTTTATGCAAGTAATTGAAAAAATGGTTTTCAATATTGAGAAAGAAGGTTATATGTGATGTTTAAATTATTTAAAAAGTTAGGTAAAAAAGAGCTATTTTATGCCTTTTTATGCTTTTTATTAATTGTATTTCAGGTTTGGTTAGATTTAAAACTTCCTGATTACATGAGTACTGTTACTAGATTAGTTCAAACTGGTGGTGCTATAAAAGATATTTTGATACAAGGTGGCTATATGATGCTTTGTGCTTTTGGCAGTTTGTTATCTGCTATCATTGTTGGCTATTTTGCATCCTTGATTAGTTCTTCTTTTTCTAGAACTCTTAGACGGGATATTTTTGAGAAAGTTGAAGAGTTTGGAATGGAGGAAATTAAAAAGTTTTCAACAAGTAGTTTAGTTACAAGAACCACTAATGATGTTACACAAGTAGAAATGCTAATTGGTATGGGACTTCAGATGCTAATGAAAGCACCAATTATGGCGATTTGGGCCATTTCTAAGATTGTTAATAAAAGTATGGAGTGGAGTGCCCTTACTGGAGCAGGCGTAGTTATATTATTAACAACCGTGTTTGGTCTTATGTTAATTGTTTTACCTAGATTTAAAATTGTTCAAAAATTAATTGATAGAATTAACGGCGTAACACGTGAAAATTTAACAGGAATTCGAGTAATTAGAGCTTTTAATGCCGAGGAATACCAAGAAAATCGTTTTGAAGAAGTAAATAATAAGTTGACAAGAACACAGTTATTTAATCAAAGATGTTTTGCTATTCTAAATCCAATTATGAATTTAGTTATGCATTTCTTAACTTTAGGAATATATTTTATTGGTGCAAACCTAATTATGAAAGCTAATATGGTTGAAAAGATCACATTATTTGGAAATATGGTTGTCTTTTCTAGTTATGCAATGCAAGTAATTATGTCTTTCTTAATGCTTGCCATGATTTTTATGATATGGCCTAGGGCTCAAGTATCAGCAGCCAGAATTAATGAAGTATTAGATTCAAATGCACATGTTATAGATGGTACTGTTAAAGACGGTATCGAGGGTATGGAAGGTACCGTGGAATTTAAGAATGTATCTTTTAAATATCCAGATGCTGATGAGTATTTATTAAAAAATATTTCTTTTAAGGTAAATAAAGGAGAAACTATCGCTTTTATTGGTTCAACTGGTAGTGGCAAATCCACTTTGATTAATCTCGTTCCTAGATTTTATGATGTCACAGACGGAGAAGTACTTGTGGATGGTGTTAATGTAAAAGAATATACGCAAGAAGCTCTACATAATAAATTGGGATATGTTCCTCAAAAGGCGTTTATGTTTACTGGAACTGTAAAAGAAAATGTAGCTTATGGAGAAAATGGTAAGGAAACCATTACAGAGGATAAAATTAAAGAAGCAATAGAAGTAGCCCAAGGAACTGATTTTGTCGTTAAAATGTCTGAAAGCTATGATAGTCATATTGCTCGTGGTGGAACTAATGTTTCTGGCGGACAAAAACAAAGACTTGCTATTGCTAGGGCGATTGCAAGAGATCCGGAAATCTATATTTTTGATGACTCTTTTAGTGCTTTGGATTATAAAACAGATTCAACCTTACGAAAGGCTTTAAAAAATTATACCAAGGAAGCTACGAGTCTAATTGTTGCACAACGAATTGGGACTATTTTAAATGCTGATAAAATTGTTGTTTTGGATAAAGGTGAGTGCGTTGGTATTGGTACCCACAAAGAGCTCCTTAAAACTTGTGATATTTATAAGGAAATTGCCCTCTCACAACTTTCAAAGGAGGAATTAGAAAATGCCTAGAATGAGAAGAACATATGAAAAATCAAAAGATTTTAAAGGCTCTATGTTACGATTATTGAAAAATCTGAGACCATGGCGAATAGCTTTGCTATTTGCATTGACTTTAGCAATGATTAGTGCCATTTTAGCCTTAATATCTCCTAATAAATTGTCCGATCTTACCAATGAAATTAATGATGGATTAATCCCTAACATGAATAAAGAAACTATTGCAGAAATTATGAGTGATGAGAATATTTCCATGGAAGATAAAGCTTTATTTCAAGCTTTCTTGCAGAGTTCTAATGGTACCGATGAAGAGACACTTGTTAAGATAGATGCACTTCCCACTGTTATTTATGAGAAAATAAAACCTGTTATGGATATGGAAAAAATTATTTCTATTGCCATATTACTAGCTATTTTTTATATTGTCAGTTCTATATTTAGTTATATTCAATCTTTTACTCTTAGTAGTATTTCTAACAAATTTGCTAAAAATTTAAGAACTCGTATAAGCACTAAAATTAATACATTGCCATTAAGTTATTTTGATGCCCATGAAGCAGGGGATGTTTTATCGAGAATTACTAATGACGTTGATACTATCGCACAACATTTAAATCAAAGTTTGTCAGTATTAGTAACCAGTATCACTCTCTTTGTTGGTTCGGTTATAATGATGTTTGTAACCAATTGGATTATGGCTTTGACAGCTATTATTGCTAGTATTGTGGGATTCGTTTTAATGGGACTTATTCTTGGAAAATCTCAAAAATATTTTAATCAAAGACAAGTTGAGCTTGGAAATTTAAATGGGCATATTGAAGAGATTTATTCTGGACATAATGTAGTGAAAGCTTATAATGGAGAGCAAAAAGCATTTGAAGAGTTTGATTCTTTAAATGAAAAATTGTTTGATTGTAATCGCAAAAGTCAATTTTTATCTGGTTTAATGCAACCTATTATGGGATTTATTGGAAACTTTGGATATGTTGCTGTTTGTATAGCAGGTGCTATTTTAACCATGAATGATATCATTTCTTTTGGTGTTATTGTAGCCTTTATGATTTATGTAAGGCTATTTACAAATCCACTTTCTCAAATTGCCCAGGCTTTAACGTTTTTACAGGCAACAGCTGCTGCATCAGAACGTGTATTTGAAATTTTAGATGAAAAACAAATGGCTGATGAAAGTAATTTTTCTACCTATTTACCTCAAGAGAAGGTAAAAGGAAAAATTGAATTTAAACATGTTAAATTTAGTTATGATGGAAAAAGACCTATTATTAAAGATTTCAATGCTACTGTTAAACCAGGAGAAAAAATAGCTATAGTTGGCCCAACTGGTGCTGGTAAGACTACCATGGTTAATTTATTGATGAAATTTTATGAAATTGATCATGGTGACATTTTAATAGATGGTGTTTCTACTAAAAAATTAACTCGTGAAAATATTCATAATTTATTTGTTATGGTACTTCAGGATACTTGGCTTTTTGAGGGAAGTGTTCGAGAAAATTTAAAATTTAATAAAGAAGGTGTAACAGATGAAGAAATTATGAATGCATGTAAAACTGTAGGAGTTGATCATTTTATAAAGACACTTCCTGGAGGGTTAGATGCAGTATTAAGTGATAATGATTCGGTCAGTCAAGGTCAGAAACAGTTGATTACGATTGCTCGTGGAATGTTAGAAAATGCACCCTTCTTGATTTTGGATGAGGCTACATCAAATGTTGATACAAGAACAGAGGAATTAGTTCAAAAAGCAATGGATAAATTAACAGTTGGCAGAACATCTTTCATTATTGCTCATCGTCTTTCAACGATAAAAAATGCTGATTTGATTTTAGTTATGAAAGAAGGGAACATTGTGGAGCAGGGAACACATGAATCTCTTCTTTCAGAGAATGGTTTTTATGCTGAATTGTATAATTCACAGTTTGAAAAATTTAGTGAATAAATATGCACAATTATGTGCATATTTTTTTGTAAATCTATAAAAAATATGTTATTATAGTATAAGAAATATGATAGGAGGAATTAAACATGAATTATTGTTTAAAATGTGGAAATCCTTTGATTCCAGGGGAAACTGTGTGCAGGGTTTGTGGGGAACCACTTCAAGTAAGTCCTAATGTTCCAGGTGTAGATAATAATAATTTTGGTTTAAATGTTCCTCCAACCGTTGTAAATGGGGTCAACATGAATCCATCCTCTGTGGCTTTTTCTTCGGGAATGCCAGAGATGGCTCAAACTCCGTTTTCGATAGCTCCAACAATGCCAGAAGTAGCCCCATCTCCGGTTTCAGTAGCACCAACAATGCCAGAAGTATCTTCATCTCCAGTTTCAGTAGCACCAGCAATGCCAGAGATGGCTCAAACTCCGGTTTCAATAGCACCAGCAATGCCAGCAGCAGCTCCATCTCCGGTTTCAATAGCACCAGCAATGCCAGAAGTAGCCCCATCCACAGTATCAGTAGCACCAGCAATGCCAGAGGTTGCTCCGTCTCCGGTTTCAGTAGCTCCAACAATGCCAGAAGTAGCCCCATCTCCGGTTTCAATAGCACCAGCAATGCCAGAAGTAGCCCCATCTCCGGTTTCAATAGCACCAGCAATGCCAGAGGTTGCTCCGTCTCCGGTTTCAGTAGCTCCAACAATGCCAGAAGTAGCTCCATCCCCACTGCTAATTAATGATGATTTGAAACCATCTGATGGTGATTTAGGATCTTTGCAAAATTCAAAAGAAGATAAGAAAATACGAAAAGAAAAGTCTTCCAAGGGCAATAAATTGATTTTAATTTTGGTATTGATTGTTTCAGTGGCAGCCCTTGGCGTTATGATTTTTTTCATGTACAACATGTTTTCAGCTAATAATAAATTAGAAAACGAATTTGTGGAAAAGGTAAAAGAGTATCATTATGAAGGATTTAATTTATATGTTCCAACGGAGATGTACGCGGAAATTTATAATGGTGATTTTTATATAGGGGATGCTGAAAAGACTTGGTCAGCGGTTATGAGTCTTGGTACGGGTACTTATAATACTTTTGTAAGTAATAAGTCACAGTTAGTCGATTATTTTAGAGAAATGGGTTACGAAGCAACTGAACCAGTTGAAAGAGAAATAGGTGCCACATCCTTTGTTACCACAGAAGTTATGATGGGTTCAAAAAATGTTTTAGTAGCCTATGCGAAAGCTAATGGAACGCAAATTTTTTCTATTTTGTTAGAAAATCAAGATGGTGTGTATACAGATGATAATTTAAAGCCAATTGGTTCAATTCTTTCTACTATGAAATATGTAGGACGTACTTATGAATTACCAGAAGGCCTTGATTTTTCCCATTTTAAACGGACATTCAGAATTGGAGAATAAAAATAAATTAGAGTTCTTATACTATTTTTATCAATAACGAGTTTTAATTTTTTCCATAATAAAAACGTAGATATTCTTTTGGATATCTACGTTTTTTGTGGAAAAGTAGCAGGTTTATGTTATTCTACAATTAAATTTTTCTTAAAATACTTGAAATTTAAAAATAAACGTGTTATAATTAAACACGTATTTGAGTTAGATTGAAATTGCGCTCATAGCTCAATTGGATAGAGCGTTTGACTACGGATCAAAAGGTTAGGGGTTCAACTCCTCTTGGGCGCACCATTCGTTATTTCGGGAAATGGCTCAATTTGGTAGAGCACTTGGTTTGGGACCAAGGGGTTGCAGGTTCAAATCCTGTTTTCCCGACCATTTAGTTATCGAAAGCTTTGTATAAGCTTTTTTTGTGTACTTAGGCAACCCCTTGGCTTCAAAATATAAATTTTTTGTAGAGCCATTTCCCGCCCCATAGCACACTAATAGAATTTTATCTAATTAAGGAATATAGTTGCTGCAAATCTTTTTCATAAATTTGAAATTCTGTCCCATGATCATGTATTTGCCCAGTTCGTGGACCTTGTTTAAAAACTCCTATGTTGAAATTAACTTGTATCGTGCCCTTTTCAATTAATTCGATAAAAGAATTAATACTTTTTAGTTGATAGAAATGAATATTATCATATTTATAAAAAACTTTACTATTTTCTTTTTTCTGATATGCATTAATGATTGCAAGATATTGAATTTTCCTAGCGACTTTTTCTTCTAGTAAATCGAAAGACCAAGATATTTCATTGCTTTCTATTTCGTAATTACGATTAATAATAATTAACCTTATTTTTTTATTAATTCGATCTACTTTTAATTGAAAAAGATAGTGAGTTCCTATAGATGAAAATTTTCCACTTTTTACTGTTCCTTTAAATACTTTTTGATCCGATAGTTCTCTGTCTGGATATCCGCATTTTTCAAGTAACTTTTGGATGGCAAAAAGATTATCCCCATCTGGGGTTGCACAAAATAGTTTAATTTTTCCTCTACTAAAATAATTTTTTGTTTTTATCTCAATGTTTTTATAGTCAGGAAGCTCAAAATTTTCTTCTGGCTTGCCAATTATTGTTTCAAAAGTGTATCCAATTCCTGTAGAGCCAGCTCTTTTACTTTCTATCCAACCCATTTTTTTAACTTCCATAAATTTATTTTTTAAAGAGTTTATATTATCATTCATATTATCACCTATAGAATTATTATTCGACAGATATTAAATATCCTTTTTATGATAGTAATTTATGAATAATTTTAAATCAATAAAATTCCTTGATTTACCATTGATATTATATATGCTATAATATGTATAGGCGATGTTATGAAAGAAATAGTTCAGCCATTAATTGTATGGTATACACAAAATAAAAGATGCCTTCCTTGGCGTAAGGATAAAGATCCTTATCATGTTTGGATTTCAGAAATTATGCTTCAGCAAACTAGAATAGAAGCTGTTAAAGAATATTATCAGAGATTTATAAAAAGGCTTCCAACGATTTATGATTTAAGTTGTGTAAATGATGACGAATTATTAAAACTCTGGGAAGGTTTAGGATATTATAATAGGGCAAGAAATTTAAAGAAGGCTGCTATTAAAATTATGGAAGAATATGACGGAATATTTCCCGGGAAATATCGGGAAATAATAAATCTTCCTGGAATTGGAGAATATACAGCTGGTGCAATTAGTTCTATTTGTTTTCAAGAAAAAGAAGTTGCCGTGGATGGCAATGTTATGAGAGTTTATTCTAGAGTTAATAGTAAAGATATAGATGTTTCTGATTTAAAGACAAAACATAAGATAGGAGAGGAATTAGAAAAAATATTACCGGATTGCCCCGGAGATTTCAATGAAGGAATTATGGAATTGGGAGAAACGATTTGTCTTCCTAATGCAATGCCAAAATGTGATATTTGTCCTCTTGCCTCTTATTGTAAAGCACATCTTTCTCATACGGAGATGAATTTTCCAAGAAAAGTGGAAAAACCAGCTAAACTAGAGGAGAATTATACCATATTTTTATTTCTCTATGACAATAAAGTTGCTTTGCATAAGAGAAATTCTGGTCTTCTCAAGGATATGTGGGAGTTTCCCAATAAAGAAGGTTTTTACAGCAAGAAAAAAATTGAAAAATGGTTATTAAAGGAGAATATCTTGGGAAAAGTACGAGAGGGCATTCAAAATGTGCATATTTTTACCCATAAGAAATGGAATATGAAAAGTTACATAGTGGAATTAAATAATCCTTTAGATAAATATGTGTGGGTTAGCCTTGAAGAATTAAAACTTAATTATGCTCTTCCAACAGCTTTTATGCCTTTTTTTAAATTTTTAGATGGTGAAAAAAAATAATTTCCATAAATTCTATTTTATATTATTAAATTATTAAAATCTTTTTTCTTTTTTTAGCATTTTTTCATGAATGTATTTTAAGGAAGTGATTGGCCCTACGGTAGCCAATCCAACTATGGGTTGCGTAATACTTTCTACTCGATTTATTCTTTCAATTTTTCTTAATAAATTTTCTTGTTTTTTATTAAATGCTTTTTTAATTTTTTCAGGCAAGTATTCTTGTAATCCACGGTAAACATTTTCATAGTTAATAGAGATGTCGTTATTGGCAAGAATTTGAAAATAAGGATTTGGAACTCCATATATTTTTCTAAATAATGAAAATTCTGCAGAAACAATATTAGAAATTTTGTTAGGATTTTCTACAAATAACATTCGGATATCTCCTAAGTAGGAAAGTGAACAGATATGTAAAAATAATTTTTCTAATGTTTTTTGTTCTTCAGGAAGAGTATATAGTGCGACGAGCAATGCTAATAGACGATTATTCGCGATACTATCGTTAATTTGGGTAGTTGACTTAATTGGACAAATTGGTTTTTGAAATCTACCTGGAAGAAAGAAGCTACTCCATGTATTCATTTGATTAATAAAGGTACTTTCACTAATAATACCATACTTAAATAGCTGTCCTTGAAAAGAAATATGGGTTTGGTAAGTAACTCCAGTAAGAAAAAAAATTCTTTCGAAATTTATATTTCCTAATAATATTTTTGCACTTAATTGATAATCATTTGGATGTTTTTTTTTATTTTCGTGATGCCATTTTTTAGCATTCTCGACTACTAAAATTAAGTCTATCATGTTTTTTTTATCTAAATTATATCCACGTTGTTTAAATACACCTGATCCATATCCAAATGACGCAATGATTGGGGTATCATTTTCTCTGCTATTCAAGAAATCTTTAATAATAGTTATATTTTGCATATTACCCCTCCATATAGCGAAACTATTATAGTCCTCTTTTGTTAATTCTGCAAGTTTCTCATATTAAATTATTTTTTTATTTCAAAAAGGAAATAAATATGATAAACTGATATTAGATGTTCACGTAGCTCAGCTGGATAGAGTGTTGCCCTCCGAAGGCAAAGGTCGCGAGTTCAAATCTCGCCGTGAACACCAGAGATGTATTTATTCGAGTATTTCGATTTTAATATAAAAACGAACCCTAGGTTCTTTTTCATAGTCATGGCAAAATGGCTGAAAATTATTGACTTTTTTGTCATAAATAATAACAAAATAGCCGATTTTTAAATAAATTGGTAAACATTAAGAGTGATATAAAATTTAATAAAAATGAATTGCGGATCCCCATAAGAATGATGCTTTTGTTTGAAAATGTAAAGAGTCTGTTACCTACCATCTTCACGTTTAATTTTTGATTTTTTTACCTTTTTTACACAAAAAGAAATATTAAGAGATGTTAAGTTTTCTTCCTAAACCAAGTGTTTTGCTCTATGTAAAGATGCAAATTTTAAAGCATAATGGTAGAAATTCTGTCAAATTGTAAAAATGAAAATATAAGTACTAGCATTATTTGAAATAGTATTTTTTTATTGACTTTTTTGCCATTTATGGTATTATATTTTGGCGAACAAGAGGGGGGAAAAGGACCATATGCTATATAATATTCATTTTAACATGAGAAAAATTGCTAAAATAGATAAACCATTTAAATTACATCAATCAAATGTTTTGACTTATGTAGATATAGATCCAGAATTACTAAGGGAAAAGGATACATGGTATTATTTGAATGGTAAAGTATCTTTTTTTAAACCAAGATCAGATGTAAGAGTGGCTGCAGAATGCATTTCTGAGGCATATGCGGAAGCTTTGGGATTTAGAGCGGCTAAATATAGTGTAGTTAAATTAGATGAGCAAATAGGATTAGTGAGTGAGAATTTTCAGGATATTCGTAAATATCGCTATTATGATTTTTGCCAGTTACATCAAATTTTTTCATCATTTCCTAGACGGTATAACTGTTTTACGATGAAACAGTTGTTGCAAACGGTAGAGTATCATTATCCGAATGATTATGAGGAATTGCAACAATCAATCATTGATCGATATGTTTTTGATTGGTTTACTCATCAATTAGATGGTAATCCACGTAATACAAATTTAAGACAATGTAAGAAAACTGGAAAACTAGAAGTTGACCATGTCTTTGACAAAGAGCAATCTTTTGGTGTGAGTGCAGGTGGACGATTTGATGAGAAAAAGTTGAGAATTTGGCTTCCTGCTATTCCATATGAAGAGATTGGTTTTCGTGAAAATCCTTATCAAATCGATGGATTAGATGCCAATATGCTGAGCCTTTTAATAGATTATCCAGAGATGACAGTTCATGCATTGAAGCGAATTTTTAGTATAGATTATAGATCCATTTTGGATACGTTTACGAGTGGGGAAAATGCTTTTAGCCTGCCTACGGATACGTTATCGTATTTGAAGGGAATAATCGAAATGAAGGAAAATGAAAAAAATAAGTTATTAAAGCTTGTATAGTGAGGGAGATTTTATGATATATAATTTACAGATAGCAAAAAGCAATATTAGAAGAATCAGTGGAGCAACAAAACTAGACAAGAGAGAGGTATTAAGAGAGGTTCAAATTGAACCGGAGCATTTAAAAGAAAAAAATAATTGGTATCGCATTGGTAACACAATTGAATATTTTAAGCGTAGAAATGATTGTAGAATTGTTGGAGAATTGCTTTCAAAAGAAGTATTTAGATTATTTTCTAAATCGACAGCAGATTATGAACCTGTTTTATTTGGAAAAAGTGCAAGATTAGGACTATTATCTCCGAACATTCAAAGGCCTGATTACACCTATTATGATGTTAGTACATTACATAAATTGTTTCCAGAAATGGCGAGAAGATATGGTTCTTATACTTTAAAAAATTTACTTGATACGGTAAAAAATAGAAAAATACCAGAATGCCAAACTTTGATTGAAGATATTATTACCGTGTATGTTCTTGATTGGTTTACGCATCAATTAGATAGAAATCCTAAAAATTTATTATTTGAATGTTCTCAAGATGGAACACTTTCTATGGCGAGTTTAATTGACAGTGAAAGTTCTTTTTCTGTTAATAAAGATGGAAATATTGATACAGATTCTAGTGTTTTATGGACTCCTGCCATTCCATACGAGGATCCTCAATTTTCGTTGGATGAGGATTCTACTGCTGATTTTGATGATAATATTATGTGTCTTTTGATGGAATATCCAGACATTGTAATTCCTGTTTTGAAGCAATTAACAGATACGAATTTTGATTCCATTATTTCACAATACCGAAAAAGTATGGCAAGTAAAGTCTATTTAGCAGATGGTGGCGTAGACTATTTACGAAGTTTTGTAAATGCTAAACAAGAAATAAGTTACAAAATGATGAAAACGCTTTAAGGATAACATCCTTTTTTTTGCACAAAAAAAGGGATGTTATTCCCTGAAAAATTACCAATTTTTTCCTTCATAATAATTATAATTTTGAGAATTTTGTATTTGTTCAAAATATTCATTTCGAGATTTATTATTCTGCTTTTGTTGTTCTTTTAATTTTTTTTCGATTTCATTGGTATTTGGAACAGGATCTTCTGGATTGCTTGGATCTTCGGGATCATTTGGATCGGGATTTTCTCCAGAATTTGCCAATTCCTCTTCCATTTTTTTGATTTCTCCTTCTAGTTGTTCTGCCTCTTCACTTTTTCCATTGTTTTCATCTCTACTAGCACAGTCATTTTTATATAAATTTTCTTTTGCTTCCTCTAAAATGTCTAATGTTAAATGATCTTTAGCATTTGCTAGAATGGATAAAGATAGATTAATTCGTATATCACAAACACGATTTTGTGGTGGGCGTTTTGTCAACGCGATTTCATATTTTTCTATGGCATTTTGATATTGTTCTTCTTGGTAGAATAGATTTCCATGATTATAATAGTCAATATAGGACTGATTGAAGTTAAGAAAATATAAAACAGGGAGGAAAGTATCACTTTTTCTGTGGATTGTAATCTCTGTTAAACTATAAACTATCGAAAATCTAATGGTTAGAATTATTGCGATAATAATGACAATTTTTAAAGCCTTTTTCATAGTTCCTCCTATATTTTTTTAAATTCCAAAATAAGCAAAATTGCCATTGGTATCATGAATAAAAAGTAAATATCATCGTATCCTTTTTTTTCTTCTTCCGATAAATTAGAGGTTGCTTGTTTTTTTATTTGCTCTATTGTTTTATCGACGGAAGAATCGCTTTCAACATGAATATAAGGTATTTTTAAATCGCTTGCAATTTGTGATAGATTTTGTTCATCTATTACCGAAATCGCATCGACATAACGATAATTTTCATCATAATATTTTAAGTACTCTTCGCCTTCTTCGAAACTGTTCCATGCTTTCATTTTTCCACCTTGCTCTGTTCCATAGCCTAAAACAGCTCCTCCATCTATATACTGTTGTAAGCTAGCGAAGGATTCTAATTTGCTTTTATTAGTAATTTCTCCGTCGCTTATGAAGAAAATAATTCTTTTTCTTCCTTCTTTTTTAGTAGCAGATTTTAATACGTTTTGTGTAACTTCAATGGGTGTATTTAAAGAGGATCCTTGGGCATATAATTCTTCCATAACCTTTATTGTATCAATAGAATCTTTGGCAAGACTAGCATCTTTTACAAAAGGAGTTAAAATAGAGGATGTGTTGGCAAAGGTAATAACAGAAAATCTAGCCCCACTTAATTCTTCTATAATTTTATAGCAAGTACTTTTAGCATTTTCTAGTCTTGTTTTGTTTTGATACCCATCTTCGGCGTTCATACTAATTGTCTTATCAATAACAAATAAAACGTCTAAATTGTTATTGGAAGGAACTAAATTATCTGATTTTATTCTGATTCTGAGATTACTAATAAATAGGAGGAAAAGGAGGAGAATGGCTGAAAGATTCTTTTGAATGCCATTTTTTCGAAATAGAAAAATGAGAGTTCCAATACTTATGATAGCCATAATCCATATAGGAATGATTGGGTCTAAAATCATACAAATACCTTCCTTCGAATAATAATGAATAACGTTGTAGATACTAATAGTAAAATAAAAGGAATCGTCGGAATATCTGTTTGAACAGTTTGTATTGTTCCTTTATATAGGGATTTACTAGTTTCATTGATATCATCGACGATGTTACGGGTTGAGAAAACGGCTGAATCATAGAGCTTTCCACCAGTAATTTCCACAGCCTTTTTAAGATCTTCATGGTTCTTTTCTGAAATGTTATCTGTCTCAATACCATAAACGATGACTCCATATTTTTTAGCAATATAAGCTGCTTCTTCTAGAGTAACTAAAGGATCTCCTGCAAGAGCATTGTCTGTTGATAAAATAATAATCCTTGTTCTATCTTCTTCTAGATTTGAAAATTGGAAAGTACAAGAGCTTAGGCCATCTCCAATGAGAGAACTTCCATTTCCTTCTTCGGTTCCTAAAAAGGCATAGAACATGTAGTATAAATCTTCCTTGGAAGAATTGATGTCAAAATCGGAATCAAATCCCCGTTGTAAGTTGCCAAGTGTTTCAGAAACGTAATCATAGTCATCAGTTAGAGGGAGAACCGTAACGGTGGAAGCATCAAAAATAGAAATTCCAATTCGTTCTCCTTTTAAAGAGGAAACTAATTCTTTTAAGCTACCGGTAATTTCATAATCTAGGTCATAAACAGAACCGGATACATCCATGCAAAGCATAATATCACGATTGTATTCTTCTGGGTGAACAGTACTAATTTTTGCAGGTCTGGAGGCTAGAAAGAGAGTTAAAAGAATTGACAAAATACAAGTTCCTTTCAAAATTTTTAATAGGATTCGATAAACTTTCATTTTCTGTTGAAAATAAGGATTTTCAGTTAAAAAACTTGTATTAGCAACTTTTACCATCTGTGACGGATTTGGTTTCTTTTTTTTCTTCATAAGAATTAGTAAGAATAGAAAAAGAAGTAGTCCTAGAAGAAAAAGCAAAGGGTATCTTAGTTCCATCTTCGAATTACCTCCTTCGTTTTTTCAATAGAAGAAAGGATATTTCCTCTAGAAATTTTGGAAAATTCTGGTTCATAATATTCTCTTACTAGTTCTGTTAAGATAGGGATTTGTAATCTCTCTATTTCCTGTAGAGTGTAGTTTTGAACTTGAATGTTAATCATTTCATAGACAAAATTTCGAATGATATTGCTTAATGATTGGTAAGCATGACGATTAGAAATTCTTTGCTGATTTAACTGAAGAATTAGTTGATCTAATTTCAATAGATATTTTTCTTTGATAAGAGGAATATTTTTAGCTTCAGCTTTTTTAATAACTTTAGGTTTCTTTTTTCGGAATAGTAAAAAGTATAAACCGATAAGAAATAAAGTCAGTATAAAAAAGATAAGGATTGGCAGATAACTATAGTGAAAAAAATCCTTTAAATTAACGGTTACTTGCATATTTGTGCCTTTCTAATAGTTCTAGTATTTTTAGATTTATCTCGTGTTGATTGCCGATAGATGTCATATCAATTTTATATTTTTTTGTTCTTTGAACATTTTTTTTATAAATATCATGCTTTATTTTTCTTTCGATAGATGCCATTTGTTTGTCATTTTGAAAAATAAGAGGAATATAGCTTTGACTTTCCAAATCAAAAGAGTTAGGAGTACTAATAGAGGCATCAGAAACATTGATGAATAATACATCGTGCAAAGTAGTTACTTCTCGAAGAATCTTATCGGAAAGGTCATTAATTCCTTTTAAATCGGTAATGACGAAAATAACCATTCTTCTTTTGATATTTCGACATAGATATTCTATTGTTTGTTCTAACTGCTGCCCATTGGAAGAAGCACTTTCATATTCTGTGAGATATCTTTCTAAGCTATATAAATCATATTTGAATGGTTTATACTGAATCTTTTTTTCATCGGAAAAAATCATTCCTACATAATCTCCATTTTTTATGGCCAAGTATCCAATTGTGCCAGCTGTATAAAGAGCGATTTCTTTTTTTGGTTCTAAAGATTGTGCATCTCCATCCATTTCTTTTGAAGTATCCATCACGAGTAATATATTATGTTTTTTTTCGGCAATATATTGTTTAACTAGTAAAGAACCTGTTCGGGAAGAAGCTTTCCAATCGATATCTTTTACTTCATCTCCAATGACGTATTCCCGAAGATTTTCAAAATTCATACTTTTTCCTTTATAGACAGATTTATAAGTTCCCTCTAAAAGGTTATTCGTTTTTTTGTTGGCATAAATGGAAAGATTTGCTTTGATGCGATTGATATATTTTAACTTCATGGAGTGGGAATCACTCCTACGATGGCATCAATAATTTGCTCTACGGATACATTGTCAGCTAGTGCTGAAAAGTTTAGAGAAATACGATGTCTTAAGACAGAATATCTCAAGTATTTAACATCATCGGGAGTCACATAAGTCCTTCCCATCATAAGAGCGATTGCTTTAGAACATTCCATAAAGGCAATGGTGGCCCTAGTACTAGCTCCTAAGTTAATGTAATCAGCTAGGGATGAGTGAATATAATTGTGTGGATAACGAGTAGCTAAAACAATATTGGCAATATATCTTTTAATGGAATCATCGATATATACTTTTTTAGTCATTTCCTGTAAGAAGGTTATATCTTCTATTCTGAGAATAGAATCGGTATTGGAAAAAACGTCTTTTTCAAGTCGATTTAAGATTTCTACTTCCTCTTCTACGGTTGGATATTGTACTTTTTCTTTTAATAAAAAGCGATCGAGTTGAGCTTCGGCTAGGACATAGGTTCCTTCTTGCTCAATTGGGTTTTGAGTAGCAATGACAATGAAAACTTCTGGTAATGGATAGATTTTTCCACCAATTGTTACTTGTCTTTCTTGCATCGCTTCTAACATAGCACTTTGCGTTTTAGCACTAGAACGGTTAATTTCGTCTAGTAGGACAAAATTGGCAAATACGGGTCCTGTCTTGGTTTCAAAGGTATTATTAGAATAATTAAAAATTTGCGTACCAATAATATCGCTTGGCAGTAAATCAGGGGTACATTGAATTCTGGAAAAAGATCCAGCTAGAGCATCTGTCATTACTTTAGCGGCAGTTGTTTTCGCTAATCCAGGGACAGATTCGAGAAGGATATGACCACCGGCCATAAGACTAGTTAAGAGGGCAACTCCTAAATTTTTTTGACCAACAATTCTATCTTGATAATATTGATTTAATTTTTGAATAATATCATTACTTCTCGCTAATTCCTGTTCTGTAATTGTATTATTTTTTTCGTTATTCATAAATCTAACCTCTCCTTATTGTAATTTTATTATATCGAATTTTTAGAAAAAGAACAATGATAAGTAGGATAGGTTTTTTGTGTATAGAAATGTAATTTTTATCTTTTCAAAAGGGAAAGTACTAGAATGAGTTTTTAAAATCCTGAATTTATCAGTTTTATAAAGTCAAAATCTCCCAAGCCCTTTGTTTATAAGGATTTGAGAGATTTTTAAAT
>CANQTT010000036.1 GCA_947626855.1 uncultured Bacilli bacterium
AGTAAAATTATTATACTAATAAATTAATGACTTGCAACTTCATCAATTTACTAATCAATATTATACGTGATATAATACTGATAGAAAGTAGGAAATGAAATGATTTTTAAACTCCTTTTATTGATAATTCTTATTCTTATGAATGGTGTTTTTTCAGCAACAGAAATGGCTTTTTTATCCATTAACAAATATGAACTTAGTAAAAAATTGCGAAAGAAGGATAAAAAAGCGAGGCGAGTTCTCTCTTTATTGAATGATTCCAGTACGTTTTTATCGGCTATTCAAGTAGTGATAACCTTATCTGGATTCTTAGCAAGTGCTTTTGCAGCGGAAAGTTTTGCGAGTGAAATCGCTAGCACTCTTTCCCTTAACTGGATATCGATAGAAACCTTAACCAATATTTTAATTGTCGTCATTACGATTATCCTTTCTTATTTTACACTCGTCTTTGGAGAATTAGTTCCTAAGAAAATAGGACTTTCGTATTCGAATAAAATTGCTTTTCTAATGGTGAATTGGGTATATGGAATTATTTTCTTCTTTAAACCTTTTATCTGGATCTTAGGGACTTCTACGAATGCTGTTCTTAAATTGTTTAGAATTCCTAAAAAACAAAAAGAACATGAAGAGGATATTAAAAGTAGCATTGTAGAATCTGATTTAGAGTCTTTGGAAAAGAAATTACTTCTTCGTGTTTTTGATTTTAATGACACAACAGTTGAGAAAGTGATGACGAAAAAAGAAGAGGTTGTTTTCTTAAGGCTAGAAGATAGTAAAGAGACCGTTTTACAAATCATTCGTGAAACAAAATATACTCGGTTTCCTGTTTTATCGCATGGGGAAGTTGTTGGTATTTTAAATATTAAAGATATTATTCTTCGGAAAGAACAAGAGTTTAATATTCAAAATTGGCTTCGTCCCATCCTTTCTATTCCGGCAGATATGATTATTGATGATGCTTTTTTATTCTTAAATCAGAAATATGAACCGCTTGCTAGTGTAGTAAAAGACCATCAGTGGATTGGAATTATTACTTTGGAAGACATCATTGAAGAAGTAATTGGAAATGTTTTTGATGAATATGACCTAGAAAAATAAAAAAAGTATTGAAATTTCTTGCTTAATTTGTGTATAATAGCTTTAGGTATGGGGAGTGTATTGGTTATGAAGAAAGTAATTTTTATATTTGCTGTTTTATTTTTATGTTTGAATGTATCCACAAGCCCTGTTCACGTTGGGGCTGTTGAAATGGAAGAAACAGATTCTGAAATTGTTGTGGAGGAACAAAAAAGTATTGGCATTTTAGAAGATTTGTATTATCGTTTATTTGAAAAAGATACAAAAGATTTTTTCGATTATGTATTATTAGCTATTTTTATCATCGGACTTTTAATCGTCATGGTCCTTCAGAATACGCATCGCTATACAGTTACGATTATCGATAGTCCAAAAACCTCTTCCAAGAAAGAGGAAGTTATCGAAGAAGATAAAATTATCTATCAAGAGGAACCAATCATTGAAAAAAAGAAAAAAGAGCACAAGAAAAAGAGCGATTAAAGCTCTTTTTTCAGTGCTTTTCCACTTTTTCATGAATATACTCTAGTAGGTGATTCTATGCTACTGTTTATTAAATGTATCATTTCTATGATGATTGGCCTTTTTCTTTCTTTGATTACAGGCTTTCTACTACTTCCTTTTCTTCATGAAAAAAAAGCCAATCAAAGACTTAGCATTTATTTAGCAGACAAACACAGTAGTAAAAAAGATGTCCCTACAATGGGAGGACTTATTTTTCTTCTACCTACCTTACTTTTTCTTTTTTTATTAATTGTTACGAAGAAAATAACGGTAAGTTCCAATTTATTAATTGTCCTTTTTACTTTTATAGGTTATGCTCTGATTGGATTTATAGATGATGCCTTAATTATTTATCGAAATGATAATCGTGGTTTATCTGAGAGTATGAAATTGTTTTTACAGATTTGTCTTGCCATTTTTCTATTCTCTTTCTTTCTAAGGGCAGGGAATGAACCGTTGCTTTGGATTCATACCTTAGGAATTAAAATGGATATTGGTTGGCTTTATGGAGTCTTTTTACTGTTTGTTCTGATTGGTAGTAGTAATGCCGTGAACATTACAGATGGATTAGATGGTCTAGCTGCCGGCCTTTCTATCATTGCCTTTTTTACAATGGGAATTATTACGACTATGACGGGCTGGCTAGAAGGGTATCAAGAAATATCTATCTTTATTTTTACGTTAATTGGTGCTTTATTGGGATTTCTCTTCTTTAACGCTAATCCTGCTAAGATTTTTATGGGAGATACAGGCTCTTTGACATTGGGTGCTACGCTAGGGATGATTGCTATTTTAACACGTCATGAATTATTATTGGTGTTAATAGGAGCTGTTTTTGTAATAGAGACGATGACTTGTGTGATTCAAAGAGTTTATTATAAATTTACAAAAAAAAGACTTTTTCCTATTACCCCTATTCATCATACCTTTGAAAGATATTTACCGGAAAGAGAAGTTGTAAAAATCTTTTGGATAATAGGTCTTTTTGTTAGTCTACTTGCCTTATTATTTGGGGTGTGGATATGAATAAAAAAGTAGAATGGCTATTAGTAGTGAGTATTCTTTTGTTAGCCATTTTTGGTCTCTTGATGATTTATTCTGCTTCTTCCATTTGGGCAGATTATAAATATCAAGATTCTTTTCGATATGTAAAAAATCAAGCGATTTTCTTTGGGATGGGTGTTTTGGGAATGTGGGCTGTTAGTAAGATCGATTATTTTTATTATTATAAGAAAGCTACTCCCATTCTTTTTTTCTGTATTCTTCTTTTAATACTCGTTTTAATTCCTGGAATAGGAAGTGTTAGAAACGGTAGTAGGAGTTGGTTTGGAATAGGTTCTTTTGGAATCCAACCCAGTGAATTTACAAAATTAGCGATGATTATTTTTACTTCTAAATATGTTTCTAATCATAAAAAGTTTTTGCCGATTTTACTCTTTACGTTATTTTTATTTGGTCTGATTTTGTTACAACCAGACTTTGGGACGGGAAGTATTTTAGTGATGTCTATTTTAGGCATTTTATTTGTAGCTGGGATGAATCTTTCTTTTCTTTTTAAATTAACAGCGGTTGGAGTCGTAGGGGTAGTTGGCTTAATTTTAATTGCTCCTTATCGTTTAGCACGTATTCTATCTTTTTTAAATCCTTGGAGTGATCCTTTAGGAAGTGGCTTTCAAATTATTCAGTCCTTATATGCGATTGGACCTGGTGGACTTTTTGGATTAGGATTTGGAAATTCCATTCAAAAGCATTTTTATTTACCAGAACCTCAGACCGATTTTATCTTTTCTATTATTAGTGAAGAATTTGGTTTTGTGGGTATTGTAATCGTATCCATTCTCTTTTTAACGATTATTGTGACAGGTTTTCAAATCGCTTTGAAGACAAAAGAAGCTTTTGGAAAATATTTAGCATTTGGGATTATGTTTTGTTTCTCTTTTCAAACCGTTATGAATTTAATGGTTGTCGTAGGTCTAATCCCAGTAACGGGGGTTACTCTTCCTTTTCTTTCCTATGGGGGATCTAGTCTACTCATTACGATGATTAGTATGGGTGTTTTACTGAATATTTCCAGATATACGAGATAGGAAATCTTTACAACTTTTTCTTTTTATGCTATCATGAAAAGCAGAATAGGAGAGATTGTTATGAGGAAAAAAATGGGAATGAGTCTTCTTTGCCTTTTCCTTCTTTGTCTTGTCGTTGGTTGTGGAACGAAGAGGGAAGAGGAACCAAAAGAAACTGTCTATTACCAGGTATCTTTTAATTCGAATGGTGGAACGGAAATTGGTACTGTTCGGATAAGAGAAAACGGATTAGTTCCAGAGCCTAATACTCCTTATAAAGAGGGATATTCTTTTCTGGGATGGTACTATGAAGATAGGCCCTTTCCTTTTGATACACCCATTACCTCTGATTTAGTCTTAGAAGCTAGATGGCGAGCTACTTCCTCTAATAAACATCCTTCTAATAGTAATACGACGGATGATTCTTATGCTTTAGTGCCAAATTGTATTGGAGAAGATTCTTCTGAAGCAGAAACAGAATTAGAGAGATTGGGATTGTTAGTGACTCTTTCTACTCAAACAGTATCTAATCTAGACTATCCGAATGCTAAAGAAGGAACTATTATCTCACAAAGTTCGGCTCCAAATACCAGACTTCTTAAAGGAAGTGTTATTACTTTGACTGTTGCCGAAGTAGAGATTTTATATCCTGATTTTACGGATGGTTCTTATACGGTAGAAGACGTTCAAAATTTTGGTAAACAATATGGGGTAGTCATTAGAGTTGTATATAGTGAAAATCCAGAGAATAGTGGTCACATTCTTTTGCAATCTAGAAAAGCGAGAAGCAAAGTCATCAATGGTTCTACTCTTACGATTACAGTCGCTAGATAAATTTGCTTAATTGCCTTCTTTATGTTAGAATAGTCATTCGAAATGAGGGGGATAACTATGAATATATTAGCTGAAAAGCAGAAGGAAGTTTATGAACCAGGGCTTTCTCAAGAGGAGTTTCAAAGAAGACAAGAGGAATTTTTTAAACTCTATTATCGCATTCGGACAGAAGACGAAGGAAAGATTTGGAATCGTCTTTCCCTAAAACAGAGACAAGAGATTCATGGTTTAATTTTAAGCATTTATAAGTTAAAAAATCGTTTAGGCGGTTTTCGCTATGAACTTCTTAAAGATGAAAGAGAAAAGACAGATAGACCGCTTATCTTTGCTGTTACTCATGTAGGAAAATTTGATATTGAAGTAGTAAGTGAAGCCATTCGTGATCACTACTATTTGTTATCAGGGGATTATGAACATATTCAAGGAATCATTGATGCTCCTTTTCTTTCTTTAAATGGGGTATTCTATTTTAATGAAAAGGATAAACAAGATAGACAGGCTGTTTCTAAGAAAATGATTGATCATCTTCAAGCGGGTGGCAATTTAATGTATTTTATTGAGGGGACTTGGAATATTACCCCTAATTTACCAATGCTTCCTTGTTATTGGGGAATTGTTGATATCGCTAAAAAAGGAAATGCTATCATTGTTCCAGTAGCAGCCGAACAATACGGAAAAACTTTTAAAGTAAACATCGGTAAAAATTTTGATATGCAACAGTATGGATCTGGAGTAGAAGAGAAGAAGAAAGCTATCGGTGATTTAAGAGATACGCTTGCTACTTTAAAATGGGAGATTTGGGAACAAGAAGAACCTATCAAACGGAGCGAATTAGTAGGGGATGAATGGGATCAATATGTAGCAGCTCGTTTTGCGGAATGGCCTTACTTTAATGAAGAATATATTCAAGGCTTAATTTATAAACCAAAAGATGTCGTTACAAGAGAAGAAGCTTTTGGTCCTATTAAGAGATTGGTACCTAATAAACAAAATGCCTTTCTTTTTGATAAAAGATTAAAGGATGATATTTTTCGATAAAAGCAATTCTTAGGAATTGTTTTTTTTTCTTTCTTTTGAGATAATAGAGTAGTAGATAATAGCGGAGGTGTCAGATGGCAAATGGATATTTGACTGGCTGTGCTTTAGTCATGGCTTTCTTAATTCTTATCATGTTAAAAGTGAAAAAGGGAATTTCCAATATAGAGACAAAACTTTTCAAACGAATTGTTGAAATCAATATTTTAGAATCTATTTGTACGACTTCCATTGTTTTAATTGCCATCACTTCCAACAATATTTCCCTTTTAAAATTATTAAATCGATTGGATGTCATTTTGATTATTTCGTGGTGTACTCTTCTTTTTTACTATATCTATGCCGTATCCAGAAATCACTTCCATAAGAACGTTTTGTATGCTTCGATAACGATCAATGTTATTATTTATGTTTTGTGTTTTCTATTAGATGTTTCTATTATCAATCAGGGTGGGATATTAGATTCGACAGGACCATTAACTTATCTAGGATTAATAGGAGCCACTTTCTATATTGGCTGGATGATTATTGTCTTAGTTTTTAATCGTTCGCAAAAGAAAAATAGGGATCGGCAAAAATATGTGCCTCTTTTCTCTCTTTTATTTCTCTTGATTGTCATAGCTGTCTTAAGAATTGTGATTCCTCAGGTTAACTTTATTTCCATTTGTCTTAGTATTGTTGATTTCATTATGGCCTTTACGATTGAAAACCCAGATGGAAAAATGATAGAACAAGTCAATTTGGCAAAAGAAGCAGCAGAAAAAGCTAATCGTGCGAAATCTGAGTTTTTATCTAACATGTCACATGAGATTCGGACTCCTTTAAATGCTATTGTAGGTTTTAGTGAGGCTATTTTAGAGGAAGATACTTTAGAAAAGGCTAAAGAGGATGCCAAGGATATTGTAATGGCTTCAAATACTCTTTTAGAAATTGTAAATGGTATTTTGGATATTTCTAAAATAGAAGCTAATAAGATGGAAATTGTAGAAGTGGAATATAATCTTAGGGATACATTAGAAAAATTAGAAAAATTGATGATTCCTAGAATTGGCGAAAAACCAGTGACTTTGGTGAGTTCTTTTGCACCCGATATTCCTCCACTTCTCTATGGTGATGTTGGAAAAATTAAACAGATTCTTTCGAACTTGTTAACCAATGCCGTAAAGTATACGGAGAGGGGAACTATTACTTTTCAAGTGAAGTGTATTAATGAAAATAAGGAATGCAAATTAATGATTTCTGTGAAGGACACAGGAAAGGGAATTGCTCCGGAAAATCTATCTAGAATTTTCAATAAGTTTGAACGCCTAGAAGAACAAAAAAATACGACGATGGAAGGAACTGGATTAGGTCTTACCATTACGAAGAGATTAGTGGAAATGATGGGAGGAAAGATTATTGTCCAAAGTAAATATCACGAGGGTTCTACGTTTACGGTTTACTTAAAACAACAAATTCTATCTCCTCATCCTGTTATCGAGAAGAAGTATGAAACAATCAATACTTATGATCTTCACAATAAAAAAATTCTTGTGGTCGATGACAATAAAATTAATTTAAAAGTGGCAACAAAGATTTTAGAATCTTTCTCTGTCGAGACAGAAGGTTGTGAAAGTGGAGAGAGTTGTTTATCAAAAATTCAAAGTGGGTATTATTACGATTTAATTTTAATGGATGATATGATGCCTCATATGACAGGAACGGAAACACTTCAAAAATTAAAACAGATATCTGGCTTTCATACACCAGTAGTGGCTTTAACAGCGAATGCGGTTGAGGGAATGAAGGAACAATATTTGGAAGCAGGATTTGATGATTATCTTGCCAAACCTATTGATAAGGAAGAGTTAAAAAGAATTTTGAATCAATATTTATTGCACAAAAAAGAAGTGGCGAGTACTCTTTTTAAACCACTTCCAAAGGAATTATATGATTTAGATAAACCATTAGAATAACGATTTGTTATTCTTTTTCTATTTGTACGATATCTCCTTTTTGATAGGGATTTTCTTGATTTGGAAATTCTATGACAGCCCAAACTCCTTGGCGGGGAAAAAGGATGCGATAGGTTTTTAGCTTAGGAAAGACTGCTTGAACTTCATACTGTTTATTAATCATGACAACATCGATTTTCGTTCTCATAAAAAATGTATGAATAGAACGACAATTGGGAAAGAACAAAACCGTTTCAATTTTCTTTTTGCCCATATTTCCCCTTAGACGAAGTAAAAAACGATTTGCCATGACGAGGGGAAACTTTTTGGAAACACCTTGTATTTTCATGTTATCACCATCTATATTGTAACATAAATTCGTTGACAAAACTATTGTTTCGAGATATACTTTTAATAGTAGGAGGCGGACGTATGAGGACTGAACAAGGACAAGCTTTAGTAGAATATTTATTGATTATTGCTGTTGTAAGCATCATTGCTATTGGTATCATTAAATTGTTTGGTGGATACGTAAAAGATGCTATGGTTAGGTCTTCTTGCGAAGTGTTTGGAAATACATATGTTGCCGGAGAATCTCCTGGAGAAGGACGTTGCGAAGAGTAAATGATAATTTTTATTATCATTTTTTTTCGGATTTATCTATCTTTTCTCTTTTGTTTTTGATATAATAAGTTATGTATAATATAGGGGTGTGACGATATGAATCAAAAGGGACAGGCATTAGTAGAGTTTTTACTCCTAATACCTATCATGTTTGTGATTATGCTAGCGGTATATGATTTTGGCAATATTTTATATCATCGATATAAGTTAGAAAATAACTTAGAGTATATTGCTGATCTATACATGGCTGGGGAAGATGAGACGTTAGATGAATTTTTAGAAGATCATCATTTAACAATGGATGTCGCTCAGGACAAAAATTTTGAAACAATCTATGTGAAAGAAGAAATTTCCATTTTGACACCTGGTTTAAAAAATATCATTGGAGATGCTTATCGGATAGATGCCACGAAAGTAGTGTATGAGGGATGACTATGAATAATAAGGGACAAACACTCGTTTTATTTCTCTTCATTATTCCTGTTATTCTCGCTATCTTTCTGATTTTCTATCAACTTGGAATAGAACAGCTAGAGAAGAGAAAAATGATTGATACGATTACGACTGCGATTGAATATGGTCTAGAACATCAACAAGAGGAATCCGTAGAAGAAGATATGATTGCCATGTTTCAAAGAAGCTTTCCCAGAATTCCTCGTGAGGATATTTGGGTACAGGTAACAGATGAGAGTGTACGAATGCAGGTATCAAAAGATTATCAGATAATATTTTTGAAAAAAGATACATTAGAGCTCTTTTATCGGGGCGAAAAAATAGATGGAAAGGTCCAAATTGTAAAGGAATAGGGGTTATATTATGAAAAAAGCAAAAGTATATACAGTCACTTCTGTAAAAGGTGGAACGGGAAAAACTACTTTTACTCTAAATCTTGCTGTTGCGATGCGATTAAATAAGAAAAGAGTATTAGTAATCGATTTAGATGCAGCTGCTGGAGATATTGCAGCTCGTCTAGATTTAACATATGAAAAAAATTTATATAATTGTTATGAGGATATTCGTAATCATACATTTGATCAAGTCGAAAATTATATTTATCCTTATAAAGATGGAATTGATATCTTGCCAGCACCAAAGGATCCAAGATATGCGAATAAGATTGAATCTAGCTTCTTACCATATCTTTTATCCAAGGTATCTTTAAAGTATGATGCGGTTTTATTAGATACGAATCATTTCTTATCAGCCCTTAATTTATTAGCGTTCGACTACAGTGATAAGATTCTCTATGTGATTAACAATGATTGCATGAATTTAAAGGGAATGAGAACGATGTCAGCTATTTTTGAAGACATGCAATCTGATAAGATGTTAATCGTTTTAAATGAATCAACGAGAAAAGCAACAGGAGAGTATTCTGTTGGGGATATGCGAAATATTATGAAACGAGAAATCGATTATCGCATTCCACAATCTTTTTATCGGAAAAACTTTGATAAGTACACGAGATATGGAAAAATCTTGCTCATGGATAAGAAAGTTCGTAATAATTGTAAGAAAGCATTTAAAGTATATCAGGCCATAGCGAGTGAGCTATGTAAGGAGGTATAGTATGGCAAGAAAGTTTATAGAAGAGTTTGCCGTTTCTGAAAAAGTAGAAATGGATATGACAACAGATTATGAAACTTTTTCCAATAAAGAATTATTAGATGAACTTAGAAATAAGATTATTCAAAGTTTAATCGATAAACATTTAAAAGAAAAAACAATGACAGCGGATGCGATTCGAGAAGAAGTAGATGAGGCTGTTGAGGGATATGATTTATCCATTGTAGAACGCAGTTATCTATACAATTTAATCGATAATGAAGTAAATGGATATGGTCCTATTACAGAATTATTAGAGGATAAAGAAATTACCGAAATCATGGTAAATGGTAAAGATCAAATCTATATCGAATTAGATGGAAAAATTATAAAAGATGAAAGTGTTTCTTTTATCAATGAGGAACATATCGTTCGAACGATTCAAAGATTGATTCAACCTCTTGGTAGAACAATTGATACGACCAATCCTATGGTAGATGCTCGTCTTGCCGATGGCTCTAGATTAAATGCTGTCTTACCACCTCTATCTTTAAAGGGACCGGTATTAACGATTCGTAAGTTTAAGAAGGAACTTGCTAATATTGATGACTTTTTAAGAAATGGAGCTCTTACTCCTTATATGGCAAGATTTTTAGAGGGATGTGTAAAATCTAAACTAAATATCTTAATCTGCGGTGGAACTGGTGCTGGAAAGACAACTCTTTTAAATATTTTATCGTCTTTTATAGGACCAACCGAAAGAATTGTAACCATTGAGGATGCTGCTGAATTGAGTTTAAAACAAGAACATGTTATTTCTCTAGAAACAAGAAATGCAAACTATGAAGGAGAAGGAGAAGTAACGATTCGAGATTTAGTTGTTAATTCTCTTCGTATGCGTCCAGATCGAATTGTAGTAGGGGAAGTTCGTAGTAAAGAAGCCTTTGATATGCTTCAAGCGATGAATACAGGACATGAAGGATCTCTTACGACGATGCATGCGAATAGTCCTCATGATGCCTTAAATCGTTTGGAAACAATGGTTTTAATGGCTGGTATGGAAATTCCTGTTCAGGCTGTTCGAGAATATATTGCTGAGGCAATTGATATTGTTGTTCATATTGAGCGATTAACGGATGGTCACAGAAGAGTTACTAGTATCTGTGAAGTAACCGGTATGCAAGATGGAATGATCAATTTAAAAGAAATTTTTGCTTTCAATAAACAAGGTTTAACAGATACGTTAGAGGTTAAAGGAGAGTTTATCTTAAATCCTTATATTCCTAAAATTTATGGAAAAATGAAAGCGATGGGAATTTCTGATTTAGCTGATATATTTGGAGAATAGGAGGGAATTATGTTTTTTGAAGATGATGAATATTACATTAATGTAGCCAGTCACGAAGATTTTACTCGTGATGATATCATTGTCGAATATCAACCAGGACCAAATGTTACTCACTTCTCTTACACTGTTCTTAAAAATGGTGAAGAAATAGAAACAGTTGATATTGAAGATAATTCTCTCATTCGTATCCCTTTACAAGAAACAGGACAATATACGATTCTGTTTTCTAACACTAGAGAAAATGGGGATATTGAGGAATTTAAAACTGGTATCTATAATATTGATAAGGAAGCTCCAAAATTAGAATTCTCTAAAGATTCCTTTCAGATAGAAGCTGGCTCTAATTATAATTTATTAAAGGGAGTAAAAGCTACTGATGCACAAAGTGGTAATTTAACTTCACAAATTGTGACCGATGCCGATAAGATTGATTTTACAACTTTGGGTGAGAAAAATGTTACTTTTAAAGTAACGGATGAAGCGGGAAATACAACGGTACAAACTGTTACCTTTGAGGTCGTTGAAAATAGAAGAGAAGATTTATTTTTTAAACAATGTGCTATTGTCGGTGTTATCTGTGTTATTGTATTATTGATTTTAAGATATTATCGAAGTATTTTATTAGAAAAAAGAATTGGTAAATATGCTCTAGAACCAAAGGGCAGAACGATTAGTATTTTTGATAGATTGGTATTCATTAAAGATAGTTTAGTGGATTTCTTAGCGAAAAAGTTACGAAAATTTAATTGGATTGTTTATTATTCTAGACAATATGAAAAATATCAAGTTGCTTTTAGACAACCATCTAGTGTCCATATTGTTGCTCAAAAAGTATGGATGAGTATTATTTTCTTAGTAGTTTCGATTTTTGCATCTACACTTCGTTTTGAGGTTCTCTCTTTTGTAGAGATGTTGTTAGCGTTTGTGTTGGGTTTTGTTTTAGTAGATATTATCTATGCTATTCGCTATCATTTCTATCGAAATAATGTAGAAAATGATTTATTACAAGCCATTATTGTTATGAATAATGCCTTTAAATCTGGACATAGTATTCCACAGGCTATTGAATTAGTTGCTGAGGAATTAGATGGCGATATTCATGAAGAATTTGCACGGATGAGAAAAGAACTTGCAATGGGATTATCTGTTGAAGATGTTTTCAAAAGATTCTCCAATCGAGTTGGAATTGATGAGGTAAATTATTTATCTTCCTCTTTATCTGTTTTGAATAATACCGGTGGAAATATTATTAAAGTTTTTGCTTCTATTGAAAAGACATTAATGAATAAAAAGAAAATGCGTTTAGAGATGAAAGCCCTTACTTCTAGTGCGAAACTTGTTAGTTATGTTTTAATGATTTTACCAGCACTTTTCATCCTAGGAGTAAGTTTTGTAAGCCCTGATTACTTCTTACCACTTGTGGATAATGTATTGGGCTGGATGTTACTAATTGTCATAATTTTGGTTTATTTGTTGTATATTTGTATTATCAGACGAATTATGAAAGTAAGGATGTGATGAGATGAAAGCAAGAAGAAAAGCGAAATTGTCAAATGTCGAAAAATTAGAACGACAGATTTCTTATTTGGGTGGTTCTACTCATATTAGAGCTACTACTTTCTTAGCAGTTCGATGGGTATCTACTATTTTGTTAGTTTTCTGCTTATACTATTTAACAAATATTTCTTACTTTATCATTCCATTCCTTGCTATTGGCTATTATTATCTGTTATACTATGTAATGATTCTTTTACCAATTGAAAGAAGGAGAGAACGATTAGAAAGGGAGGCTTTAAACTTCTTTGAAATCTTAACCCTTTCCTTAGAGTCTGGTAGAAATTTGGAGACATCTATTGAAATTACAGTAGACCATGTTTCCTCTGAATTGAGTTTAGAATTTGAAAGAACTCTAAAAGAAGTAAAATATGGAAAAAGTATGCCAGAGGCTTTGAAGGATATGAAGAAAAGAATTCCTTCCGAGGCCATCAATAATGTTTTATTAAGTATTACAGAAGCTAGTTTGTTTGGTAGTAGTTTACTTGAGAACATGTATAATCAAATGGAGTTTTTAAGAGAGAAAAGAATTTTAAGCATTCGGGAAAGAATCAATCAAATTCCTAACAAAATTAGTATTGTTTCGGTTTTGTTCATGGTTCCTTTAATGTTATTACTCGTTTTAGGACCATTATTAATCCGATACATAGGATAGGAGAGTTCATATGAAATATTATTTGATAGGAATAAAAGGGGCGGGAATGAGTGCTTTAGCACTTCTACTTTCCGATTTAGGCTATGAAGTAATTGGATATGACGATGCTAGTGAACACCGCTTTACGGAAGATCCTCTAACAGAACGAGGAATTCCTATTTATAGTAGTGCGAATGATGCGATGAATGAGGATACGATTGTTGTTAGATCCCCTGCAATTCGAGATGAACATCCAGAAATGCAAAAAGCATTTGCCATGAATTTAAGAAATTATGAATATCATGAAATGCTTGGTCGATTATCTAAAAAATTCGATACGATTTGTATTGCTGGATGTCATGGAAAAACGACGACAACAGCGATGCTTACTCACATTATGAAAGACGTGGATAATTGTAATTATATTATTGGTGATGGTAGAGGAGCTGCTAATAAAGAATCTAAAAGATTTATTTTGGAAGCTTGTGAATATCGAAGACATTTTTTGGCCTATGAGCCAGAGTATGTCATCATTACCAATATTGAATTAGATCACACAGATTACTTTAAAAATATTGATGATGTAGTAAATGCTTATGAAGAATTTGCCAATAAGGCATCTAAAATGGCTATCATTTGTGGGGATGACCCATATACCCATTCTTTAGAGATTAGTAAGCCTGTTTACTTTTATGGAATAAGCGATGATAATGACATTCAAGCAAGAAATATTGAATATCGAAATGATGGAACTAGTTTTGATGTCTTCATTGAAGAAGAATACTATGGACATTTCGATTTACCACTATTTGGAAAACACATGCTTTTAAATGCTTTGGCTGCGATTGGTGTCTGTCATTATGAGAGATTAGAGGCTAAAGAGGTTTCTAAAAGTTTAAAAACCTTTGAAGGAGCAAGACGTAGATTTAAAGAAACTTTCATTGGCAATAACGTTTTAATTGATGACTATGCTCATCATCCAACCGAAGTAAAAGTAACCATTAAAGCAGCTAGACAGAAGTATCCAGATAAACAATTGATTGCTATTTTTAAGGCTCATACTTTTTCTAGAGTAGAGGAGTTTGCCGATGAATTCGCTAGTGCTCTTTCTCTAGCAGATAAAGCATTTGTCATGGATATTAACTATGATCGAGAGGATCCAAAGGATTATCCAGGAGTGAGTGCTTATACCATTATTGATAAGGTAGAGGGGGCTGAATATATTGAAAGGGGAATGGCCGAAAAACTACTCCCTTATGATAATGCAGTTCTTCTATTTATGAGTAGTAAAGAGATTTACTTTTTACAAGAAGAGTATATGAATTTGATGAAGCAAAAAGGGTTCTTTGTCAAATAGTGTTGGTAGACAATAAATTTGATAAATGAATCTAATTATAGAGGATGATGAAGGTC
>CANQTT010000037.1 GCA_947626855.1 uncultured Bacilli bacterium
AGAGACTGACATAATCAATCTCTAATATCCTTATTACCATAGATAGGTAACTTTACACAAAGTTTTTTACACTCTCTCTCGTTCACTTTATTTTTTTGACGAATTGCGTAAGATAATAAATCTTTTTATCAACTGGTAAGACAAACTCTCCTAAAAGTTCCATGACGTGTCCACCAAATCCTCTTTTAAATTGATAGATTCCATATTGCTCATTTTCTTTATCCGTATGATTTTGAATTGCATAGAAATTATATCTCTTATAGTGATGTTGGATAGCATATTTAATCATTTCATAATGGATGGTATAGAATGGTTGATATTCTTTGAAAGTTTCATAACATCCTCCAAAGACACTGGCTACTTCATCCCCATAAAGGACATAAAGGATAGCACCCAATGTAATTTTGCGACCGTATTTCTCTTCCAATTCCTGAAATTCTTTTTCTTTTTTATCTAAACGAAGGAGAGCTTCTTTTTCTTCTTCTTCTTTTCGCTTTGCTTTTTCTTCGTTACATAATCCTTTTTGTCTTTTTCTTTCTCGGTCTATTTTTGCTTTTTCAATAGCTAGTCTTTCTTCTTTTATGTTTTGATAAGAAAGATCTAAATCTAGTTCTGCAAAGATAAAAGAAATGTGGTTGCCTTCACTTAAAAAATGATACATATCCTGATAGAATTCTATTCCTCGATCATTAAAATGTCTTCGATGACTAGTATCTTCCATAATGTCCGCAAATTTTTCGATATCTTTTTCTGTACCTTCTCGAATGATAATACCTGATTTTTCATTTTTTCGAATCATTTGTCTAGTTTTACTATCCATATCTTTCATGACTTCTTCAAGAGAATCCTTTAAATCGATGATATACATAAATTTTGCTTGCGTTGTATTTTCGGTGATTTCTTGAAAACCTAAAGATTTTAAGGTATCTTTTAAACAAGAGTGATCGAAATCTTCTGTTTGATTTCCATCTCTATCTCTTGAAACGTTTTCAAAATAAGGATCTATCCGAAGAAGATATCCTTGATTTTCTTTTACGTATTGTTTTATGCGATTTAGGAAAAAAAGGAATACTTCTTGATTGTTAAAGTCAACGAGTGGTCCTCGCATAGCATAAAACTCATATTTGAATCTTCTTTTTCGTGATAGGAGAATGGTAGCTGCAAGGATTTTTTTATTCTTTTTGACTCCTAAAAAGTGAGCCTTCCAACCATTTTTTTCTCTTAAATCTGCTATTTGTACACTTTGAAGATAACAGTTATTATGGTATTCTTTTTCAAAATTTTGAAATTCTTCCTTTGTGATGGTTGTAAATTCCATAAATAGCCTTCTTTCTATACTCCATAATTCCTAATCATTATAGTAAAAAACAGTTGAAATGTCAACGATTCTCCCGGTTTTTAAGAATGGTTAAACATAGAATTTTAAGAAGAAAAAATTTTTTTGAAAATCAAAGAAAGATATATTCAAAAAAAAACGATTATGTTATAATAAAAATGGTGATGATATGAATACGAAGAAAAAAATTATCTTTTTCATTGTAACGACAGTATTATTAGGAACTATAACTTTTTTAATTATTTGTGGGATAGGAAGTAAAGAGGCAAAGAAAGAAGAGGAAGAAGTTCCATCAGTAGAACAACCAAAAGTTACAGAGGCTGTGGTAGAAGAAATTGATTATGATAGTTATTTGGATTTGCGAACAGAAGCTCATGAAACAGAGACGTATGCTATTCTTATCTGGAACAGTCAAGAAGAGATTAACATGGAATTTTTAGAGGAAGTAAAGGGTGCTTTCCAAAATAGAAAATCTGTTGTATATCTTTTGGATACTGTAAAGTTAGATGAAACAGGATATTCTAGAGTGATTGATGATGTTACGGAAATTATGCAGTATGGAGAACCACAATTGATAGAACCTACGATTGTTGTGATGAGTAAGGGTTCTGTTGTCTATAGCCATGCTGGCTTCATGTATAAAGAAGAACTCATGGATAATTTAAATGCAAAAAGTATAGAATAGAGGCAGTATGAATCAAGAAATCATAAAAGAAATATCACAAGAGTTATCAATTAAACAAAGGCAGGTAGAAGCTGTCTTAAAACTATTAGAGGATGGGAATACCATCCCTTTTATTGCTCGTTACAGAAAAGAAGCTACCGAGGCTTTAGATGAAGAAAAAATTAGAGTAATTTATGAGCAGTATATTTATCAAGTTAATCTATTAAAAAGAAAAGAGGATGTCATTCGTCTTATTGAAGAAAAAGGAATGATGACGGAAGAATTAAGAGAACAGATTTTAGCGGCACCAAAACTGGTAGATGTAGAAGATTTATATCGACCTTATAAAGAAAAGAAAAAGACAAAAGCGACGGAGGCTATTGCGAAAGGTTTAGAACCTCTTGCATTAGAGATTTTAAAATTCCCTTTAAAGGGCAGTTTAGAACAGCTAGCTACTCCTTATGTAAACGAAAAAGTTTCTTCTGTTGAAGAAGCTATTCTAGGAGCTTCCTATATTATTGCCGAACGGGTGAGTGATAATGCTACTTACCGTAAATGGATAAGAGATCATGTCTACCAGTATGGAATTTTAAAAAGTAAATGCAAGAAAAATGCTCAAGATGAAGAGAAAGTATACGAGATGTATTATGACTATGAGGAGCGAGTTAAACAGATTAAACCTCATCGTGTTCTAGCTTTAAATCGTGGCGAAAAGGAAGATGTTTTATCTGTCGGTATTTCTTATGAGACAGAAAGAGCTTTAGAATACCTTGCTAAAAAAGAAATCAAAAACAAGGAATCTTTTGTGTGTGAGTGTGTTACTTCCGCTTTAGAAGATGCTTATAAAAGATTAATTTTTCCTAGTATTGAGAGAGAAATTCGTACTTCTTTAACAGAAATGGCAGAAGTAGTAGCGATTGATAACTTTGGAAAGAATTTAGAAAAGCTTCTTCTTCAACCACCGATGAAAGATAAAATGGTTTTAGCACTCGATCCTGCTTATCGAACGGGATGTAAATTAGCGGTATTGGATTCCACTGGGAAAATGTTGGAAATTGCGGTTATCTATCCCCATGAACCGGTTAAGAAATATGAAGAAGCAAAAAAAATAGTCAAAGATCTAATCTTAAAATATCAGATTGATATTGTGGCCATCGGAAATGGTACTGCTTCTCGAGAGTCAGAAGCTTTTATTGCTGATGTTATTAAGGACTTGGATAGAAAAGTAGAATATATATTGGTAAGTGAAGCAGGGGCTTCTGTCTATAGTGCTTCGAAATTAGCTATAGAAGAATTTCCGGATTTAACGGTGGAAAAAAGAAGTGCTATTAGTATTGGAAGAAGACTTCAAGATCCCTTATCAGAGCTTGTAAAAATTGAGCCTGAAAGTATTGGCGTTGGTCTTTATCAGCACGATATCTCTGCTAAAAAATTAAGTGAGTCACTAGATTATGTAGTGAGTAGTGCTGTTAATCGAGTAGGGGTAAATATCAATACAGCGAGTCCTTTCTTATTGAAATACGTATCTGGTATTAATAAAAAGAATATTGATAAAATTATTGATTATAGAAATACGCATGGTAAAATTCAAACAAGAGAAGAAATAAAAAAGAAAAAATTATTATCGGACAAATCCTATGAACAGGCTATTGGCTTTTTAAGAATTTTAGATGGAGAAAATGCATTAGATATTACAGGTATTCATCCTGAAAGTTATGAAATTGCTAGTTCGCTTCTAAAAAAATATCACTTTACAGTAAAGGATATGGGAAGTGAAGCTCTTATTGCAAAATTGAATGCCATTGATATTGCCAAAGAAGCCCAAGAGTTAAATACAGATTACTATACATTGGAGGATATCATTAAGTGTTTTAAAAATCCGACTCGGGATCCTCGTGATGATATGCCTAAACCAATTCTTCGAAGTGATATTCTTCACATTGAGGATTTAAAAGTAGGAATGAAGTTACAAGGAACGGTTAGAAATGTAATTGATTTTGGAGCTTTTATCGATATCGGCTTAAAAAATGATGCCTTAGTACATATTTCTAAAATAACTGATCACTACATCAAACATCCATCAGAGGTTTTGAGTGTAGGTGATATCGTAGATTGCTATGTCGATGAAATTTTATTAGATAAAAAGAAAGTTTCTCTTTCTTTGTTAGAACCATAAAAAAAAGAAGCCGCCCCCTGAGCAGCTTCCATAAAAGAATAAAAAGGGGTTGGCTAGTGTGATACTAGCTTCCAATTCGCTAATTCCGAATTGGTACTGTATATACTAATCAAAAAAATCGAATTTGTCAAGTGTTTTTTGCATAATATATCGGAATTATTATGATATAATAGGAATAGAAAGGTAAGGAGAAAGAAATGAAAAAAAGTTTATTTGGGGTATTTTTCCTTCTTATGTTTATGGTAACTGGATGTTTTGGCTCTAAAAAAGAGCAAATTGTTTGTACCTTAGAGTTAGAAAATGAAGATGTTGGTTATACGATGACGGCAGAATTAAAAGGAAACATTGATGGCGAAGTAATCGTGGGAGATGAATTGGTAACAAAGATGACGTTTGAAACCGAGGAATGGGCAAAATCCTCTTATGATGCTTTAAAAGCAGATGAGTCTTTTAAGGGTGTAGATATTAAAAGAAAAGGAAAAGTCATTACCATTAAAGAATCAGAAAAATACGAAGAGGCTATCAGTAAAAAAGAATTTATTGACAGTTATACCCTCGAGGGATATACATGTAAGGAGTAAAAAACTCCTTTTTTTATTTTTTAGCACTCACATATTGACTTTGCTAAATATCCTGTGTTATACTTAATTCAGCACGTGGAAATAAAGAGTGCTAAGAGGTGATAAATTTGATCTTAACACAAAGACAGATAGACTTGTTTAAATTAATTGTAGAAGATTACATTCGGACGGCACGTCCTGTTAGTTCCAAGTCTTTATGTACGATTATGAATTGCTCTAGTGCAACAATTCGGGCAGAAATGTCACAACTAGAAGAATATGGTCTTCTAGAGAAAGAGCATGTATCCAGTGGACGTATTCCAAGTGAAAAGGGATATCGTTATTATGTTGACCATATCATGAAACCAAAGGAGTTATCTGGTGATGATATGTTGAAACTTCAGACGATTGTGAGCAATAAGTCTTTAGTTCTTAGTGACGTTATTACGAGAAGTATGGAAATCGTTTCTGAATTAACGAATTATACGGCTGTTGTACTAGGAAATGCTTCTAAAAATAATTTAATCAATAAAGTAGAAGTCATTCCGGTAGATGATAAGAATCTAGTAGCGATTGTTGTAACCGATAAAGGTCATGTCGAACATAAAAATATCTATTTGGAAGGTCATGTTTCTTCCAAAGATATTGGCAAAACAGTGGAACTTATCAATAAATTAATTGTAGGAACACCTATTGATGCGGTAAGTAGTTTCTTGGAGTTTGAAGTAAAACCAATTATTGCCTCTTATGTAGAGCAACATGAAATTCTTTATAATGCTTTCTATCAGGCTTTTAGTGATTTTGCGACAAATGAAAGTGTTAAAATGTCTGGAAGACGAAATATTTTGATGCAACCAGAATTTAATAATACGGAAAAGATTCGGGAAATTATTAATAAGTTTGAAGATAAGGAATTGGTGAATTCCATTAAAGAAGAAGGAAATGGAATAAATGTTTATATTGGAAGTGAAAATCATTTTGATGATGATGTAACCATTATAAAAACAAAGTATAACATTAATGGAGAAGAGGGAACGATTGCCTTAATAGGACCTAAACGAATGGAATATAATCGGGTAATCACTCTTTTAGATTACATCAAAGAAAATATCGAAAAGGAGGAAGAATGAATACAGAAGTAAAAGAAACAAAGGAGCAGGCAAAAAAAGAAAAACACAAACAGAAGCACCCAACTCAGGAAGCTCCTATCCAAGAAGAAAAAGAATTAGAAAAGACACCTGCTACGGGTTCAGAGGAACCACCTCGTGATGTATCTTTAGATAAATTAAATGCAGCTTACAATAAGATTAGTGAGTTAGAGGATAAATTAATTCGTCAAAATGCAGATATGGTAAATTATCGTAAAAGAAAAGAAGAAGAAGTCAATAGAATGTTAAAGTTCTGTCATGAGGATTTAATTAAAGATATTCTTCCTATTCTAGATAATTTTGAAAGAGCAATGGCTCTAGAACAGAATCTTACAGAAGAGGAAATGAAATTCTTAGATGGATTTAAAATGATTTATAGCCATTTACAAAATGTTATGGAAAAGTATGAAGTAAAAATGATTGATGGTGCGAATAAACCATTTGATCCTGTTTATCATAATGCTATTTTAGTGGAAAAAAGAGAAGGGGTTCCATCTGGTATGGTATTAGAGGTCCTTCAAAAAGGATACTTGTTGAAGGATAAAGTCATTCGTACAGCGATGGTACGAGTTAGTGAGTAAAGAAAGGAAATGAATAATATGAGTAAAATAATTGGTATAGATTTAGGAACAACAAATAGTTGTGTCAGTGTTTATGAAGGTGGAGAAGCAAAGGTTATTGTCAATGCAGAAGGCGAAAGAACTACTCCTTCTGTGGTAGCTTTTAAAGATGGTGAAATTAATGTCGGAGGAACTGCCAAAAGACAATCTGTTGTAAATCCTGATACGATTAGTTCTATTAAAAGATTAATGGGAACGAATAAGAAAGTAAAAGCAAATGGAAAAAGTTATACTCCAGAAGAAATCAGTGCTATGATTTTAGGAGATTTAAAGAAAACAGCAGAAGCTTACTTAGGAGAAAAAGTAACGCGTGCCGTTATTACCGTCCCTGCTTATTTCAATGATGCCCAAAGACAGGCTACGAAGAATGCCGGAAAGATTGCAGGATTAGAGGTAGAAAGAATTATCAATGAACCAACAGCTGCTGCTTTAGCATATGGTCTTGATAAACAAGATGAAGCTCAAACCGTTTTGGTATATGACTTAGGTGGAGGTACTTTTGATGTTTCCATTTTGGAATTAGGAGATGGAGTATTTGAAGTTAAATCAACGAGTGGTAATAACCATTTAGGTGGAGATGATTTCGATCAAAGAATTATTGATTATGTAGTAGAAGATATTAAAGATAAACATGATATCGATTTATCAGACGATAAAATGGCTATGCAACGTATTAAAGATGAAGCTGAAAAAGCGAAAAAGACGTTATCTTCTTCTACGAATGCAACCATTAGTTTACCATTCATTGCACAAGGAGTAAGTTATGAAACAACTCTATCAAGAGCTAAGTTTGAAGAGTTAGTAGATGACTTATTAGAATCTACTTTAGAGCCTGTTAGAAAAGCATTAAAAGATGCGAAATTAAAACCAGCCGATATTGATAGAGTATTATTAGTTGGTGGATCTACTCGTATTCCAAAAGTTCAAGAAATCGTTAAAAAGGAACTTGGCAAAGACCCATCTAAGGGTGTTAACCCAGATGAAGTAGTTGCTATGGGAGCTGCTATTCAAGGTGGAGTACTTGTTGGGGAAGTAAATGATATCGTTCTTTTGGATGTTACTCCATTATCTTTAGGACTTGAGACATTGGGTGGCGTATGTACGGTTTTAATTCCAAGAAACACGACGATTCCAACTAGTAAGTCACAAGTATTCTCAACAGCTGCAGATAATCAACCTGCTGTAGATATTCATATTCTTCAAGGAGAAAGACCAATGGCTGCAGATAATAAGACTTTAGGAAGATTCCAATTATCTAATATCCCTCCAGCACCTAGAGGAGTACCACAAATTGAGGTTACTTTTGATATTGATGCCAATGGTATTGTTAATGTTCGAGCAAAAGATTTAGGAACCAATAAAGAACAATCTATTACGATTACGGCTTCTACAAACTTAAGTGATGATGAAATCGATAAGATGGTAAAAGAAGCAGAAGCAAATAAGGCAGCCGATGAAAAGAGAAAAGAAGCAGCTGATGCTAGAAATGATGCGGAACAAATGATTTTTGCAACTGAAAAAGCAATCAAAGATTTAGGAGATAAAGTAGATAGCAAAGAAAAAGAAAAAGCAGAAAAACAAATCAAAGAATTAAAAGAAGCTTTAGAGGGTGATGATATCGAAGATATCAAAGCAAAACAAGAAGCCTTAAATGAAACGGCTATGGCTCTTGCTACGAAAGTTTATGAACAAGCTGCCAAAGATAGAGAACAAGAAGAAAAAACAGGTTCTTCTGAAGAAGATTCTAAATCTAAAAAAGATAACGATGTGATGGATGCAGAGTTTGAAGAAAAATAATAGAGTAGTAAAGTTCTAGAAAACTAGAACTTTCTCTTGTATAGAAAGGATATTTTATGGCACTACCAAAAAGAAATGAAATCCCAGAGGAAGATACATGGAATTTAAAAGCTATGTATCCTTCTTCCGACGCATGGGAAAAGGATATCAACGAAGTATCTGCTCTCGTTGATAAAGTAGTAGGATTTCAAGGAACTATTCTGAAAAGTAGTTCTAACTTATATGAATTTTATAAGGCTTATGATCAAATGGAACGCTTACTGGATAAAGTTTGTTTGTATGCTATGATGATTTGCGATACGGATACTACGAATCAAGAGTATCAAAGAATGAGATCTAGAGTTGAAAAAATGATGGAAGGAATTAGTACAAAACTTTCTTTTATCAATGCCGAAATGCTCTCTAGTCCTTATTCCCTTGTTCAAAAGTATATAGAGGAAGACAGTCGTTTACAGGAATTTGCTTTTGATCTAGAAAAGACATTTCGTTATCAAGAACACACATTATCTAAAAGAGAAGAAGAACTCATTGCCAAAGCTGCGAATGCCTTGGGAACAGGGGATGATGTATTCTACAATTTTAATAATGCCGATATTTTTCTTGGTAACATTTTAGATGAAAATGGCGAAGAAGTAGAACTTACGAATAGTAATTATACGAAGTTTATGAACAGTAAAGATAGAAGAGTTCGAAAAGATGCTTTTCAGGCAATGTATCACTATTATCAATCTTTTAAAAATACAATTTCTGCTGCCTATAAAGGACAGATTAAAGAAGATTTCTTTATCAGTAATGTAAGAAACTATTCTAGCCCTTTAGAGATGAGCCTTTACAGTGATAAGATTGATACGAAAGTTTATCGAAATCTGATTGAAACCATTCACAATCATTTAGAGGATATGTATGACTATATGCTTCTCCGTAAAAAGGCATTAGGATTAGAAGAAATGCATATGTATGATATCTATGTAGATATGGTGGAAGAATCGATCGATGACATTCCTTTTGAAGAAGGAAAAAGGATTGTTTTTGAAGCTTTAAAGCCACTAGGAGATACCTATTTAAAGGATTTAGAAAAGGCTTTTCAAGAGCGTTGGATCGATAAATTTCCAAATGTAGGAAAAAAGTCAGGGGCTTATAGTTGGGGTTCTTATGATACTTATCCTTATGTTCTTTTAAATTATAACGGAACGATGGATTCTGTAAGTACAATGGCTCATGAATTAGGACATTCTATGCATAGCTATTATTCGAATCAGAATCAAAATTCTTCTAATGCAAGTTATCCTATCTTTTTAGCGGAAATTGCTTCTACGGTTAATGAAGTATTAGTCAATGATTATTTGTACCAACATGCGAAGACGAAACAAGAAAAGATTTTGTATTTAACAGAATTTTTGGAAAAGGTACGTACAACTATCTATCGTCAGACAATGTTTGCTGAATTTGAAATGATGATTCATGATAAATATGAAAAGGATATTCCTATTACGGAAGAAGAGTTAAGTAGTACTTATTATGAACTCAATCAAAAATATTATGGAGATAATGTCATTAGTGATCCAGAAATTCGGTATGAATGGCTACGGATTCCTCACTTTTATACACCATTTTATGTGTATAAATATGCAACCGGTCTTTCTTCAGCAATTGCGATTGCCAGTGATATTTTAAAGGGAAAAGAAGGAGCTGCGGAAGCTTATTTGAATTTCTTATCTAGTGGTGGTAGTGATTATCCATTAAATATTTTGAAAAAAGTTGGTGTTGATATGACTACGAAAGAGCCAATTGAGAAAGCAATTGAGATGTTTCATCAAAAGTTAGAGGAACTTAAAGAATTAATATAAAGTAGGTGGTTTTATGAATAAAAGAGATTATTATGAGGTGTTAGGAGTAAGTAAAGATGCCTCTGAAAAAGAGATTAAGAGTGCATTTCGAAAATTAGCCAAACAGTATCATCCTGACGTTAATAAAGCACCAGATGCCGCTGAAAAATTTAAAGAAGCTCAAGAGGCTTATGCTGTTTTAAGCGATGAATCAAAACGTCGTCAATACGATCAATATGGTCATGCTGCCTTTGATTCTATGAATGGAGGGGCTGGATTTGATTTTTCTGACTTCGATTTTGGGGATATCTTTAGTGATTTATTTGGCGGTGGCTTTGGTTTTGGTGGTAGTGGTAGAAGAACTACTGCCAGTCGTAAATATAAGGGTGCCGATAAAGTAATGCGAGTCAATTTGACGTTTGAAGAAGCTGTTTTTGGTACTAAAAAGACAATTAATGTCAATGTAGCTGAAGCTTGTTCTAATTGTCATGGTAAAGGTGGCTTGGGAGAGAAGACTTGTTCAAGATGTCATGGAACAGGAACTATTACGGCAGAGCAAAGAACAATGTTTGGAGCTTTTATGACGAGAACAACTTGTCCAAGTTGTAATGGAACAGGTTCTACTTTTGAATCTTCTTGTTCAAAATGTCATGGTAGTGGAAAAACTTCTAAGAACACGGATATTGAGGTAAAGATTCCCGCTGGTGTTGATACAGGAAATCAATTACGTCTAGCCGGCAAAGGAGATGCTGGAAGTAATGGCGGACCTAACGGAGATTTATACTTAGAATTTTATGTGAAAGATCATGAATTATATGTTCGCGATAATAACGATATCTATCTAGAAATTCCTCTAACCATTCCCGAAGCTGTTCTCGGTTGTAAAAAAGAAATTCCTACTCTTTATGGAAATGTAAAACTTTCTATTCCAGCAGGAAGTTCTACTGGTGATAAACATCGGTTAAAAGGAAAGGGAATTGAAGACCTTCATACAGGAAGCAAAGGAAATATGTATGTTGTCTTAAATGTTGCCATTCCTGAAAAATTGAGTCGAGATCAGAAAAAGTTATTTGAAGCTTTAAGTGAAACGGATTTGGAATGCAATAATGAATTTAAAAAAATAAGAGATTATGTAAGAAAAAATAGTTAGTAAGGAAAGATAATATGAAAAGATGTTCAAATTGTGGAGCTACGATTCGTGATGGAGACACCTTTTGTAGAACTTGTGCTATGCCAGTAACGCAAGAAGAGGAGTTACCAACTCAGACCAATGTAGCGACAAGTGGCTTTATTCGTCCCACGAAACAAGATAGTGGTGTAAAACCTCCTATCCAATATACGGAGACAACGATTAAACAAGTAGATCCTTATCAATCGGATGTAGAAAATAAAGATAGAATTCGTCAAGATGGAAATGACCGATTAAAAGCTACTTTATTCAATTTTTTAGGGTTACTCGTTTTGTTACTCATACTTTGGTTTATTGGAAATTTTATCTATCATGCACTTTTTTAAAATGAAATTCTATGATATCCTTAAAAAATAAAGGAAAAAATGTAAAAAAAACTTGCTTTTATATTTTGGATATGGTATTCTTAGAATGTAAGCAAGATAGCTTATAGAAATAGGGAGGTAAGTCTATGACAAAAACAGATTTAGTTAACTACATTGCGGAAGAGACAGGGTTAACAAAAGCAGATGCTACTCGTGCATTAGATGCAATGATTAGTGGCGTTATTAGTGGATTAAAAAGTGAAGGAAAAGTATCTTTAACAGGTTTTACAACATTTACTGCAAAACAAAAACCAGCTAAAAAGGGACGTAATCCAAAGACTGGTGAAGTTGTAAATATTCCTGCTAGGGTTGCTGTTACAATTAAAGCCGGATCAAAATTAAAAGATGCATTAAATTAATTTTAATGCTTTTTTTTATTCTCTTTTCTTCTTGAAACTTTTTATGGTATAATAAATTGTAACAGTAAGAAAGTAGGGGATAGTGTGAACGAAAAAGATGTGTCTAATTTTTGGGAGAATCAGCAAATCATTCAGTCAGAGGATATCGAGATAGATAATGGAATTGCCTATATTAAGCCTGAATCTGATACGATGAGACGATTGATTAAACAATACGGTTTTCCAAAACTGATGTTAACAAGTCGCCTTACGTTAGAAGAGGCTGGTAAACAATTGTTATCCCGATATCTAAGTGAAAAAAATAAAATCGCTTTTTATAACAAAAATAAAGAGAAAATTGAAGAACTTGTTTTGGAATTAAAGAGTCTTCCTCAAGATGATTGGAAAGATTCTAATAAGATGGCTGATTTTTTATATATGACTTTTCAACCCTCTAAAATTGTTTTAAACGCTTTAGAAAGTGTTTATAAAGCTGGAATGATTAATAAGGATGTCTTAAATTCTACTTATTCCAAATTTATGAAAAAAGTCAGAGATAATCAACAAAATTCTATGGGGGTTATTCGCTATTTTTATACTGCTTATCCTACTTTACCGATGTTTCAAAGGGTGAATAGAATTTTTCTTGCGAAAGAATTACTTCGGTTATTTCCGAAAACAGAACGGGAAGAAATTACAAGAGCTCTTAAGGAAGTATCTAAAAGAGGAATTCTTTCCAATGCTGATGGAGTCATCAAAGTCTATGAAGAACAAGAATATTGGCAGGCTATCTTAAAAATGAAAAATCCAGATCGAATTTCGCAAACGATGTTTCAATATGTGGTCTATGAGGGCTATTCCTATCGGATGATGAAAGCCGATTTGTTAACATTTTTACCAGAGACTTCCAAAGTAAAACAAATAGAGGATACGATTTATGAATATTTGAGTTCTGATTTGTTAGAAAACTATCAAAACAGTAAAAAAGCGAATACGGATTTTGTGAGTCAATTGTTAATGTCTTATAGTGATTTTGATTTTCATCAAATCTATCAAAAATTGCAAGAAAAGTTATCCTCTGAAGATGTGGATTGGAAAGAATTGGAACGAAGACTATTAAAACAAAAAGAACAAGTCGAAATCCTGTTACAAAATGCTAGTAAGAAAGGAGAACCTGCTGAAAAGATTTATGCCCAGCTTAAGAGAGAAAGTCCTATGATAGATGCTTTAGCGATTCTGAATTCAATGCAAGCACGGGATTGTAGATTACCTTATCGAGATCTTTATAAAATGCTTTATGAACAAAACGCAAGCATTTATCACTATGTTGTTGATTTTATAAGTTCTAATTTGAAGATAGGACTTCGCGTTTCGGAGATTGTAAGAATGTTTAAATTCTTACCTTCCATGCTTTTTTTACGAGTTTTGGGAGAAGCTCAAAAAGACGGAATAACAAATATTCCTTATTCAGCTTTTTATGAAAAAATAAAAAAACGAAAAATTTAGGTATGGAAAAGATAATGCTTTTTTCGCAAATTTTTAGACTAAATGCAGGTTTATAAAAATTTGTTTCATTTACTGGACTTATTTCAGGTTTAAAACAAAGAAACGGAAATAAGCCTTTTAATTTTGACTAATAAGTGAGAAATTTTTGCATG
>CANQTT010000038.1 GCA_947626855.1 uncultured Bacilli bacterium
GAATATCCTAGATTTTCATTTTTTATGAAAAAAAAGACAAATAGATAAAAATATTTACCTATTTGTCAACAGTCTGACAGATAGAATTTTCTATCTGTTTTATTCTACTGTGACAGATTTAGCTAAATTTCTTGGTTTATCGATATCACAACCTCTTTTTTTGGCAATTTCATAAGCTAGTAGTTGAAGAGGAAGAATCGTAAGAAGAGGTTGTAAGAGAGGATGAAAATTTGGAATTTCAATGCATTCCTCTGCCTCTTCTATTTTTTCATTGCTAACAACAATGACATATGCTCCTCTAGCAGCTGTCTCTTTTAAGTTACTGATTGTTTTTTCCTTGATGAAAGGATCTGTTATGACACCGATGACTGGTGTTTTTTCCGTTACCAAAGAAATTGTTCCGTGCTTTAGTTCTCCAGCGGCATAAGCTACACAGTTAATATAAGAAATCTCTTTTAATTTTAAAGCTCCTTCCATACCAATGGCATAATCCATTTTTCTTCCTAAATAGAAAATATCTTCTCGCTCATAGATTTTTTCTGCAATTTCTTTGTACTTAGGATTTTTTAAAACGGTTCTCATCGCATCTGGTAAAGATGAAAGCTGCCTTTTAAATCTTTCAAAACTTTTCTCAGAAATCTTGTTATGGATTAGAGCTAATTTTAAGGTTAATAGACTAAGAACGGCTATTTGAGCGGAATAAGCTTTGGTAGTAGCTACTGCAATTTCATATCCTGCTTTGATATAGAGAACTTCTTTGGCTTCTCTAGCGATAGAAGAACCAACTACATTTACGATTGCTAGAGTATCCATTCCTTCTTGATTAGCTTTTCTAAGGCAAGCAAGAGTATCTGCTGTTTCTCCGGATTGTGAGATGACAATAACTAAAGTAGTAGGGGTATAAAACACTTTTTGATAACGATATTCAGAAGCTATCTCACAGAGAACAGGAATTTCTGCTATTTCTTCTATCCATGTCTTTGCTACTAATCCAGTATGATAAGCACTTCCACAAGCAACGATATGAATTGTCTCATATTTCGATAAATCAGGAAGTCTTTGAAAAAGAGATTCTTTCGTGCCATCAAAATAGAATTGAATAGTTTTTTCGATGACATTGGGTTGCTCATAAATTTCTTTGAGCATAAAATGAGGATATCCCTCTTTTTGAGCAGATTCTAGATTTCCTTCAAAAACAAGTCTCTCTTTTGAAATCTGTTCTCCTGCCTGATAAAAGGTTAGACTATCTTCTTTTAGAACCGCAATATCCTCATCATCGAGAAGATAATATTGATTCGTATACTGTAAAATAGCAGGAACATCCGAAGCGATAAACTTGTCATCCTCAACCGTTGCAACAATTAAAGGACTGGATTTTCGCGTAGCATAGAGAGTATCTGGTGTATCTTCACAAATGATTCCAAGGGCATAGCTACCTTTTAATTTTTCACTTGCTCGTTGAATGGTTTTTAGGACATCTTTCTCTTCCTGATAAATTGCATCTAATAGTGCACAGGCTACTTCTGTATCCGTATCGGAAATCATTTGATATCCTTTCCCTGTTAGCTCTTTTTTTAATTCTAAATAATTTTCAATAATTCCGTTATGAACAATCGTAAATTTTCCACAATGGTGAGGGTGGGCATTTCTTTCAATCGGTTTTCCATGCGTTGCCCATCTCGTATGCCCAATACTGATGGTAGGTGAAAGAGAGAAATCAATCTCTTTTTTCAAAGTTTCGATTCGTCCTTCTTTTTTGATAATTTCTACTTTTCCATTCCATAGATAAGCAATTCCTGCTGAATCATAGCCTCTATATTCTAAAGCCTCTAATCCATTTATAATTTTGGTAAGAGCATTTTCCTTACCGACATATCCAACAATACCGCACATCTTATAACTCCTTTCGTGCTTTTTGTATCCTAAACAGGTTCTATTTTCTTTTCTTTATTATACACTAAGTTCTTAAAAATGAAAAGGAAATGCCTCTTTTCTAACTAATGATAAAGTAGGAGGTTATATGAATAAAAAACTAAAACTTTTTTTTCTTATTTTTGTACTGATGATTCTTGGTTATCTTTTTTCTATGATAGGGAATATAGGAAATCAGGAAGTAGAAGCAACGGAGGAAGAAATTTCTATTTTAAAAGAAGAGCCATCATCGAATTCAAAGCAAACAACTTCGCAAAAAGTAGATATCAAGGGGGCGGTTGTTCATCCAGGCGTTTATTCTATTCCAGATGATAGCAGGATTATCGATGTAATTACGATAGCGGGTGGTCTTAGGGAGGATGCCAGTACAGAGTTTTTAAATTTGAGTAAAAAGGTAAAAGATGAAGATGTCATTTGGATTTATACGCAACAAGAAATAGAAACTTTAAAAGAAGGAAAAACAACTATCGAATATGTAGAACTAGAGTGTCAATGTCCAGAGGTTTCGAATGCTGCCTGTCTAGATGATTTGGAAACAGGAGAGGAAAGTGTTTCCTCTGATAAAAAAGTTAATATTAATCAAGCCACCAAAGAAGAGTTAATGAATATTCCAGGAATTGGAGAAGCGAAAGCAGAGGCTATTTTAGAATATCGCCAAAAAAAACAATTTGAAACGCTAGAAGAAATCAAAGAAGTTTCTGGTATTGGGGATAGCCTCTATGAAAAAATTGTGGAATATATTACCATCTAATCTTTTTTTCTTTTTTCTTGTTCTCATCTGTTTGTTAAGAATTACTTGGAAATTACAAGAAAATTATGTTTCAAGTTCTCGCTTAGGGTTTCAAACCGTTGAAGGAATCGTTCGAGATATTAAAAGAAAAGGGGAAGAGGTTCAATTAACTGTGAATGATGTTTTAATCGATGTTTCTGATACTTCTTACTCTTTAGGTCAAAAAATAAAATGCGTGGGAGTTGTAGAGGTTCCTTTTTCTTATCACAATTTTTATTTATTTGATTATCAAAAATATTTAGCAAGTCAACGCATTTTTTACCAGATGGAGGGAACCTGTGAGAAATTATCTTCTCATCAAAATTTTCTCTATGCGATGAAAGAATCCCTTCTAAAGTTTTTAGAAGCTAGATCTTCTAGGGCGTATTTAAAGGCCTTTTTATTAGGAGATAAGGGAGAAATTGAAGAGCCTGTTTTAGAAAGCTATCAAAAGAATGGAATTCTTCATCTCTTTTCCGTTTCTGGAATGCATTTATCTTTTTTCTTTCTTCTTTTCTCTTCATCCAAACAACTCCGTCGTAAGAGAGACTTCCTTTTACTTCCTATTTTTCTCTTTTATTTATTTTTAACAAATTTTTCTCCTTCCCTGGTAAGGGCAAGTCTGTTTTTTTATTTTCAGAAAGGAACTCGCTTTTTGAGGATTTCTCCTTGGAAGTCCTTTGTTCTTTTTACAATGCTTCTTCTTGCACTTCATCCTTATTATCTTTATCATACAGGATTTCTCTTTAGTTTTACCATTTCTTTTTTTCTTCTTTTTTGTTCTTCTTTTCTTCAAGAGAAAAGAGGAATTTTAAAACTTCTTTACCTATCCATGATCTGTTTCTTGGCAAGTTTTCCAATTCAAGTAAATACTAACTTTATGGTGAACTTTTTAAGCCCCATTTATAATCTTCTTTTTATACCTTTCGTCTCTACGTTTTTATTCCCATTTTCTCTTCTTACTTTTTTCTTTCCTTTCTTAGATTCCTTTTACAATTTTTGTCTTTCCTGTTTGGAAGAATTTTCCCTCTTTTTAACTCACATTCCAACGAACCTTTCTATTTCTCATATTTCTAACTTAGGAATTGTTCTATATTACTTAGCCTTTTTCTTCATTGCCTATCAATGGGAGAGAAGAAAGTATGGATATAGCATTGGCTTTCTTCTCTTTCTTTTGGTTCATTTTCTCTTCCCTTATTTTTCTTCGACAGGTTGGATGGTTGTTTTTGATGTTGGACAGGGAGATAGTATTTTATTACTTTCTCCTTATCATAAGACAAGTATTTTACTGGATACAGGTGGGGCTTCTTATGATACGAAGATTACAGAAAATATTCTTCTTCCTAGTCTTTCGGCTTATGGTGTTTCCTCTTTAGATTTTTTGATTCTTACACATGGAGATTCGGATCATATGGGAGAGAGTATCTCTCTTATCGAGCAGTTTCCAGTTGAACATGTGATTCTAAATTGTGGAGAGTTTAATTCCCTAGAACAGGAATTGATTCAAACGTTAGAGGATAAAAACATTCCTTATGATAGTTGCCCTAATCAAATAGATACTGGATTTTTTTCTCTTTTCTTTTTACGTACAAAGGAATATGCAAATGAAAATGATAACAGTAATGTTCTTTATACAAAAATTCATCGTTATCAATTTTTGTGGATGGGGGATGCTAGTAAAACAGTAGAAGAAGAGATTTTAAAAAAATATCGTCTTGAAAACATAGATGTTTTAAAAGTAGGTCATCATGGAAGTAAAACGAGTAGTAGTCTAGAATTTGTAAATGTCATTCATCCTAACTATGCCGTTATCTCTGTTGGTAATAAAAATCGATATGGACATCCTCATTCGGAAACCTTAGAAACTTTAAAAAATGCCAAAGTTTATCGAACGGATCAAAACGGTAGTATTCGTTTTCAAATTCAGAAACATGCTTTAAAAGTAGAGACTTATTTTCCTTAAAAGTAGATTTCAGTAGAAATATTTTTATCAAAAAGCATATACTAAAAATAGCTATCACGTTTCTAAATTTCGCAGTATGAAAAGTCTTTTCCCATGTTGTAGAACCATTCTTCTTCTCTAGTAAAAATAGTTATGTGATAAGTCCTACAATTCTAGAGGAAGACTCTTATAAGAACTTTTCTAGGATTGTTCTAGTAGCACGCTAACGTGCTTAGCGTTTTATATAGATGGAAAGAACTTTTTCTTTCCTTTTTTCTTTTTTTAGTATATAATATCTAGCAATTGCAAAAAAATTTTTGTCAAAAAAAGGAAATCAAAAAAATTCATCGTATATTATAAATGTAGGGTTTTTATAGGAAGTGATGGAAATGCTTGATAGTAGACTAATCAATGAGATTCGTACTAGTGTTGATATCGTGGAAGTCATTTCTAGTTATGTAGCATTAACCGCAAAAGGAAAAAATTATTTTGGTGTCTGTCCCTTTCATGATGATCATTCTCCAAGTATGAGTGTTTCCAAAGAAAAACAGATTTATACTTGCTTTTCTTGTGGGGCAACAGGCAACGTTTTTAAATTTCTTCAAGATTTTGAAAATATTTCTTTCCTCGAGGCAGTCAAAAAATGTGCGGATATGGCAGGGATTCCCGTATCTTTTTCGACTAAGCAGGATCAGAAACAAGAGAAATATCAGGAACTTTTTGATATCTATGAAGTCAGTCAAAAGTTTTATCAAAACAATATGAATAGTGGACAAGCTAAGGAAGCGAAAAACTATTTATATGCTAGAAATTTAGATGATGAAATCATAAAGGTTTTTGAACTAGGTCTATCCTTAACGGATTCTCATCTATTAACGAAATTACTAAAATCCAAAAAATATTCTGATAAAGATCTGTTAGCGAGTGGTTTAGTAGGGGAAGAAGAACAGGGTATGAATCTTTACGATCTCTACCGTGATCGGATTATGTTTCCCATTCACGATGGAAGAGGAAGAGTAATTGCTTATAATGGACGAGCTTATCGTGGAGAGATAACCAATAAATATATTAATACGAAAGAAACTCCAATTTTTAAGAAAAGGGAGATTTTATACAATTATCATCGGGCGAAGGAATATGCTCGTCAAGAAAAGTCCATTATTATTATGGAAGGTCCTATGGATGTTATTAGAGCTTATACCATCGGTGTAGGAAACGTAGTAGCTAGTATGGGAACCGCTTTTGGTTCGGAACAAGCTTCCTTAGTGAGACGTTTATCTGACCATGTAATTTTATGTTTTGATGGGGATAAGGCAGGACTAAAGGGAACCAAACAGGCTTTAGAAGAATTTGGCAAGATAGGCATAGAACCTAGAATTGTTCGCTTAGAAGATGATATGGATCCAGATGAATACATTCAGAAAAGGGGAAAAGAAGCTTTCTTAAGAAAATTAGAAAATGCTATGAACCCTATTGAATTTAAAGAATTTTTATTGAAATCCGAACTGGATTTGAAAAATACTCTGGATGCTGCTAATTATGCGAATGCGATGATAGAAGAAATCAAAAAAATGAAAGATGAAGTTCTAAGAGAGGTTAGTATTGCTAAGTTGAGTGAGGATACCCATCTTTCACAAGAATTTTTGAAAGATAAAATAGGAGCGGTTCAAAAAGTTACCGTTGTTGAGGAGCCGAAAGAGAAAAAGAGATTATCGAAATGTGAGAAATCGGAACGTAATTTACTGTATTACATGTTACGTTTTCCAAATGCTATTAAGATGTATGATAAAAAAATTACGCATATGCCAACTGATCGGTATAGACATTTAGGATTTCAAATTAGTTCTTTTTTCAAACAGTATGGCTATATCGATGTCGCTGATTTGTTAACAGAATTAAGAGAGGATGCAGAAGCTTTAGAAACGATTGGTGAGTTATCTTGTTTAGGTTTACATGAAGAAATGAAAGAAGAAGAAATAGAAGATTATCTTAAAAATATTCAGCAGTATAATGAAAATTTACAGTTAGATAAATATCGAATGGAACTTTCGAGGTCAGATGATTATGATCGAAAATTGGAATTAGCCCAGAAATTGGTGTCTTATAAATTGAGGAGTGAAGAGGATAATGGAAGAAATTAAAACGTATGAGAAAAGAAAAGAAGAATTGGTAAAAAAGGGGAAAGAAAAAGGATTTATCACGTATGAGGAATTGGCTGCTTCTTTAAAAGGATTGGATTTAGATGCGGATGCCTTAGATGATTTATATAATGTCTTTAATGAAAACAATATCGCTGTTGTTTCTGAGTCTGATGATGAAGAAGGCGGAGATAAGCTTTTATTAGATGATAGTACGTTAACTAAGGATTTAACGATTAATGATCCTGTTCGAATGTATTTAAAAGAGATTGGTCAAATTAAATTGCTTACGTTAGAAGAAGAAGCTGCTTTAGCAGATCGAATTGCAGAAGGTGACCCAGAAGCAAAAAATATTTTGGCTGAGGCAAATCTCCGTTTGGTAGTTAGTATTGCCAAAAGATATGTTGGAAGAGGAATGCTTTTTCTAGATTTAATTCAAGAAGGAAATATTGGTCTTATGAAAGCAGTTGATAAGTTTGATGTTTCCAAAGGATACAAGTTTTCTACGTATGCGACTTGGTGGATTCGTCAAGCTATTACAAGAGCCATTGCCGATCAAGCACGTACGATTCGTGTTCCTGTTCATATGGTAGAAACAATTAATAAATTAGCACGTGTACAACGACAATTGACTCTAGAATTAAATCGTGAGCCTAGTGAAGAAGAACTCGCTAAAAAGATGAATACGAGTGTTGATAAAATCCGAGAAATTTATAAGATCAGTCAAGATCCTGTTAGTTTGGAGACACCAATTGGTGAAGAGGATGATTCTCATTTAGGAGACTTTATCAAAGATGAGAGAAATTTAAGCCCAGAAGAGTTTGCTACGAATGAGATGTTGAAAGATGAAATTAGCGAAGTTTTACTTACTTTGACAGAAAGGGAAGAAAAAGTAGTTCGTCTTCGTTTTGGATTAGAAGATGGAAAACCAAGAACCTTGGAAGAAGTAGGTCAAATGTTTGGGGTTACTAGGGAAAGAATTCGTCAAATAGAGGCAAAGGCTTTGCGAAAACTACGTCATCCATCTAGAAGTCGTAAATTACGGGATTATATGGCAGAATAATGAAGTTATCAAAAAGATTACAGGCAATTGCTGACTGGATACCAGACCATAAAAAAGTTATCGATGTTGGATGTGATCATGCCTTATTAGATATTTATTTATCACTAGAAAAAAATTGTGATTGTTTAGCAACCGATATTCGAGAAGGAGCCTTACAACAAGCGAAAAATAATATTTTGAAATATGGAGCTAAAACAGTGGAGACGATGTTAACAGATGGTTTAAATCGAATTTCTGTAGAACCTTCTAATCTGATTGTGATATCTGGAATGGGTACTAGTACGATTCAGCACATTTTAGAGAATCAATCTTTAAGTGACGAATTGATTATTAGTACACAGACGGATTGGGAAGAACTACGAAGATATATGGTTTCTTTAGGATATCGGATTCAAGATGAAAATTATGTAGAAGAGAAGAAGAAAGAATATGTGGTGATGAAATTTCACCGGGGAGATGCCTGTTATACGGAAGAAGATTATCAATTTGGCCCTTACCTTAAGAGAAATATTCTGTATTTACACAGCAAGAAAAAAAAGATACAAAGTATCTTAGAAAAAATTCCAAAGGAAGATTTAGAGTATCAAAGACAATTAGAAATATTCAAAAAACTAGACAGTCTAGAAAGTAGGATTGTCTAGTTTTTTATATGAAAAAGGTTGGGCCATTAGTCTCGTTTCGATAGCTTTTTTCATGAAAAGAATTCTCTAAAGAAGGTGTTTCTTCTGGTAGGGAAGTATCATTCTTTTTAAATTCGTTCATCACTTTAAACATCGTTTTCATATTTTTAAAAATAGGGGAAATCTGTTTGACTACGGGAATAGCCTGATTGGCGAAGTTTAGGGCTTTTGTTGTTCCGTTTAAAAGGGAACTAAAACTCAACCGACTCAATAGACCACCCGAAGAGGCAGCTTGTGTAACTGTTGGTAGGGAATAAAAATAAGGATTATAAAAGTTCATGCTTTCCTCCTTTACTAAAATCTACAATATATTGTATGCTTGGTTTTGAAATTTGCTTTCTCATTCTTTTAAAATATGCTATAATCAAGTTGATAGTAAGGTATGTGGGGAGTGATTCCATGGAGATTTATTATGCTTTTTTATTTTTCTTATTTGGACTTGCGTTTGGTTCTTTTTACAATGTTGTTGGATATCGTCTTCCTAAAAAAGAATCCATTATTTATCCTAGGTCTCATTGTACCGTCTGTAATCATGTTCTTGCTTCTTACGAGATGATTCCTGTTCTTTCTTTTTTATTTTTACGAGGAAGATGTCGATCTTGTAAAACAAAAATTCCTTGGTATTATTTATTTTTTGAACTCTTGACAGGAATTTTATTTGCCCTTTCTTATCTCTTCTTTGGCTTTACTCTTTCCTGCTTATATTCTTTAGTTTTTGTTTCGATTTTGATTGTTATTATGATTAGCGATTATAAGTATTATATTATTCCTAATCGAGTGTTAATTTTTGGTATTGTTCTTTTAAGTATTCTTTCTTTCTTGATAGGGGGAGGATTTCCTAACTTTCAAATAGAAAAGGCTTTTTCTTCTCTCTTTTCCTCTTTAGCAAATGGTGCTCTTTCTTTTGCAGCAATGTTTTTGGTAAAAAAAATAGGAGATTTCCTTTTTAAGAAAGAATCGATGGGTGGAGGAGATATTAAACTGATGTTTTTTATCGGTATGGTATTAGGCTTTCCTCTTACTTTAATTTCTATTTTTTTAGCAAGCTTAATTGGGTTACCGATTGCTCTTATCTATTTCCTTCGAAATTCTAGTCATATCATTTCCTTTGGTCCTTTCCTTAGCGTAGCGGCTTTCCTTTTATTTTTCTCCGGTTGGAGTTGGCAACAAATTCTTTTATTTATTATGTAATGGGATTCTTAGGTAATGATTTTTAGAAATTTGTTATAGAATGGATAAGAGAATTAGAAGAGTAGAAAGACTCCGATGAAAGATAGAATTCCGTGCACAATTCTCGTAAAGAAAAAAGGCCAGTAAGAAATTTTCCAATCCGATAAGATACCATAGACTTGGATATGAACACTAAATCCTCCAAACGAAAGGAGGAATGCAGATAAAGAGGCAATCCATTTTGGAGAGAGCATCCAGGTAGAAAGGTAGTTTAATCCTTGAGAAACCTCTAGAAGTAGATGCGTAATGGGAAAGTCTAAAATTGCATTCAACATAAAAAAGAAGGTAATGACTCCTAAAATAAACAAAGCATTTTGCATGGCATTTTTTATGGATGTTGTAAATATTTCAAAAAAAGAGTATTTCTTTTTTTTATGTTCTAAGGAATCATTTTGAGAGAATGTCTGAAATCGGAGGATAAAGCCAATCAGAAAATTGATGCTGTAATGCATGAATAGGACTAGATATGGTTTCGCTTTTACCATTGATAGGACAAAAATTGGGTTTGCGAAATGGCAAAATAAAAGAGTGTGATAGGCTTCTTTCTTGGAGAGAAAGTGTTCTTCTTCTAAACTTTTTGCGTAAATCGCACTTCCTGGGAATCCGGAAATCATACTCATAAAAAATAAATAAGAGCAATTTTTAGAAATGTGAAAGATTTTTTCTGTGATACAGCCTAAAGAATTTCTTATCAGATCGAAAAAACCGGAGTTCATAAAAAAAGGAGATAAAACTAAAAAAGGAAATAGGCTAGGAAAAATTTTCGTTTGAAACAAAACTCCTGCATTTTTAATAGCTAAACTGACATCTTGCTGCAAATATAGAATAAAAAATAGGAAAGCTAGTAGAAAGAAGGTAGAAATTTTTGTTTTCATAATTAATTTTATTTCTTAAAATAAAAAACTTGACTATTTTGAAAAAAAAATATATCCTTTTATTAGGGTAGAAAATTATATATTATATAAAGTTTATCTAAAGGAGGTAAAACTATGTCAGATGAAGAAATGAGACGAGCACTTTTTGAAGAATCAGGACGTCGGAGTGATCGAGAAGTGGTGAGTGGAGGTGTTAGAACAAGCAGGAACAGTAGCCTATTTAAAAGAAACAATAAAATTTTGAAAGCGGTTATTGGTGGAGCTGCTTTAGTTGGCTTAACATCAGTAGTAGCCACTTCTTGTTCTCCTACTCAGCCGATAGCTGTTGTATCAAATCAGGAAACTGATTTAGACGCTGCAGATCAAATGGACGAAGCACAACAAGAGGATCCATCTCTTGTTTCTGATCGATTTTCTGAACGAGTTAGTGAAATTGGCTTTCATAACAATATGAAGACAATTGAGCAACTTCAAGCAGAACTTTTGGAAGCCCTAGGAGGAGATGCTTACCAAGGAGAAGTGGTTACTCATACTTCAGAAGATGGAACAGAAACCCAGTGGGCTAGTGAAGAAGACCTTGTAAAAGCTGAGGAAGCAGGACTTGTAGATGCACCTGTTGGAACAGAAAAAACAGAAATTCCAACCGATAGTTATGTTGATAATAATGGAGAAACTGTTAATTCAGATGTCTTTATAGATGAAAATGGTGATGTTTGGGCAAGCAAAGAGCAGTATGAGGAATTCGTTGCGGGCCAAAACCAGGGTGAGGTAGTTATCGAACAAGGAGAAGGATGGAGAGATCCGGAAACAGGAGACGTTTGGAAGAGCAAAGAAGAGTATGATGCTTATAAAGCTTCTAATAATGGACAAACGGTTACACCAGTATCTGAAGAACAATCTGACGAAATGTTAGGAATACAAAAAGATGAATTAGGTGGCTATGTCAACGAAGAGGGTTACTACATTGTAGGTAATGAAGCTTATGGAAGCAAAGATGAATATCTTGAATTATCAAAAAATGAAGGTACTGTAATACCAGTGGATGAAAATCAAGTCGTTTCCGGTGAAAATGAGAATCAGACTTCCCTTTATGCGACAGATGAATTAGGTGGCTATTACAATGAAGATGGTTTCTATATCATCAATGGAGCAGGCTATCCAAGTAAAGAAGAGTATCTTAGTATTAAGGAAGCTGAAACCCATGGGGGCAATCAAGATCAATTTACGGGGGAAGAAACAGGGTTTGATGGCTCTGAAACTTACAGTAGTGGAGATCAAACTTATGCGACAGATGAATTAGGTGGCTATTACAATGAAGAAGGTTTCTATATCATCAATGGAGCAGGCTATCCAAGTAAAGAAGACTATCTTAGTATAGAAAATGCTGAAACCTATGGAGGCGATCAAGATCAATTTACAGGAGAAGAAACAGGGTTTGATGGTGTTGTAACTTATAGTGGTGGAGATCAAACTTACGAGACAGATGACTTAGGTGGCTATGTCAATGAAGATGGTCTATACGTTA
>CANQTT010000039.1 GCA_947626855.1 uncultured Bacilli bacterium
AATATCTAAACTATAAAAAAACTAGATTTTATCTAGGCTAATTTAATTTTATTTTTCAAAACTGTCAAAGTAGGGGATGGACATGAAATTGTAAAGACAATTGTCGTTCCCAAAAAACTTGTCAATATTGTTATTCGCTAAAAAGGACAAATTGTCCTTTTTTGATTACTTTTCTAAAAAAATATGGTAATATAATAATAGGTGATAGTCATGACAAAGGAAAAGATAGAAGAAGTACAGAAATCAACTTCTGAAGAAGAAAATATCCCAGAAGAAGTAATTGTTGAAGAGAGTCTTATTAAGAAAAATGCCTGTTTAATTGGAAAATATATTCTGGAAAAATTAAAAGAATATCGATATGTTATGTTAGCGGATTTTATTTCTTTTCTCTTCTTGTTTTTCTTTATCCCAACCATTATTTTTAAAGTAAAATCTATAATTTGGATCATTGCCTTTTGCGTGTTTACTTTGATTCCTATTATGACGGTTTATGGTTTTAGAAAAATAAGAGATAGGCAGATTATGTTTAGCTTTTTCTTCATTTACTTGTTGATCTATTTGGTTTTAGATCGTTGTACTTTAATAGATCTATACGGAATTACTTCCCATGGAACTTTAGATCATACCGCTGCTTGGTTGGATGCTGTTTTTGTAACCTGCATCATTGTCTTTATTCAATATATTGGCATTTTACTGGTTAATCTAGGAAGAGTCCTTTTAAAAAAAATAAAGAAATAAAAAGAAATAGAGAATGAATCGATAATAATATGGTAGAGGAGGATTTACCATGAAAAAAATATTATTATTCATTTTTTTATTTCTTTTTATTATGGAATCTGTTTTTGCTCAAGAAGATCTTCAATTCTATTGTACGACCAAAGAAGTTGTTGAAGATATGTGGATTACCCGAATCTCTAAGGAGCGAACAATATCGGATGTCCCATTTATCTTACGACGAAAGAGTGATAATAGCTATGTGTATTGTTTAGAACCATTGGTTTATTTAAATCAAAAAGAGGACTATACTCCTTATTTTGATAATGACGAAAAATTAAAATTAAGGAAGGAAACGTGGGATAGAATTTCTCTTTTAGCTTATTTTGGTTATTTATATCCAGGGCATGAGGAGAAGAAATGGTATGGTATTACACAGTATTTAATTTGGAAGACTGTGGCACCGGATATTGAAATGTATTTTTCAAAAAATAAGAATGGGGAAAAGGTAGAGGCTTATGATGAAGAAATAGAAGAGATTGAAAAATTGATAAGAGATTATCAAGCTTTAATGAAGCTAGATCAAACGAACCTAATTTTTAAAAATCATCAAGAATGGGAGGAGTATCTACAAGACAATTCTTTTGTATCTGCTTTAAAAAAACAGAAAACGGAGAGTATCTATTCTTTTGAACTTCCAAAAAATGAAGCTACGTTTGGAGCAGATATCATTTATTACCACGCTAATGGTCAAAATGTTTATCATCCTGGAGAATTATCAAAAGTAGATGTCTCTTTTCAGGTAGAATTTTTAAAAGGTGTCATTCACTTACAGAAAAAGAATGTAGAAGGCGTATTTCTCTCAGAAGAGAACCATTTAGGAGGGGCTAAATATGGTATCTATCAAGATGGGATATTAGTAGATACGATGGTTACCGATCAAGAGGGAAAAGCGAGTAGTCAAGAATTAGAATATGGAACTTATACGATAAAAGAATTATCAGCAAGTCAAGGATATCTTGTCGATCAAAAAGAATATACTATTGAATTAAATCAAGAAGATTACCCTCTTGAAGTATATGAAGACCAGATTATGAAAACGGTTTCTATTCAAAAGTGGTATGGAAACGGAACTTATCAATTGGAGAGTAATGCTATTTTTGAGATCTATCAAAAGGATGTTTTAGTGTGCCGGGTAGAAACTGATTCTAATGGCATTGCTAAATTTTCTCTTCCTTATGGGGAATATCGGTTGCATCAAGTACAGGGAAGGGATGGGTATTATAAAGTAGAGGACTATTCTTTTGTGATTGATGAAAATTGGTTAGATGAACCGATTCCTCTTTATAATCGAGAAATTATTCCCGATGTACCAGATACAGGCCTTTTTGATTTTTCTACCTATTATCAATCTTGGTTACAATCTATCTTAAAGGTTTTGTATGCTTCTTAAGGTTTTGATTGTTTTATCTTTTAGTATTTTTCTTTCTCTTCCTTTTTATGAAAGTATTACTGATTTACCGGTTGTAGAACAAAAGGAAGAGAAAATTTCATCAAAAATAGAAGAAGTAGAGGATGAAGAAGGAATAGAGCAGGATACGGCGATTGCTTTTTTGGATATTCCTAAAATTAATTTATTTCAGAAGCTTTATGCGAAAGGAGATATCCATAATCGTTTAGAGGAAAATATTATTTTTCTTGCTTCTAGTTCCATGCCCGATGAAGAAGGGGGAAATGTGATTCTTGCAGGTCATAGTGGCTATGGTAAAATCGCTTATTTTAAAAATTTATATAAGTTAAAAAGAAACGATAGTATTTATTTGCATTATCAGGGAAAAGACTACGAGTATTCTATTATAAAAATCTATGAAGTACCTAAAACAGGAGAAGTAGAAGCCATAAGAGATCCCCATAAAAAGAGTATTACTTTAATTACTTGTTATAGTAAAGAAAAACAATTAATTGTCGTTGGCGAACAAAAAAATAGCACTTGAGTGCTATTTTTTGATATCCATAATAACCGGTAAAATAATAGGATTTCTTCCTGTTTTTTCATAGATATAAGTAGATAATTGAGAAGTTATTTCACTTTTTATTTCACTATAGTTTACATGATTATTCATTTTAGATTGAATTGCTTTGGTACTGATAGTTTCTAGTTCTTTAATTAAATCTAGATTTTCATGGATTAATACAAATCCTCTCGTCGTAATATTAGGATTTCCTAATAGTTTTCCATGAACGGTATCGATATTAGCAATTACAACGACGATTCCATCACTAGACATGATTTTCCGATCTTTCATTACTGCTGAACCAATTTCACCAATTCTATTTCCGTCAATATAGACATCTCCTGAAGGAACACTTCCATCTTTTTTAATTTCTCCCTTATACATGGATAATACTTCTCCATTACTTAAGACAAATGTATTTTCCTTTGGTATTCCACATTCGATTGCTAAATCAGCGTGTGTTTTCAACATTCTATATTCGCCATGAAATGGCATAAAATATTTTGGCATAAATAATCTAAGCATAAGTTTTAATTCTTCTTGATTACCGTGACCAGAAGTATGGACTTCACTCAAAGAGGTATTCGTACATACTTTAACCCCCTGTAAGTAAAGTTTGTTGATTGTTTTTGAAATGCTTAGGGCATTTCCTGGAATGGCAGAAGAACTTAGAATGACCAAATCATCTGGTTGTAGTTTAATCTGCCTATGACTTCCATTTGCAATTCTAGATAACGCGGCAAGAGGTTCCCCTTGTGTACCAGTACAGAGTAGACATACTTGATTTGGTTTTAATTGATTTGCCTCTTCTGGAGTTACAAAAATTTCACGATGATGAATGTATCCCTCATTTAAAGAGATTTCTATATTATTCTCCATACTTCGTCCAAAAATTGCAATTTTCCGATGATTTCTTTTACAAGTATCAACGATATGTTTTAACCGATAAATATTAGAAGCGAACGTTGCAATGATAATTCGACCATCATGTTCCAAAAAGATTTCAGATAATGCTTCATCTACTTTAGATTCTGATACACTAAATCCTTCATGTAAGGCATTCGTACTATCGCTTAATAATAAAGTAACTCCCTTTGATCCAACCATGGCCATCTTTTGTAAATTAGCCATTGGTCCAATAGGTGTCAAATCGAATTTAAAATCTCCCGTTGTAACGATTGTACCATTTGGTGTATGAATCACGATTCCGTGTGAATCTGGAATGGAATGAGTCGTTCTAAAAAATTCAACACTCATACTTTTAAATTTAACTTTTGTTTTTTCCGTATATACAAATAAATGATCGTAATGAATATCTCTATCTTCCAATTTCTTTCGAATTAGTCCGGCCGCTTGCTTTGGTGCATAGATTGCTGGAACATTAATTGTTTGAAGTAAGTAAGGAATTCCGCCTATATGATCTTCATGCCCGTGTGTAATAAAAAGTGCTTTAACTTTTTTCTCATTTTTTTTCAAAAAAGTAAAATCTGGAATAATATAATCTATTCCAGGTAACTCGTTAGAAGGGAAGGTAATACCGACATCTGTAATAATAATTTCATTATTGGTCATGACACAGTACATATTTTTTCCAACTTCACCGAGTCCTCCTAGTGCGAAGATTTTAGTATCTCCGCCTTCAAAAAATTTCAAAATTTTCTCTCCTTTCTAAAACATTTTGATTCAACTTTACCATTATACCTTGTTTTTTTAGATTTGTCTACTTTCAAATTTTCCTTCTTTTTAGAACTTTCTAAAAGGGAGAAGTTATGTTATAATAAGAAGGTAGATGTATACTCGGGAGGGTTCCTATGCATACTGTAAATGGATTAAAGTTGTTAGAAAATGATGATATCTTGAGACTTTTGTTTGCCTTCTATGCCTGTATTGGCAGGGAATCTAATTGGAAAGTAGAAGGTCAATATGCTAGAAAGAATCGGAAAATTGCAAAAAGACTTTTACCACAAGAGGATTATGCTGATTACTACTATTTTATTGGTCATCACTTTTATGCTTTAAATTTAGAGAGGCAACAAGATAATGCTTTTTGCCATCTTAGAGAGTATGAGACTTTTTTTAACCTTACGAATCAGTATAAAGAGCTTCGTTTTACTTATAATATTCCTAAAAAAGAAATTGTTCAATTAGGAGAATTGGTGGAGATATCTATTCCTACTTATAAAAAAAGAATAAAATAATACAAAGAAAAAGAAAAGAGGATTTTTCTTTTCTTTTTGTGTGCATTTATGATAAAATGGTATTGAAATATAACAAGGAGGTTATTGCATGGGGTTATTTGATAAATTTAAAAGTATTTTCAGTACGAATAAAAAAGAAAAAGAAGCCGTTGAAGTATATGATAAAGGCTTGGAAAAGACACGTAAAGAATTTGTTTCCCAAATCAGCCTTTTAAGTTTGAAATATAAGAAAGTAAGTCCTGAATATTTTGAGGAATTGGAAGAAATTTTAATCATGGCGGATATTGGGGTATCTACCGTTATGGAATTTATTGATCGCTTAAAGAAAAGAGTGAAGAAAGAAAATATTGAAGACAGTGAGGATTTAAAAGAAATTATTGTGGATGAAATGTTTATTATCTATGTAAACAATAGCATCATGGTTAATAAAATTAATTTTGCACCTACCGGACCTACCATTGTTTTGTTTGTTGGTGTAAATGGTGTTGGTAAGACGACTACGATTGGTAAGATTGCCAATAAGTTGAAAGAAGAGAATAAAAAAGTTTTATTAATAGCAGGCGATACGTTTCGAGCTGGGGCTGTAGAGCAATTAATAGAATGGGGACAAAGAACTAATTCTGAAGTTGTCTACAAAGAAGGAGCCGATCCTGCTAGTGTTATTTTTGATGGTGTTACCAAAGCCAAAGAAGAGAATTATGATGTTGTTTTGATAGATACAGCAGGGCGTCTTCAAAATAAGACTAACCTTATGAATGAACTTGAAAAAATGAATAGAGTTATTCGAAAGATTATTCCAGAGGCTCCTCATGAAACTCTATTGGTAATGGATGCGACGACTGGTCAAAATGGAATTAGTCAAGCAAAAGAGTTTCAAAAAATTACGAATATTACAGGAATTGTTCTTACAAAATTAGATGGAACAGCTAAAGGTGGAATTGTTTTGGCTATTAAAGAATCGTTAGGCATACCTGTTAAATTTGTGGGAATGGGTGAGCAAGCAAAAGATTTAAGAACTTTTGATATTGAAAAATATATCTATGGACTTTTTAAGGAGTTGTAGAGATGAATAGTGTAGAAGTTATAGAATTAAAGCGACCAAAATTGCCTTTAACCGTTATTTTACAAATTCTTTTTTCCTTAGGTGTTTTAGTATCTGGAATTGTGACCTTATTTTGGCATAAGTGGTTATTTCTTTTTTATGGGACTCTTACTTTGACGTTATTTACTACAGCATGGAATCAACGAAAGTCAATGCATAAAAAATGGATGTTTGCCCTTTATATAGGAGCTGGTATTATTACCTTGGTATCGATGATATTGGAGTTATTATGATGGAAGAAACATTCTATTTTACGATGTTATATGATTTTTATGGAGAACTTTTAACTCCGAAACAAAGAGAATTTTTTGAGTCTTATTACTTTGATAATTTGACACTTCAAGAAATAGCGGACAATCATGGAATTAGTAAAAATGCTGTTCATAAGGCATTGACTAGTATTTCGGAAAGGTTGAAATACTATGAAGAAAAGTTATTACTTTATCAGAAAGTAGAAAAAATAAAAACTTGTGTGAAAGATGAAGAACTTTTAAAAAAAATATTGGAAATATTGTGAGAAGGGAGAGGGAATATGTTTGGCAAAATAGTGTATATTAGTGATAATGTTGCTCATGTATCTATTCCAAAGGATGCACCAATTATTATGAACTTGATGAATATGCATGTTGTCTTTGAAGATGAAAATAAGAAAATTTTAGGAGAAGTAGAAGATATTTCTGAAGATATTGTAAAAATTCGGTTTTTAGGAGAACTTACGGACAATCGTTTTATAGGTGGTGTTCTTAGAAAACCAAAACTAACAGCTACTGTTAGAATTATTAATTCTGAAGAATTAACGATGGTAATGGGAAGCAAAACGCCCGGTTCTTTGATGTTAGGAATGAGTCCTCTTTATGAAAATATGCCTATTCAGGTAGATATTAATGAGTTATGTAGTAATCATATGGCTATTTTTGGAAATACCGGTAGTGGTAAATCTTATGGAGTAGCTAGATTCATTCAGAGTTTATTTTATAATTCTGAATTTGTTCCTTTTAAGTCTAATTTTATGATATTTGATGCTTATGGTGAGTATCATAATGCGTTTCAAAGTATTAATCAAATTAATCCAAACTATAACTTTAAGTTTTATACGACGAATCAAGCTCAATTAGAAGAGGGAGGAGAATTGCTTCGTATTCCTCTATGGCTTTTAGGAATTGATGACTTTGCTTTATTGTTAAATGCAGAAAACCATTCTCAACTTCCTATTATTGAGAGAATGTTAAAATTAGTTCGTGTTTTTGCAACAGATAGTGATATTAGTCTTCGTTATAAAAATCATTTAATCGCTAAAGCTATTATGGATATTATGTATACGAATCAAACAGCAGCTAGTAAAAGAAACGATATTTTCTCTATCTTAGCTAGTTGTTCAACAGAGCAATTTAATCTAGAAGCTCCTGTACAAGGATTAGGATATGTACGAAAGTTTAGAGAGTGCTTCTTAATCGATACGGCAGGACAATTTACAGAGAGTATTTTAGTTACTCAGTATATCACTTCTTTTATTGATGATGATTTAGAGAGATATGAGCCAACCCCAGATCATTTCTTTACTTTAGATGATCTGGAAAAAGCTCTTCAATTTACTTTAATATCTGAAGGATTACTTCGTAATGAGAGGTTATATGACGAAGCGATTACTTTGAAGGTTCGTCTTCACTCTTTGGCCATAGGGGATAATAAGGAATTTTTCCACTATCCAAAATACATTAGTATGGAAAATTATATCGCTTCTCTTGTCGCTAAAAATGGTAAAAAAGCTCAAATTGTAAACTTTAATCTAGAGGATGCCGATGATAGGGTGGCTAAGACTATTGTAAAGATTTTCTCTAAACTTTTATTTGATTTTACGAAACGTTTAAAAGAAAGAGCTTCTATTCCTTTCCATATCGTTTTGGAAGAGTCGCATCGTTATGTTCAAAACGACAGTGATAATTTCTTATTGGGATACAATATTTTTGAACGTATTGCTAAAGAGGGTCGTAAATTTGGATTACTTTTGTTGTTGATTTCACAAAGACCTGTCGAATTATCTGAAACCGTTATTTCTCAGTGTGCGAACTTTTTAATTTTTAAAACATCACACCCTAGGGATTTGGATTATTTGAAAAAGGTTTTACCAAACGTAAGTGCTGAAATTATTGAAAAGCAGAAGATTCTTCAACCAGGAACTTGTGTTGCTTTTGGACCTGCTTTTAAGATACCTATGATTGTTAGAATGCCACTTCCTAACCCAGAACCATATAGTAGCAATGCAGATGTAGTTGGAAGATGGACAAAATAAAGAGATTTTTATCTCTTTTTTTCATATAGTAAACTGGTGATACTATGAACTTCATTTCTCATCGTGGAAACGATTGTCATTCTTATCCAGAAAATTCTATTTCTGCTTTACTCTGGTGTTTAGATAAAGACTACATTGATGGTGTTGAGATAGATGTTCGTATGACAAAAGATCAAAAATTAGTGTTAAGTCATGATGCTTCTATTTTAGAACTTGGTTTTCGTAGATATTTTATTAAAGATGAGACCCTAAATGTGATTCAAAAAGTAAATCTAGGAACGAAAAAGAATCCTCATTATTTAGATTCTTTAGAACAATTTTTAAGTCAAGTTCAAAATCAAAAAATGATTGTACTAGACATTAAACAAGAACTTGGCAGTATGGATTTATTCTTGAAAATTTTGAGAAAAGTATTGAAAAAGTATTCCCATCTCAATTTATATATAGTAAGTTTTCGTTATGATATTGTAAAGTTATGCACAACACCGTGTAAAAAGCCTGTTGGTCTACTAGTTAGTGATTTTATCAATAAAAAAAAGGATTACGATCCTTTCAACTTTTTGTCCGTGTCTAAAGGAGCTTATTCAGATATCTCTTCTCATAAGAAAAAAATGGTATGGACAATTAATCAAAAAAGAGATTTAAAAAAATTTCATCAGGATATTTATGTAATTACAGATAAGGCCTATGATTTAGCAGTTGAATAAGCATTATCTACAATCATAATTGCTTTTTTATCAATTCGTTTAATGAGATGAATCACATTTCTTTTTTTCTTTCTTGTTGTGGTTATGAGTAGAATGGTTTTATCGTCTTCACTATCTTTTCCCTCTAATTCTGTTACGTTATAGGACTGTTCTCGTAATTTGGATGCCAATGTCATCTTTTCTTTGCTTGTGATGGCAATAATCATATTGCTTCCGAGGGCTAGATGTTCCTCAATAATTGATCCTAAATAAGAGCCAATGAGAGTACCTAAAGAGAAGATTAGTAATTTGATAGGATCTTTTTTAATATCTACAATTACTAAAGTCGTTGAAAAAATCCAAGAAAAAGACATTAAGAAATTTAAGAGGGCTCCTAAAAATTTTTTGCCGTTAGAAATGACAATAATTCTTAGTGTAGCAAGTGCATTTTCCGTAATTTTTAATAGAAATAAAAAGATATATGTAATAGGAATCACCCTTTATTAGTTTGCTTTTTTTTAATAAATTTATACGAATTTGACTGGTGTATGTTATAATATAAAAAGGTGATGAAAATGTTTGAAAGCTTGGGAGATCGATTACAGAATGCCGTTAATAAAATCAGAGGTTATGGAAAAATAACCGAAGATAATATTAGTGATGTTACAAGAGAGATTCGTCTAGCTTTATTAGAGGCAGATGTTAACTATAAAGTAGTAAAAGAATTCATTAACAATGTGAAAGAAAAAGCTTTAGGGGAAGAAGTTTTAAAATCTTTGAAACCAGGGGAAATGTTTGTTAAGATTTTAAAGGATGAGTTAATAGATTTATTAGGGGGAGAAAAAGCTGAGATTTATACAGCAGGCAATCCTTCGATTTTAATGCTTGTTGGACTACAAGGTAGTGGTAAGACAACAACGATCGGGAAATTAGCTCGGATGCTTCGAAAGAAGTATAAGAAAAATCCTCTTCTCGTTGCCTGTGATGTCTATCGTCCAGCTGCAATTGATCAATTAAAGCAAATAGGAAAAGAATTGAATATAGAGGTTTATGAGGAAGGCAAGAATGATCCTGTTCAGATTGCTAAAAACGCTATTCAATATGCTAAAGAACATCTCTATAACTATGTTTTGATAGATACCGCAGGACGTCTTCATATCGATGAAGAATTGATGGAGGAATTGTCTAATATTCAAAGAGAAGTAAATCCTCATGAAGTAATGCTTGTTGTAGATAGTATGACTGGTCAAGATGCTATTAATGTCATAGAAGGCTTTAACAATCGCCTATCTTTAACAGGGGCTATCTTAACAAAACTAGATGGTGATACTAGGGGAGGAGCAGCCTTATCTATTCGTCATCTTACGAATGTTCCGATTAAATTTATTGGTATTAGTGAGAAGATGGATGGCTTAGATGAATTTTATCCAGATAGAATGGCTACTAGGATTCTAGGCATGGGGGATATCATGACAATGATTGAAAAAGCAGAAGAGGTCATTGATCAAGATGAAGCCATGAAATCAGCGAAAAGAATGCAAGAAGGAAAGTTTGATTTAGAAGACTTTTTGAGTACTCTAAAGCAAATAAGAAAATTAGGACCTCTAGAAAATTTAATTAAAATGATTCCTGGAGTTCCTAAAGAGGCTAAAAATATAAAAGTAGATCCGAAGGATATGGCTCACATTGAAGCAATTATATTATCTATGACTCCTTATGAGAGACGTCATCCCGAGTGCTTAAAAGCAACAAGAAAACAAAGAATTGCCACAGGTTCTGGTAGAACAGTGGAAGAAGTTAATCGTTTGGTAAAGCAGTTCGATCAAATGAAAGTTATGATGAAACAGATGAAAAATGGAAAAATGCCTTTTTAGGTATTTTTTTCTTGTCTTGAGGAATTCGCTTATTCGTTTTTTTTCCTAGTACATATGATAGATTAGATAAGGGGGAAAAGAAATGTTTAATCAAAATTGTTGCCATAAAAATAATAACATGTTTGAAAATCAATTACCACAAGGATGTCAAAGACAAATTCAAGAAGTTGTAGAACCAGTTATTAATAAATGTGTAGAAAAAGTATATCAACATGAGGTTCCACATATTTGTCCAATTCATACTCATATTATTAATAAACATATCTACAATCATACTTATACACCTAGATATTCTTGTTCAGAAGAAAATCAGATCATTAACAATGATTGTGGAAAATGTTCAGGATTTATGAACTAGAAAGCACGCAAGTGCTTTTTTTCTTTAAGGAAAAAATGCTTTATGGTATAATAAGAAGACATAGGGGGAATGTCTATGGAAGATCAGTATCAACAAGCTATCCGTTTAGAAGAGAAAAAAATTGCTTCCCTCAATCAGAAAGAGGCTTGGATTCAGAAGAAAAATAAAGAAAAAAGAGCAGAACTTTTAGAACAAAAGAGATTAGAACAACAAATTAACTTTCAATTACAAACAGAAAATAGAAAGAAAGATTATCTAGAAAATCAAAAAGATTATTTGTTAAAGTATGGCAAACAATCTATTTTATTTGGTCTTCGTTGTGCGACATTCCTTTTATGAGAGTGTAAAAAACTTTGTGTAAAGTTACCTATCTATGGTAATAAGGATATTAGAGATTGATTATGTCAGTCT
>CANQTT010000040.1 GCA_947626855.1 uncultured Bacilli bacterium
ATCCTTCCTAGGTTTTATATTTCTATATTACCATAGAAAGGATTTTAAACTTTACACAAATTTATTTACAGACTCAACTGTTTAATTTTTGATATTATTTTTATTTCTGTACTCACTTTTTAAAATATATTCTATTTCTTCTGGTGATTCCTGACATCCATTATCAAGCCATTTTTTTATAATAGCATTTAATCCTGCTTTAAAGAATTCCATGTGATAATCTATGTATTTATCATCATATAGTTCTTTTGATAAGTTATAATCGTATTCTTTAATGATAAAGTTTTGATCCATCTTTAGTTTAAAATAGGTATTATAAAATATTTGATTATCTTTGATATGTTTGAAAAGTTTTAAAAAATCATTTGAATTGTTTTTATTGTCTTTTTCTTCTTGATATAAAAAGGATACTTCTTGCTCTAATTCTTGTCCTATTTTGTCTGCTAAATCATAAATATCAAGGTAATTCACATAAAAAGTAGAACGATTTATTTTGGCAAGTTTACAAATATCAGTAACAGATATTTCAGTGATTTCTTTTGCTTGTAGTAAAGTTATAAATACTTTACTAATTCTATCTCTTGTTTCTTTTCTTCTTTTATTATTTGGTGTATTCATATATTCACTCCTTTTAATTGGACAAATGTCTATCAATTGTTGATTGTATTTTTGTTTCGTAAAGATTATACTAAACTTGTAATAAAAAGACAAGTGTCTAGTTATTGAAAGGAGAGATTATATGTCTAAAATCGTAGATACGAATAAGAAAGTGGAAGATGCTGTTGTTGGTGGTTACAAAAAAATCGAAAATACCGTTGTTGGAGAATATAAGAAAGTGGAAGATAAATTTGTCGATACTTTCTTAAAAAAAGATGATGAAACAATAGAAGAAGCAAAGAAAAGATTACAAAAAGAACAAGAAGAAAGACGACAAGAACAACATCAATATTCTAAAACAACCAAAGAAATCCAAAATGAAATTCAAGAAAAATTAAGTAAATAAAGTTATATGGAGGTAAGAAAATGAAAAAAGAAACTTTATTAGAAATTATTTTAGGAACAATTGGTGGCTTAGTATTTGCAATAGGTATGTGTATGTGCTTAATACCTGAATGGGACTTATTTAAAGCAGGTGTCGTTGTAGCGATTGTAGGATTTATTATTTTGCTTTGCATTATTCCAGTATACAGAAAGAATCATCCAAAGAAAACTCATGGACCAATAAATTGGGGAATTGTATTGACTTGGTTGATAGGAATTCTTGGAGCACTCATAATGGGATTTGGTATGAGTAAAGTTATGGTAGGTGATCCATCTCAAACGGATTTACTAATTGGTATTATAACAGGTATTATTGGTTTACTTATTTGCGTCCTTAACTACCCAGTATATTCTTATTTAAAAAGTAATAAAAATTAGTTCTTTGCTTGGAAGAATATTCTTCCTTTTTGTTTTAATGATATAATGATATATAGTCAGAGGTGTGATATGAAAAAGATAATAAACAAATTATTTGTTCCTAATAAAATAATCGGATTTATTCTATTTAATGTGGCTTTTGGTTTGCTTATTTATGTTTTTAGTTATCATTTAGAAGAAACACCTATTGCTTATGTGAGTTATCTTTTATCTACTTATGCTTTAATTATATTTATTATTTGGTTTTGTAAGATATGTGAATTTAGTAATCATGCTATTAAAACATCGAAAACTTATCACTTATACAAAAAACACGAACTTTCCATCACAAAAATTGGACTAGTTTTTGCAACTTTATTACATTTTGTTTATGGAATTTTTAAATTAGGAACGGGAATATATTATATGTCTTGGTGGTTTATCACTTTTGCTGTCTACTATTTGATTCTATGTTTTCTGAAATTATTTATTGTGAAAGATATAAAAAAAGAAGTTGGTAAAAATTTAAAAGAAGAATATAAGAAACTAAAATTAACAGGTATCATACTCTTATTCTTAAATTTAGTATTATCAGGTATGATTGTTCTAATCATTAAACAAAATCAAGAAATAACTTATGCAGGATTTATCATATATATAGTAGCTATGTATGATTTTTATTTAATCATAAATGCCATTATCAATGTAATCAAATATCGAAAAAATCATAGTCCACTTTTAGCGGCAAGTAAATGTATTAACTTAACTGTTGCTATGATTGCCATGATTTCTTTGGAAGTTGCCATGGTATCCCAATTTGGAACAGATGATACTGAATTTAAAATGATAATGACAAGTATCATGGGATTTGTTGTTTGTATTATAAATACTTCTATGTCTATCTATATGATAGTTAGAGCTAATAAAAAATTAAAAGATATATAAAATAAATTACAAGAATACTTTAAGATGTAAATAATTGAATATTTATATCTTATTTTTTTTAAATAAAAATTAAAATATTGCTTTTCCCTTATTTTATAAGAATTTTAGCTTTTTCAGATATCAATAATTCTTTTTTCAATATTTTTGATTTGTTAATGACTTATAGATTATCCAATAAGTCAATTTGTGTGGGCAAACAAAATGAGGTCATAATCCTTATACTTATTTGTATTTTCTATAAAATAGTCCTCGTAAGCAATAGAAGAATTATTGAATAATTTTACTATTTATAATGGAAATATCATAGATAATATTGGTAAGTACTTACTATTTTTCAATAACTATTTGATTTTTATTGCAATTGTTAAATGGTTATTGTATAATAACCAAATTGAAAAGGAGTGATAATGTGTTTAAAAACAAGATGAGTAGGTTAATACTAAGTTTTTCTTTCTGTTTATTTTTACTTTGCATTCATATTAATTCTGTTGATGCTAAAGATAAAGTTACGCAAACAATAGATTTAACTAGTCTTACTGCTGATGAAGATAAATTGGAAGAAGAGGGATGGTCATGGGATTATGATACTAAAACCCTTACTTTAGATGGTATAACGATTGAGATAACAGATCAAGGTGAGGAAGCAAGTGACTGTATTAAATTTAATAGAGGCGAGGATATAACTATCATTTTTAAAGGCGAAAATAATTTAATCGCAGACAGAGGTTATAGTTTATATGGTGTTTATACAAAAGGTGATGGTACCCTTACATTAAAGGGTGACGAAGATGCTGTATTAAATCTTAGCTATAAAATGTTGAAGACAACTTATCCTGGTAACAATGGTACCACTATTGGTTATCCACACAATTTAGTAATAGAATCTGGTACTATCAACAATAAAGGTACAGTTATGGTTGATGATACATTTACTATGAATGGTGGAACTTTTAATCTCGAAAGTTGGGATACAGGGTCTGATGACATAGGAATTTATGCTATACAACAAGTTAATATTACAGGAGGAAATCTTAATGTTGCCTTAAATGGTACTGCCATTATGGTACCAGGAACATTAAAAGAAACAGATAAAGCTGACGGTGTAATCATAAGTGGTGGAAATGTAGTTCTTGATTCAAAAGAAGGACAGGGAATTTATGCTGGTCGTTCTGATGCTACTCCAGAAGGTAATTATACAAAGAATGTAATTATTGACGGTGGAAATATAACTATTAGTAGTGAATATGGTATTTATGTTCGTAAAGGTCATATTGAAATAAATAATGTTGAGAGTGCAGACGTATCTAATGTTAGAAAAGATGTACTTAAAGTTTATGATATGGAAGATAATTACATAACATGTCCAGAAGCTGATTATAGCAAAGTTGATGAGGCAATTGAAAAAGCGAAGGCTTTAAATAAAGATGATTATAAAGATTTTAGTGCAGTTGAGGAAGCAATTTCTTTAGTAGAAAGAGATAAGAATCTATTAGAGCAAAAGCAAGTGGATACTATGGCTGATAATATCACTAATGCTATTGCAAATTTAGAATTAAAGTATGATATAGATAATCCAAATACATATGATAGTGTTTCAAAAAATATGATATATTTTGTATTAGGCGTTGTTGTTCTAGGATTTAGTATAATCCTTTATAAAAAAGAATCAATGAATCATTAAAATATAGGTAATTTTACAGGTAATCAAAGATTACCTGCTTTTTTATATAAAATAATTAGTAGGAGAAAGAATATAAAATAAAATTTATATGATAATGAAATCTAATATATCTAGTATGTATTTTTGAGGGGATAGGGGAAATATTAGGGAACTTTGATGAGAAGAAATTTTGACAGGAAGCAGTTGCTCCAGCAGGACCTGTTGCTCCAGTTCATACCCTTATTAGTGAAAGTAATATATAATTTTATAACCATCTTTTTAGTATAATGGCTTGATTTTATAACAAATATTTACATTTTTTTCTTCATCGATTATGATTTTATCAATTAGTGATGATAAAAGTTGTTTGCTTGGCTTTTTAAGAGATAGATATTCTTTGATTATCTCAGTGTATCTAACATTTTCTTTATTAGCAGCTTTATTTTTCAAAATATATAACTTTGTTTCTAGTTTGTTAGCTTTCTTTTTAAGGTTTAATGTTTCAGTAGTAATATTATTGTACTGTCTTTTAAACATTTCTTCATCAATAAGCCCTTTTAACTTATCTTTGTAGATATTATCTACATAGTTTGTTTGTAAATTTATGTTCTTCTTAACTTTCAAAAGTTCTTTTTCTAGCTCTATTCGTAATTTAGTCATTTCATCATTTTTTTTAAGTAGTTTTTCAAAGTTGCTTATTTTTAAATATTGTTTACATTTCTTCTTAATATCTTTCAATATTTCATTTTCTAACTCATCATAGTCAATTTTATGAGGAGTACAAACATTGTATCTTGAAAATTTTTTATAGTAATTGCAATAACATATATTCTTATATTTTTTCATCCCATTACAAGTCCAAGTTGTATGACCTATTGAGATAGTATGGCCACACTCTTGGCAAACAAGAAATCCCCTTAAAAGATATTCCCTTGAATTTTCCGTTCTATTCTTATTCTTTGAGTACATATTTTGTACGAGGTTAAATGTTTCTTTATCAATGATAGCAGGACAAGCATTTTTAGCAATTATCCAATCGTTTTTGTTGTTTTTTCTTCTTTTCTTTGACTTATAACTCACTTTATATTCTCTACTTTGCGTTAAGTCGCCATTATAAGTAGGGTTAGTAAGGATATCACTTATAGTTCTTTCAGTCCATATGCCATAGACACTCGATTTTACACCACGATTAAGATTTTTTTGTATGCTTGGTATTGGTATCTTTTCGTTAGTTAAGGTATTAGCAATTTTTTTTACACCAATACCACTTATAAACATATTGTATATTCTTTTCACTATCTCGGCTTGTTCTTCATCAATGATTAGTTCATGCTTATCAATGGGCAAGTTTCTCTGATAACCATAAGGTGCTATACCACCCATAAACTTGCCATTTCTTTTTTGAGAGTTAAGTGTTGCTTTTATCTTTGTAGATATGTCTTTTACATACATTTCATTATAAAATGCTTTAAACATTAGCATATCGGTATTTTGATTTTTATCAAAGGTATCTATATTATCAGCTATAGCGACATATCTAACATTTTTCTCTTGAAAATATTCAGTAGAATAGTACAAACTTTGTGAGATATTACGGCCTAAACGACTTGTATCTTTCGTAATAACCATATTTATACGACCACATTCTATATCCCTAATAAGATTTTCCCAACCCTGTCTTTCAAATATCGCACCACTTACACCATCATCAATATACTCATCAATTAAAACAAGATTATGTTCACTGATATAACTCATAATATAATCTCTTTGATTACGTATACTTTGACTTTCATCCTCTCGCTCATCATCTTTTGATAATCTTAAATAGATCCCAACTTTAAAAGCATTATTGTTCATTAAAATACATCCTATCGTTATAATATAAAATTAAAAATTGCTCCATTATTTCTTGTAGTGTTTTACCATTTTTGTTAAATGAGCATGTTATTTTCATATGATCACCCAATTAACTATATTCAATTTTCCATTAACATGTTATAATTTATGGTAGGAAAGGGGTGCTAAAGTGGCTTCGTCAGTAATCCATCTAGCTGTTGCTAAAGAAATAAACAAGGTAATTAAAAGGGATCAAAATAAATTATTATTTGGTTCTGTTGCCCCTGATATATCAAAATTAGTTGGTGAAACCAAGCTATATTCTCATTTCCTTGATAGTATTGATAATGATATTCCTAATATTGAAAAATTTTTAGCAAAGTATAAAAATAACTTAAATGATGATTTTGTTTTAGGGTATTTTATTCATTTATATACAGATTATTTTTGGTTTAAGTTTTTTATTCCTGAAATATTAGATAGCAAAAATAATGTGATTAAAAAGCTTAACGGTGATTCTGTTTCCCTTAGTAGTGAAATGGTTATTATGTATATTTATAACGACTATACTAATTTAAATATAAAACTTATTAAACAATATGATATTGATTTAGAGTTTTTGTATAAAGAAGATAATAAAAAGATCAAAAAAATTATTAGAGAAATCCCATATGATAAATTAGAAATTTTGTCTAATAAGATTGTAGAAATAGTTAAAAATTCCTATGAGCATAAATCTTTTACCTTCAACTTCGAAAATATTGAAAAATTTATAAAAACATCGGTTGAATTAATTTTAGGCGAAATAGAAAATCTTAAAATATAAATAATATTTTAGAATTTAAAATTCACTGCTTAAAGGACAAATATTTGACGTAACGGTGATGGGAGTGTTGTCCTCCAATCTTGAGAAAGAAAGTTGATGAAATGTAATTAAACTCATAGGATATATTCGTATCATTTGATTATTTACTTTCACTTATGAGGGTATGAGTTGCACCGATAGGGCCGGTTGCTCCAGCAGGAATGACAAAATTTAGTACATTATTTTCTGGAGTACCAGAGTTGAAGACGGTAGCAGCACTTCCTGGTACGCCTGTTGAAGTAGTACCTATGGTAATTGTTGCAGGACCTTGTGGGCCAGTAGGTCCTGTAGGACCAGTTATGACACGAGAACCTGTACAACAAGAAAGTGGTCTAAACTTACTATCGCATTCTATTTTTTGAATAGCATTTTGATATAACTCATCATTCATTTTTTTACCTCCTATCATAGAATATGAATTTGTAATAAGGTGAATAATGAAGTTGTTTAGAAAGAGGTCAAATAAGGTTAAATTTTATCTTTTATAAACAAAAAAAATCAAGGAGAAAAGTAATTTTCTTAAATCCTTGATTTTTTATTATTTATTTTTTTGCTCGAGCAACGGGTTCAAAGATATAGCTTTTTTGAATGGAAAAACCATTTAAACCATTTAAATTTGTTCTTGAAAAGAAAGGGGTCAGATGAAGATTTTGTATAACTGGGGGTTCAGCAAATTCTCTTTCAAATTCTTCTTCTTGTTGTCTGGCTTCAAAAAGTTTTTGTTTTTCTATTCCTAGAGAGGTAACGATGAGATGAGATAATTCTTGATGAGGGTAGAGAACAGTCTCTCTATAGTCTGGATTCATTGTTTCTCGAACGATAGATGCTAATTGAAATTCTCTACAGTGATAGAAAGCTTCAGCAACCATTCCAGAAACTTCCACTTTCGCATTTAATTTCGCTATGGAATTATTTCTTCTTTGTTCATTAATACTTTCAATATATCCTTCAAAATCATACCAAGCACGGTTGAGGCAGATATCGACTGCATTTTTTACTTTTTGTTGAACTACTTCTGTTCCTTCTCGTTTAGAAATATCACGGAATCTTTCTAAACTTTTCTCTACTAGAGAGCTAGAAAGGTCTTCCATCGTTCTTAAATCCTCTAGTTCATCTTTTGTAATGTCAATTCCTAAGAATTCACTCGTGAAGGATTGCAATTGCTCAACATCAACCCCTGCTTTCGCAATTTTTTTACTAGTAGGATTGGCACTGGAATTTTCAATAATTGCTCCGACTGTTTGTTCAATGATTTTTTCCATTGCTGGTAAATATTCTTCCGATCTTTTTAAGGATTCTTTTTCTTGTCTAAAACCATTTCTAAAGTGGGAAATAGCTCTATCCTCTTCTTGTCTAGAGATAATAGAATCAAGAGTACTTGAATCATTTTTCATTTGCATACGACGAATCCAAGTTGTGAGAGGATCTTTTATAGCAGAAGGGGATGTCGTATGTTCTTCTACGATAGGTTCCAATTCCGCTAATCTTTCAAATTTTTGAACAATAACGTCTGGAACACCCATTCTTGTTAAATCAGCCCCATCATTAAAGAAAATGACTTCTCCAGGATCGCCTTGTCGACCACAACGTCCTCGTACTTGATCATCAATTCTTTCTAAATCGAAGTGACCACTTCCAATGATTTTTAAACCACCAGCTGCCGAAATCTTTTTTTTCATTTGATCTCGTTGTTGGCATAAAGATGTATGTTCTTCCTTTGCCATTTGCGTGAAAGTTTCACTGTTTTGGGCTAGCATTCTTCTGATTTCTTCTTTTGTTTCTTCTGTTACTGTTTGACTTCTTTGCATTTGAGCTAAGATAGCGTTAAACTGGTTTTTTTCGAATGTTTCAGCAAGTTCACTGACCTCAGGAACTTCTCCTCCTAATTTGATATCTGTTCCACGACCCGCCATTTCGGTGGAAACAGTGATAGCTCCAAACATTCCAGCTCTAGAAACAATACTTGCTTCTTCTTCAAATCGATTGACATCAGCATTTAATACAGGGATATCTACCTTGTGTTGAAAACGTTCTCGTAAATAGGTAGCAATTTTTTGGCTCTCTTCCTTAGAAGTGGTTGTCAATAAGACGGGTTGTCCTTTTTTGTGAGAGGCAAGTACTTCTTGATAAATAGCTTCATATTTATCCTCTGTTGAAGCATAGAATCTCTCTCCATGATCGGTTACTGCTTTTGGTTTATTTCTTGGTACTTCATAAGTTTCTAGACCATATAAGGAGTCAAAGGCTGTAACAGCAGCGGTACCGGTCATTCCTCCAACGTTTTGATATCTTTCAAAGAAAGAAGAGGTAGGGATGGAAGCTAACGTATCGTTGAAAGGAGTTTCCACGATTTCGCATTGGGCACCATGTCTTATTTTTTCTTTTGCTTCAATGGCTTGTTGAAGCCCATTTCCATAAGCTCTACCGTCTTGTGCTCTTCCGTTGATAATAAGAGTTACTTTTCTTTTCTTGCTAGGATGATCAGGATTTGGATCTTTTAGTTGATAATCTACATCTTCCTTTTTTAAGAACCATGCTGTAATTGCATTTTCCAATTGCATGTATTGTTGTGCAAATTCCTTTTTTTCAAATTCATAGAATAGACTCGTTAATTCAGGAATGGCACCTGTCATGACAAGGTGAGCAAAAGCACGAGGTTCCATACTAAGTTCCGTTTTAAATAAATAGTCTTTTCCTTTTTGAAATATTTTTTCTCCATCAACTTCAAGATTGATAATAAAATCTTTATTTTTCTGTAAGAGTTTATTCACTTTTTCTTGATAGTATTGATTAAAAATCATAATTTCGCCGAGTTTGGTTAAGGAAAATTGATTTCCATTTGGTTCAATTAAAATGGCTCTTGTCATTTCTAATTGTTCTCTATCTGGATGTTTTCCTTTAGCAAATTCTTCACTTTCGTGTTCGTCTTCAAAAGTATAAAGAAGGGATTCATTGCCTCTACTTTTAGTATTTTCATCCCAATGGTAAATGCTATAGATGGCCATATTGGCACTTTCTACCATTTGATGTTCTTCCTCAGCCTCTTCTTCAGAAGTAGCAAGTTCTATATCGGATTGCTTTCCCGATATAATGTAAGGAGTCCTTGCATCATCGAACAAGACACTGTCCACTTCGTCAATGATAGCGAAATTTGGATTTCCTTCTCTTTGAACAATTCCTTCTTTGTTAGTAGCTAAGTCATCATAGAGATAATCGAAGGCGATAGCTGAGGCAGAACCGTAGGTAATGTCTGCCTGATAAGCTTTTTTTCTTCTTTCTAAGTCTTCTTGTTTCAATCTTTCTCTGGCTCTTTTTTTAGCTTGCATTTTCACGGCTGGTTTTTTTATGAAGTCATATAGATATGCCTCTTTGGTTTTTTTATCCTTTTCTGGATAAAGACTTTCTATTGTTTCAGATAACACTTGCACTGTCATTTCTTCAAGCCGCCTGATGGTTTCTTTAGAGTTCCAATTGATTCTCTCTTCCACTAATCCACAACTCAAACCGAGCATTTCGTACAATTCACTCATTTCTAGTTGATCACGTTTTGCTAAATAAGCATTTGGTGTAATGACGTGAGCACCTCTTCCCGTTAAGGCATTTAAATAAGCGGGAAGGGCAGCGGTTAATGTTTTTCCTTCTCCGGTTGCCATTTGAGAGACATATCCGTCATTTAAAAGAATTCCTCCTTGTAGTTGTACGTCGTGATGAGGTTTATTCCACAAAAAGCCACTTGCTGTTTTTACGAGGGCATAAGCTTCTGGTAAGATTTGTCTCAAAAGTGCTTCTTCGGCTTTTTTATTTCCTCCTAAAGCCGTCAATTGAGTTCGAAATTCTTCCGTCCTTTGTTTAAAAAATTCATTTGCAATCCGCCTATGTTCTTCGTTGGTTGGATCAACCGCTACACCTCTTTCATTTACAATGCCACGGTCTTGTAATTCCCGAATAAAACTTTGATAATTATCATTAATCTCAGCAACAAGCCTATCGATATCTCTTTTTAATTTTCCTCTTATTTTTTTAGCCTCTGCCATATCCAAACACCTCGCATACTTTTCACTATTATATCATGATTTTTTCTGTTTTTCTATAGGGAAGGGTTTCTCTAATTTCTTTTTTAGTAGTGATTGTATGAATAAAATAAAAAAGCCTTGTATCACAAAGCTTTCCTATCAAAATATGGTGTCCCAGAAGGGATTCGAACCCCTGACACTCGCCTTAGAAGGGCGATGCTCTATCCAGCTGAGCTACTGAGACATACCCGTTCCAAAGGAACAAGTCCATTATACAATAAAAGATAGGATTATTCAAGAGATTTTAAAGTAGTTTTCGCAATTTCTTGTGAGTTTACTTCAAAAATCACTTCCTCAACCGGATAGTTATCATAGATGCGGGAATTTATCAGTTTTGAAATAAGAAATTTGTGGAAACCATTATAAAATGGTTATTTTTTTGGCAAATTTTGTAT
>CANQTT010000041.1 GCA_947626855.1 uncultured Bacilli bacterium
CTCGCAATTTAATTATACTAAATTTTTATAAATAATAAAAGACTGTTTTCAAAATTTCTTTTGTCAACAGTCTGAGACTAAGATTTTCCTTAGTCTCATTTTATTATTTTTGCTATTTGCAATTTACTTTATTTCTTCTAACATTTTTTCTTTTAGTTTGTCTACATCCGTGAAAAAGACTTTAATTCCTCTATTGTGAAGTTTCATTAAATTTTTGAAATTCTTAAGTATTATTTTTTCTAATTTTTCAGAAACTCTTGCTGGTTTACCATCTACTGTATGCACATGATCTATGTATTTTTCTAAAGTTGGAAAAGCATTTTGTAACAAAATAACGGAATTCTCATCAAAGATTCTCTCAATTAATATTGTATTACAAAAACCATATTTTTCTATCTTCTTATCAACTATCTTTTTATATTTATCAACTTTAGAACTAATTGGAATAAACCATAAAATATCTTTATCTTTGATTGTAAAATAAGTAGGTCTTTTCTTTCCTCTTTCATGATTTTGCATTAAACTTTCATCATTAACGACATCAAAATATTCATCTTTGATGTGATATAAATAACCTGTTTTTATTTTCACTGTCATCAACTCCATGAAGAGTATAGCATAAAACAAAAGAAAACTCCATCATGTGATGAAGTTTTTCTACATTTTCAACCGGGATCATTTATTACTCGCTAGCCACCCGGAAGCGAGAAACATTGTCGACCGGGATTATTTATTACTCGCTAGCCACCCGGAAGCGAGAAACATTTTCACACTTTTTCAAGTGCAGTTTAAATATACTATATTTTTATAAAAATGTCAAATAGTATACATTCATAGTATATTCATTTTTTAAACTATTATTTATTCTCCCATTTTTTCCTTAACAGCGGCCTGAGCAGCAGCAAGTCTAGCTAGTGGCACACGATATGGTGAACAAGATACATAGTCAAGTCCTACTCTATGGCAGAATTCAACACTGCTTGGTTCTCCTCCATGTTCTCCACAGATTCCTAAATGGATATCAGGTCTTACACTTCTACCCTTTTCAGCAGCCATTTTAATCAATTGACCAACACCAACTTGATCAATCTTAGCAAATGGATCGCTCTCGAAAATATTATTTTGATAATAGTAATTTAAGAATTTAGCAGCATCATCTCTTGAGAATCCATAAGTCATTTGTGTTAAATCATTTGTTCCAAATGAGAAGAATTCAGCTTCTTTAGCGATTTCATCAGCTGTTAAAGCAGCTCTTGGGATTTCAATCATCGTACCAACATGATATGGAAGTTCAACACCTGCTTCTGCAATAATAGCATCTGCAGTTTCAACAACTACCTTTTTAACGAATTTAAGTTCATTAACATCCCCTACAAGTGGAATCATAATTTCAGGTACAACATTCATACCTCTCTTATTAACATTGATAGCAGCTTCAATAACAGCTCTTGTCTGCATTCTAGCAATTTCTGGATAAGTAATCGCTAAACGGCATCCTCTATGACCCATCATTGGGTTAAACTCTTTTAGAGATTCAACACGATTCTTTAAAGCTTCAAAGCTCATACCAAGACTCTCTGCAAGTGGACGAATTTCTTCATCTGTATGAGGTAAGAATTCATGTAGAGGTGGATCTAAGTAACGAATTACTACTGGATCTCCTTCCATTGCTTCAAATAATCCCTCAAAGTCATTTCTCTGATATGGAAGAATTTTTTCCAAAGCTTCTTCTCTTTGCTCTACTGTTTCAGCAGCAATCATACGACGGAAATTGAAAATTCTATCTTCCTCGAAGAACATATGCTCTGTACGGCAAAGCCCAATACCTTCTGCACCAAATTTACGTGCTTGTTTTGCATCTCTTGGCGTATCAGCATTTGTTCTAACTCTTAATCTACGAACGGCATCTGCCCATCCCATAAATGTTCCGAAATCACCACTGATTTCTGGATCTACTGTAGCAATTTGTTCTCCATAAACATTACCAGTAGAACCATCTAAACTCATCCAATCTCCTTCATGGAAAGTAGCTCCATCTGGAGTTGTAATAGTTTTCGCTTCTTCATCAATCGTAATACTTCCACATCCTGATACACAGCAAGTACCCATTCCACGAGCAACAACAGCAGCATGTGAAGTCATTCCTCCACGGATTGTTAAAATACCATGAGCAATATTCATTCCTTCAATATCCTCTGGAGATGTCTCCAAACGTACTAAAAGAATATCTTTCTCACCATTTTTAGAAGCTTCCATTACATCTTCTGCAGTAAAGTAAATCTTACCAGTAGCAGCACCAGGAGAAGCAGCAAGTCCCTTAGCAAGAGGTTTTGCTTTTGCTAAAGCAGCAGCATCAAAATTTGGATGCAATAATTGATCTAATTGTTTTGGTTCTACTTTAAGAAGTGCTTCTTCTTTTGTAAGCATTCCCTCATTTACCATATCAACAGCAATTTTCAAGGCAGCAGTTGCTGTTCTTTTTCCGTTACGAGTTTGAAGCATGAAAAGTTTTCCATTTTCAATCGTAAACTCCATATCTTGCATGTCTTTATAGTGTTCTTCCAAAATATTGCAAATTTTAACAAATTCATTGTAACATTCTGGCATTGTTTCTTTTAAAGTGGCAATTGGTTGTGGAGTACGAATACCAGCAACAACATCTTCTCCTTGAGCATTCATTAAATACTCACCAAATAAAGTTTTTTCTCCAGTAGCTGGGTTTCTTGTGAAAGCAACACCAGTTCCACAATCATCTCCACGGTTACCATAAACCATTTCTTGAACGTTAACAGCAGTTCCCCAACTTGATGGAATATCGTTTAAACGACGATAAGTAATAGCACGATCATTATTCCAACTTCTGAATACAGCTTTAATAGCTTCCATCATTTGTTCTGTTGGATTTTGTGGGAAATCTGTACCAGCATGTTTCCGATACTCACCCTTATAAATATCTACAACTTCCATTAAATCTTCTGCAGAAAGTTCTGTATCGTATTCTACGCCCTTTTCCTCTTTAATCTTATCGAATAATCTTTCAAATGAGCTTTTTGGGAATCCCATAACAACATCAGCAAACATTTGAATAAATCTACGATAGCTATCGTATACAAAACGAGGGTTTTTCGTAGCTTCAGCAAAACCTTTTGCAACTTCATCATTTAAACCAAGGTTTAATACGGTATCCATCATACCTGGCATAGAAGCACGAGCACCACTTCTTACAGAAACTAAAAGTGGATTAGTGTAATCTCCAAAACGTTTTCCAGTAACGTTTTGTAATTCTTCTAATTGCTCAAGAATCTCCTTTTGAATTTCTTCTGCGATAGTTTCATTATCTTCGTAGTATCTTGTACAAGCTTCCGTAGTAACTGTAAATCCACGAGGTACTGGTAAGCCAATACTAGTCATCTCTGCTAAGTTAGCACCTTTACCACCTAACAGATTACGCATATCTTTGTTACCTTCTTTAAAGGCATAAACGTATTTTGTCATCTTCTTCCTCCTTAACACGTATATTATAACATTACTCCATAACGCAAGCAAGAAAAAAAGAGAAAAAGATATGATTTTTTTCTCTCCATTGACACTATAATTCATGAATATTTAAAACATCTTGAATATAACATTTTCCACATAAAGACTCATAAGTAACATCATTTTCTCCATCGATAGCAACTTCACTACCTTCGGTTACGAAAACACCATTTACCTTCCTTGCTTGGAATTTCGCTTTCGCTCCGCACTTACAAATCGTTACTAATTCCTCTAACTCATCAGCAAGTTCCATCAATGGAGCACTACCTACAAAGAATTTTGTTTGAAAAGTCGTCCGTAATCCATAACAAATGACAGGAACATCGCTAAGTTTTGCGACTAGCCAAAGATCTCGTACCTGATCAGGGGTTAAAAATTGAGCTTCATCTACTAAAATACAAGATAACCCTTGTAAATGAATCTTATCGCGAATCCTATCCTTTGGTTTTAACCAGACATCTACTTTCCTCTTCATTCCTAATCTAGAAACAATACATTTTCCACCCTTCGTATCAATAGAAGGCTTCATGATTAAAACTTTTAATCCCTTCTCTTCATAATTATGAGCTACTTGTAGAAGAGAAGTCGTTTTTCCACAATTCATTGCTCCATAGCGAAAATACAATTTTGCCATTCTTATCTCCCCTTTTTCTATCCTTATTTTTGATTTTTTTATCTTTTTTCAAAAGAAGAAAACTGGTAAATCTTTTAAGCTCTTGGATGAGTATGCAAATAAACGTTTCGTAAACGTTCATTTGAAACATGCGTGTAAATGGTAGTCGTACTTAAAGACTCATGACCTAATAACTGCTGCACACTTCTTAAATCAGCTCCCTCATTTAGCATATGAGTTGCAAAAGTATGACGTAATACGTGTGGAGAGATATGCATAGCTAAACCAGCTTTAGAAACCGCATCGTTTACAACATCTCGTACTTGCCTTTGATTTAACTTATTTCCTCGAATCCCTAAAAATAAATAATCTAGCCCCTTTTGATTCAAAGTGGGATAACTTTTTTTCTGATAACGCTCTAATAAAGAGGCACATCGTTTTCCATAAAGAACAATTCTCTCTTTGTTTCCCTTTCCCAAAATACGAATCTCACGACTGGAAAGATCGATGTCTGTTACCTTAATCGATACTAATTCACTAACGCGAATACCGGTAGCATATAACATCTCTAATAACAAGGTATTTCGATCTCCCAAAATACTTCCGTCATCTGGAGCCTGTAAAATCGCTTCTAATTCCTGATAGGAAACGACTTTTGGTAATTTTTTTTCTAATTTAGGATTAGAAATTAAAATCATAGGATTCTCTAAAATTTTTCCCTTTTTCTTTAAATATTTAAAGAAACTACGAAGCGTGCTAATATGCCTTGCAATGGTTTTATTCGAAAAATGTTTATCATATAAAACATTTAAATATTGACGAATAACCCCATAATCTGCCTTCTCAATCGGTACATGATTCTCTTTTAGGAAAAGACAAAAATCCTCCAAATCTTTTTTATAATTTAAAACGGTATGGCTAGAATAATGTTTTTCAAATTCTAACACTTCTAAATAATCAATTATTAGATTTTCCATAAGACTTAGGACGTACCTTGCTCTTTCTTTCTTGATAAACATGAATCATAAATTCTTCAAATTGACGTTGAAAATTAGTCTCTTTTCCCATAATTAACGTAGCTCCTGGATATTTCTTAGCATAGAGTTGCCATAAATTAGGATCATAGGTAATAAGAGCTACTTCTGCTTTATTATTCAAAGCCACCGAAATTTCAGATTCCACAACTCTATCCTTTTGCGAAATACAAAAAACAACAATTTGAGCATCCCGAAAATGAGAGACAAGAGAAGAATTCTTATTTAATGGAGGACAACAGATCGTTCCATCAAACCCATCTTTACAAACACGATACCACTTTTCATATCTTTCTTGACTTGTAAAATCTTCTATAGCATCCCCTAATAAAAAGAGTAAATCACTGTCTGAAAAATAATCATAATATCTATCAAAATTAGGATTCCCTAAAAATTCTTTTAAAAGATTTTCCTCTGGAATAGCATTATCCCTGATATCAAATAAAATTTGATCCGGATCCCTTTCTGGAAAATAAGAAAATAATTCCTTAATAGAAGATTCTTGTACTTTGCTTTCACTATGACAATCTTCATAATGTTGTTGTACCAACTGATCAATACTTTTGGCGTATGACCTCTTCCTAGTATAAGCCACATATTGATATACAATATCTCTCATAAAAGTATAGTATTTTACTCCCCCATCAGAAACACCCATCTGCTTTTTATCAGCGGCTTTTAGCTCTCGACAATATTTTCTCACTTGATTTATACCATCTTTTCTCTTCTGAAGAAGGAGACCTTGAACAAACGGAGAAAAATAAGTCTTATTGACACAAACAAAATACTTCATAAAATCTGGATTTTGAAGGATGTATGGGAAGGCTAATTTATGTTTCTCATAAAGAACCATCCATTCTTGAATTTCTCCACGGGAAGACATATGAAATAAACGAACATATCCTCTACCAGCAGAGGGATATTTTTTTTGAAATTCGTAATATTTTTCTTCATTTGCATTTCGAATCGCCGTAGAATTCTGAAATTGCGTAGTATATTTATCAATTTGCCAAACATCTGATTCTAAAAACTTAACAGAAGGACTCATTAAGCCCTCTGTAAAAACACCTATATAAGCCATACTATCACCTACTTCATTATAAACAAATTAGCCACAAAAAATCAAGCATAGAAATGCTTGATTAATTGCTTTCACCCACACTATCGACTCCTTTTGTAAAGTCATCGACTAATTGATTAAAGCGAATTAGATTTTCCGCTAATTCTTTCTTATCTTTTTCACATTGCTCTTTTTCTCTTTGCAGAGCTTTTTTCTCATTATCGAGTTGTTCTTTTCTCTTTACTAAGCCATCTTCAATTTGTTCAATGCTCTTAAGACGATCTTTATAAGACTGATTAAGACTTGCTTCTTTCTTATTTAATTCTTCTAAGGATTTTTGTTTTTCAGAAGCAAAAGTCTGTTTTTCTCTCTCAAAAGCTGCTTGAGCTTGTTGTAAAGCACTCATCTCTTGCTCAATTTCAGCCTTCTTCTCTTTTAATTTGTTATATACATCATCCTTATAAGCATTAATTTCATCATAATCACGTTGACGATTTTTCTCATGCTCTTCCTGTAACTTTTTAAGTTCGTTAAAACGCTCATCAATCTTCTTCTTAATCTCTACATTCTTATTGACAATGTTAGAAGCTCCACGAACATTATTAGAAACCTTTTCAAAAAGTTGATTCAAACTCTCTCCACGAGCCTCTACATCTACTCTATTTGTTTCCACTTTAGCAGGTGCTGGAGCAACTGGTTTTGGTGCAACAGATGGAGCGACTGGTTGAGGCTGTACAACTGGTCTTGGCTGTACTGGTGGAACAGTTACTTTCTCTACTTTTACAGTATCTCTGCTTGCCATAGAATTGTTTAAATAATTATCTAGGGAAGCTGTATTCTGTTCTACTCTCCTTGGATAAGTCAAATCTGGTGATTTCTCTACCACAACAGAAGGAGTTGGAGCTTTTGGTGCTGGAACAGGTTCTTCTTTGTATACTGTTGGTTTAGCTGGTTTTTCATCATAGGCATCTGCATAGAAAGAAGCTAAATCATCATCTTCTATTTCTACTTTAGAAGCACTAGAAGCTTCCTCATCATCTAAAAGCGTTAAAGCATCATCGTCATCATATTCAATACTAGTTAATTCCTCTAAAAATTCATCTGTTTCATTGGCATTTGGTTTCATACTCATCCCCCCGTTTTCATTAACACGCCGATTTTCCTTATTTATTACCATCATTATACCATATCTTGACAAAATAAAACATATTTTTAAATTATTTTCTTTTTTTCTATGCGGAAAGATCCACATCTAAAGAAACCATTCGATTGCTTCGGTACTTTTCTATCAAAAAAGAAATCTCTTTTCTTACTTCTTTCGAGTCTTGATACTTTAAAAGAATTTGAAAATAATACCGATTTTTATATTTTGGTAAAGTCGATACTGTTGGTCCTAAGATTGTAACCGAAGAAGACAAATTTCGCTTTAAGAAATCAGCTACTTTTTCACTTTCTTCTAAACATTTTTCATAATTCATACTAATCATTTTCAAGATTGCTAAATTTCGATAAGGTGGATAGCAAAGAGTCTTACGAATTTTCATCTCTTCCTCATAAAAATGTTCATAATCATGTTTAGAGGCATAACAAATACTGTAATGATCTAAATTGAACCCTTGAATATAAACATTGCCTTCCTTTTTAGCTCGTCCTGCCCTTCCTGATACTTGACTCAAAAGAGAATATGTTTTCTCAGCACTCCGAAAATCTGGAATATTTAAACTGGCATCGCCGTTAATAACGCCAACTAAGGTTACCTCTTCAAAATCTAGACCTTTTGCAATCATTTGCGTTCCAATTAAGACTTGATATTTTTGATGGGAAAAATCATGAATAATCCGATCATGACTACCCTTTCGTGTGGTTGTATCAACATCCATACGAACAGAAGAAATGGTCGGAAAAAGTCTCTTAAATTCCTCTTCTAATTTTTCTGTTCCTAATCCGAATTCATCGATATGCTTGCTATGACACTCTGGACACTCCCTAGGTTTAGCTGTCGTGTAATTGCAATAATGACACTTCATTGCATTAATCTTTTTATGATAAGTAAGTGGAATATCACAATTTGGACAAATCACTTTATATCCACAATCATGACAAGTAACAGTCGTAGAATATCCTCTTCGATTCAAAAGAAGAATCGCCTGCTCGCCTCGTTCAAAACAGCTAGTTAAAGCTTCTAAAAGCTCTTTCGAAAAAATGCGATATCCTTCCTTCAAATTTTTTCTCATATCCACTAAATGAACTTTTGGAAGAGAACCATAAATTCTATTTTTCATCGTAAGCAATTCATAAACCCCTAATTTCGCCCTAGTATAACTTTCTAAAGAAGGAGTCGCACTCCCTAAAACCAGTGGACAATGATGCTTTTTAGCACGTTTCAAAGCAATCGTAACAGCATGATATTTAGGATTATTTTCCTGTTTATAAGTCGCTGTATGCTCTTCATCAATAATAATAATTCCCAATCTAGTAAAAGGTGCAAAAATGGCACTTCTTGCTCCAATCACAATGGATACTTCTTCTCTAACAATTTTTCGCCATTCATCATACTTCTCTCCATCACTCAAACGGGAATGAAGAATCGCAATAAGATTCCCAAATCGTTTTTGAAAAGTATCTACTAGTTGAGGAGTTAAACTAATTTCCGGTACTAAGACAATCGCTTGCTTTCCACGCTCTAATACCTCCTCAATTAAACGCATATAAACTTCTGTTTTACCGCTCCCCGTTACTCCATGTAAAAGAATAGGAGCAAAAGTATTCTTTTTCTGAGCAATATGATTAATGACAACTTTTTGCTCTTCACTTAGTACTGGTTTAAAAGGGGATACTTCTACCTCAGATGACATCCGATAAACTTCTTTTTTCTCTTCTTTTAAAATATCTTTTGCTAAAAGCGTTTTCACAGTAGACTGATAGTCTTTTAATTCCGTTTTTAAAACAGGTCCTAATGATAAAAGTGTAAATAATTCCTTTTGCTTTTCCGTTTTAGGAAGATAAGAAGTTTCTTTTACAGAAATATAAGAGACTTCTTTTTTAGCAATCTCAACACCCTTTTTCGCTTTTAGTGCCTTTGGTAACATAGCTTGGTAAGCAGTGATTAAACTACACATTGTTAATTTACTTAAATACGTTCCTAATTCTAAAAGCTCTTCATTCAAAACAGCTTCTTCATCTATAACCTCTAAAATTGGTTTCAGAGAAAAATCCTTTGTCCCCTCTTCCATTTTTAGAACAAAACCTTCAACAGTTCTAGATCCAAACGGAACTAAAACACGTTTACCTACCTCCACTTTTTTATCAGAAGGAACTGCATAGGAAAAAGTTTGACTAATTTGTTTAGCGGCTACCTCCACCAAGACTTCTGCTACCACATTATCACGTATAATCAATCTTATAGAAATATGAATTGATTTCTATAAGATTGATTCCTTTCTATTTAATATTTTTGAATTATTATACTTCTGGAAGTATAATAATTCTCGCACTGTGGATTTGTTCCTACATCATTACAGCCGATTTTATGGACTGGTTCTAGGTGACTCAAACCACAAATTTTTAATTTTATTGTTAATTAGTTAGTTAACACGTTAGTTTTTACTAATCGATGTTTTATTAAATTACGTGATTACATGATTAGAAACCTTGTGGCAAACTTCAGTGCAAACAAATTAATTAAGGAGGTGCTTATCATTGATATATTTTGTTGGTATTGATATATCAAAGTACAAACACGATTTCTGCATTATCTCAAATGTAGGTCAAGTAATTGTTGAAAATTCATCTTTTGAAAACAACAAAAAAGGATTTCAATTTTTCTTGGATCAATTGAAATCCTATAATAAATCCGATGTCCGAATTGCTTTTGAAGCAACCGGACATTACTCAATGAATTTGGAATTATTTCTAATAGATCAAGAGTATTCATTTATGAAAATAAATCCTCTTGTCATTCACCAATTTTTAAAAGCTCGTAGCTTACGTAGAACTAAAACAGATAAAGCAGACAGTCTTACTGTGACTAGTTATCTCTTGTCCATCCAATATAATCCAAATTCATGTTTATTATACAACATTTATACATTAAAGTCACTATGTAGAAGTAGAGAACAATTAATTAAAGAAAGAAGTAAATTTGAAATCTTACTAACTAATGAGTTAGACAAATCTTTTCCTGAATTAAAGCCTTTCTTCAACAATATGATTTCTAATACTCTTTTATTTATTTTAGATAAGTATAAAAACGCTTCTCATATTGCTTTTATGAAAGATTATGATTTTTTAAGAAAAATTTCTCGTGGTAAATTTTCTTATGCTAAATTTGCTAAACTAAAAGAACTTGCTAAAAATACTGTTGGTTACCATGATAATAATTCTGATTTACTCATTTCTACCTATGTCTCTCTTATTAATGTCTTTAATAACAAAATTGATCCTATAGATAAACGAATTTCAACAATTATCAAAGAACTAAATCCTAGAATGTTATCCATTCCTGGATTAGGTGAATTATCTGCTGCTTCTATTTTATCTGAATATGGAGATATTTC
>CANQTT010000042.1 GCA_947626855.1 uncultured Bacilli bacterium
AACATTACGCAATATATAAATACAAAATTTGCCAAAAAAATAACCATTTTATAATGGTTTCCACAAATTTCTTATTTTAAAACTGATAAATTCCCGTTTCTTTTTAGAAATCTTCTTCTTTTTTTTGCTGGGCTTTTTTTCTTCTTTTTCCATAGAATAATCACCAACCTTATTTTATCCCATTTATGAAAATATTACAATTCTCTTTTTTTTAAAAGAATAGATGTGATATAATTTTACTAGGATAGGATTTTAAATTATTAGAAAGAAGGAATTAGATGAAAATTATTGTTCAAGGAAAGGGCGATATAAGGGTTAAACCGGATCAAATTGTTATGAATATTTCTTTTCAAAGAAAGGAAAAGGAATATCAGGAAGTATTAGATAGGGGTGTTCAACAGGTAGAGGATTTTGTTACTTATATATTAGAAGAGAATGGTTTTACCAAAGAACAAATGAAGACAACAAGTTTTACAATTTGTGAAGAAACAAGGTATGATGAAATCATGAGACAGCAGGTTTTTGAAGGATATTGTTATAGGCAACAAGCCGTTCTTACTTTTGATTATGACATGAAACGTTTATCGAAATTAATGGGGGAGATTGCTAAATTATCCAATCCACCTCATTACCAAATTTCTTTTGGTGTAAAAGATGAAAGAGAATGTCGCAGAAAACTTTTAAAAGATGCCCATCAAGATGGTTATTATCAAGCTTTAAATATTGCAGAAGCAGCTGGTAAGAAATTATTGCGATGTGAAAAAGCTGATTTTCAACCATTTACAACGAACTATACATCGGTTACTTCCTATAGTGATAATTGTAGAATGCTTGGTAAGGGATTAGGTTCAGCTGAGTTTTCCATGGATACGTTTATTCCTGAGGATATTCATTTATCAGAAGTTCTTTATTGCTTATGGATAGCTGAATAAAAGTCAAAGATGAGAATTGCTATTTCAAAAAAATTGTGATATTCTAGTAATATAGTGGAGGAGGTAAGAAATGAAAAAAGGTTTGATGACACTATCTGTTATGCTAGCATTTGTTCTTGTTTTAACGGGATGTGGTGGATCTTCAAAGAAGCTTACATGTAAGTTAGATGATGAGGATTCTGGTAATCCTGAAATTACAGTAACTTTTAATAAAGATAAAGCTACGAAATTAGAAACAAAGATGACAATGGAAGCATCTAGTGAAGAAGAGGCACAATCAGGAAAAGCTGCTTTAGATGCTATTTTATCAACACAATATACTGGTACAGGAGTTAGTTATAATTCTAAAGTATCAGGAAAGAGTGTAGTTATTACTGTTACAATGGATGTTGAAAAAATGGATGATGCTGCTAAAGAAAATTTTGGTGTAGAAGATGCTACTACTACTTATGAAGATGCTAAGAAATATTTTGAAGCTGAAGGATACACTTGTAAATAATTCTTTGGAAAATGAAAAAGAAAGTAATGAAAAGTTACTTTCTTTTTTCTTCGATAAATTTTAAGTTTTTTAGTAAACGAGAATCTTGGGGAGAAATCTTTAAAGCTTTTTGAATGGAAAAATAAGAAAATTCATATAGACCTACATAGTAAAAGGCAATCGATAAAGTATCATAAATAGAAAAATCTCTACAAAAAGATTCGTTGATGTAGCTTTTTTTGTTTTCGTCTATTGGAAGTGCTTGCAAACATAGAGTAATAACTGACTGCCAATCTTTTTCTTGGTAAGAAATCATCGCCTTTTCCATGTAAGGATCTCTTAAGTAAGGAGCTTCTTCAATTGCTTTTGTTGCCCATTTTTTTGCTTCTTCATAATTACCTTGTCGAAGGTAGCACCGGGCAATAAATCTCATGGAAGCACATCTTTCATCTTTCCATTTTGCTTTTTCTAATTTCAAGTGGTTTTGTAATGTGTAAATCGCTTTTTCATAGTAGCCGTAGTACATATATTCTCTTCCTAAGTAATGCATATTTCGGTCATCGGTAGGATCTTCTTGAACAGATAATTCTAAAAGGGGAAGATAACTACTTCTCGATTTTTGATCATCTGGATAATGGTGAACGACAATATCATCTATTACTTGAGTGATTTCTTTTTCTGAACCAATATAGGTTAGAACTTCATGAACAGGGTGTGTCCATAAATAATTTTTTCTGGCATGAATCTTACTAATATAAAAACTGATAATTGGTACGTCGTTTTCATCTAGTTTCCAATGATAGGTATAAGACGCTCTAGTAGACATATTTTCCCATTTTTCTTCTAAAGTCTTTCTCCATCCAGGGAGAAGTACTTCATCTAAATCTGTGCAAACACAAATATCAGTATCTAGTGGGACATAGGAAAGAGATTTATTTCTAGCCACGTCAAATCGCCAGGGATTAATGATTTCACTAATAACATGAACTCCATTTGATTGTAGCTTTTCAACTGTATTATCTGTAGAACCAGTATCTAATACATAAATTTCGTCTGCTTCTTTCATGGATTGATACCATCTATCTACAAATTTTTCTTCATTTTTAGAAATTGCATATACTACAATTTTCATAGATATTATGCACCAGCAGCAGGTCCTGTTGGTCCTTGTGGAATAACTAAATTTAGGACAAAATTAGGTGCTGTACCTGTAATGGTTGCAGAGGCATCTGTTCCAGGTGCTCCTGTAGTAACACTTCCAATGGTAAGTACAGGTGTTTCACCATCGGTACCGGCAGGACCAGTTGCTCCGGTAGGACCAGTTGCTCCAGTAGGTCCGGTTGCTCCGGTAGGACCAGCTTCACCAGTAGGACCAGTTGCTCCAGTAGGTCCGGTTGCTCCGATAGGACCAGCTTCACCAGTAGGACCAGTTGCTCCAGTAGGACCAGTTGCTCCAATAGGACCAGTTTCTCCGGTAGGACCAGTTTCACCAGTAGGACCAGTTTCTCCGGTAGGACCAGTTGCTCCAGTAGGTCCGGTTGCTCCGGTAGGACCAGTTGCCCCAGTAGGACCAGTTTCTCCAGTAGGACCCGTAGCCCCAGTAGGACCAGTTTCTCCGGTAGGACCAGTTGCACCCGTAGCACCTGTTGCTCCGGTAGGTCCAGTTTCACCAATAGGACCCGTAGCCCCAGTAGGTCCGACTTCTCCGGTAGGACCTGTTGCTCCAGTAGGGCCAGTTGCACCCGTAGCACCTGTTGCTCCAGTAGGGCCAGTTGCTCCGGTAGGACCAGTTGCTACATATCAAAATTTCTTCTTTTATTATTTTAATCGATAAGATTCCAAATAATATGAATTTTTCGTTCTTGTTTTTCTTCATCATATTTTCCAATCATAATCTTATCTATAAAGTCATTTATGATTTCAGGTCTTAATTCTTGAATTTGTTTATATTTATTAAAAAATGTATTTTCTTTTTTTAGTTCCTTTTGTTTTGTATGAATATTAAGTAGATTTTTATCAATGGTCTTAATCCTTTCCTCTAATTGGTCATAATCTTCTTTATATTTTCTTTTTAAAGTAATGTATTCCTCTTCATCCAGTATTCCTTTTTTTAAATCTTCATATAGACTTTGAAAATATGAATTTTTACTTTTTAAATCCTTATCCATTTTTTCTTTTTCTTTCTCTAAATTTTTTATTTGATGTTTAAATAAATTATTTTCAATCCTATTGTTATGAATTTCAATTTGTTGTTTTGGATTATAAAACTTTTTTAAAAGATGATTCATCTTATCTATCACAAAATCTTGTAGATATTTTTCACGAATGTATTTTTTATTATCACAATTAGACCATTTTGTTGTTTTATCTTTACAACATAGATAAGCTAAACCGTTATCATCTTTTTTTCCACACTTGTAAAATACTCTATGACAATTCTCACAATAAACCTTATTTACTAACAAATGAGTTTTTCCATCTTTACAACATTTTTTTCTGCTTTTTAATTTCTTCTGCACAGAGTACCATAGATTTAAATCTATAATTGGTTCATGTGTATTTAAAACTTTAATTTGGGTATCTGGATCATTATAAATCATTGTATGATTTTTATAGCTTACTGTTGTTGTTTTAAATTGAATTAAATTTCCTATATATGTTTCATCCTTTAATATTTTTCTGATGGTAGAGGCATTCCAACCAAAGCGATTTCTTATTTGGATATCATATTCTAATTTAACGTTTTCGTTATTAGAGATAGGGTATACTTTATACTTGTAATCTATATGTTGTCTATTTTCTTTTAAAAAAACAACATATTCATAAAAGATTTCATGTGTCCGATCTAATTCTTTTATATTGGTAGCAATACAAGTTACATTTTTAGGTAGTATGTCATCATTAAGTATAGGTATCCAAGTGGAGTTGTCCGTAAAGTCAAAATTGTTTTCAAATACTAGCTTATTATTTTGTACTTTGATTTTTAAATCCTCTAAACTATGTGTAGAATAGAAGAGTTTTATTTTATCATTTTTAGTTTTATTTAGAGAAATATCTAGTTTATTATTAAACAAAACATGATTGGTTAATATTTCAATCGTTGTTAAATTTTTTAAGATTTGTTTTTCTGTATTTTGATACTTAACTCTTATAACATAAGTTCCCGCTTTTTTGATGCTTGCATAATCAACATATTCTTTTAAGATAGGAAGTTTTAAATGACTACCATTTAATAGTTTATATTCTAGGGGACTTAAAATCTTATCTTTTGTTAATCCGTTAGCAATCCTATCCATGCCATAGCCTCTTTCATATTCTTCATAAATTCTAACAATATTATCAGAAACAATAGGATCAATTAGTAAATGGTTTTTATTTTCTGGATCTTTCTCATACCCGTATACGGCAAAACTACCAGTAAATTCGCCATTAGCTCTTTTGGAATGAAGAGTTTCACGAATATTGATAGAAGTATCTTCTAACATCCATTCATCTTTCATGGCTGTTATTTGACTTGTTTTTTTGGTAGCATAATTCGTATTATCAATTCTTTCAATATAAGTTACAAATCTTACTCCCCATTCGATAAACTTATTATGAACATATTTATCTACAAGTTCAATATCTCTTGCAAATCTAGCTTGTGTTTTAACAAGAACAATATCTACGTTTCCCATTTCACATTCTTTAATCATCTCGTTAAAATTTGGTCTATCGCGATCGGATCCTGAATAATCTTCATCATCATAAACACCAACTATTTGCCAACCTTGTTCTTCTGCATAAGTTCTTAGCATCACTTCTTGATTCTTAATACTTTCTGATTGTTCTTCTGGACTTAATTTATCGAGATCCTCTTTTGATAATCTTAAATACAACACCACTCTTAAAACTGTATAAGTAGTTTTCTTCATGAAAAAGTATCTCCTAATTTTTATCTGGATTGGAATTGCCCAAATGAATTTTTTCCATTTTCATAATTGTCTTAAAAAATTTTTGATTAAAACTTCTTTTGAATTCCTCTTCTGAACAGATATCTTCTTTTAATCTCCATTCTTCCGAGTATAGATAATTGATTTTTTTCTGTCTAGCTTTCAACTTTTTCTTTTTTCCTCCTTTTTATTAGTTTATGATACCAAGGAAAGAAAAGAATAAATTCTCTCGTTATCTATGTTATAATAAAAGTTAGAGAGAATTTTAAGGAGATTAGATATGAATAGAGATAAAAAAAGTTTAGTGATTTATTTTTCTAGAGCTGATGAAAATTATGCGGTAGGATATATTGATAAGGGAAATACAGAATATATTGCGGAATATGTAAGAGACAAGATTGGAGCTGATTTATTTAAAGTAGAGCCACTGATTCCCTATAGTAAGGAATATGGTCGATGCATCGAAGAGGCTAAAGAGAGAGTAGGGAATGCTCCTATAAAAGAGAAAATAGAAGATATTTCTTCTTACGAAGTGATTTATATTATGACACCTGTGTATTGGGGAAGTTATGCTCCAGAAATAGAAACAGCTATTAAAGATTTAGATTTTACAGGAAAGATTGTTAGGGTAGTTACCACACATGAAGGTTCAGGTTTAGGAAATGTTGTAGAAGATCTTCAAAAAATTTGTGTAGGTGCAACCTTTTTAAAAGATAATCTTGCTATCAAAGGAACGGATTGTATTCATGCGAGAAGTAAAGTAGAAGAATGGATTTAAAATCATTTTGTAGGAAATGATTGTGAGAAAGGATTACGAAGATGATAAAAAGATATACAGCTGAGGAAGTTGGAAAGTTAGCTCAGCTATTAAAAGAGGATGGGATTATCAGTGTTCCAACGGATACGGTCTATGGAATTTGTGCTAGTATCCATTCTAAAGTAGCTTATGATAAATTGATAGAAGCAAAAAGACGTCCTATCCATAAGTCTTTTCCTGTTATGTGTGCAGATGAAAAACAGATAGAAGAGATTGCTATTGTTTCCGAAAAAGTAAAAAAATTCATTCAAGCTTTTATGCCAGGGCCTATTACCATCATTTTAAAAAAGAAAGATAGTTTACCAGCATATGTTACGAATGGTAAGGATACAATCGCGATTAGAATGGCAACATCAGATGCTCTTAAAGAATTAATTTTAAAAACAGGAAGTCCTATCTTTATGACGAGTGCTAATCAAAGTGGACAAGTAGAATGTAAAAATTTAGAAGAGATTGAAAAGGCATGTCCAATGCTAGATGGAATGATGTGTGGAGAAGTATCTTATGCGGTAGCTAGTACTATTGTCGATTGTACTTCTTCAAATTTTGAAATTGTAAGAGAAGGACCAATTTCTTTAGAGAAAATTGAAAATGTGTTAAATATCAAATCTTGATAAAAAATGGGAGAAATAATGGAGGTAATATTATCATTTATAGAAAGGAAGAAGAATGAAGAAAGGATTAAAAATTTCTTTTCTCGTTTTGGGTATTTGCGTGGGAATTGTTTTTTTAGATACCTTCCAAGCCAAAGTATTAAACAATAGACCATTGATTAGGATTACTGAAAATTACAAGGATGGAAATATTCAGAAGAGGGATAAAGGAATCTTCGTATATACGTATAGTTTTACAAATGGAGAGAAAGTAACAGTTTATCGATGGCAAAAATATTCTCCATTTAGAGAAGATTCAACCAATCATGGTGAAACTACAAATAGTCAAACCAATGAAAATCAAAAGGAGCAGGAGAAAATGAAAAACATATCTATCTTAATAAACGGTAAAAAATATCAGGTAACGATGGAAGATAATGAGACAGCCCAAGCATTTTTGAATCACTTGCCACAAGAATTTATAATGGAAGAATTAAACGAAAATGAGAAATATATTTATATGGATTTTTCTCTTCCTACAGATTCAAAGAATCCTAAACAGATTGTAGCTGGAGATATAATGTTATATGGTAATAATTGTCTCGTTATTTTTTATCAATCTTTTGATACGAATTATCGTTATACAAAAATAGGTCATATTGATGATTTACCTGATTTAGGAAGAGGCAATGTTACCGTTCAATTTGAAAAAATAAGTTAGAAGGGAGTGTTGATGATGAAAGTTTTATTAGTAAATGGTGGTCCTCATAAAGCAGGATGTACTTATACGGCTTTGACGGAGGTAGCGAAAGAATTAAATAAGGAAGGAATAGAAACTGAGATTTTTTGGATAGGGATAAAGCCTATCTCTGGATGTATTGCGTGTCAGAAATGTTCAGAACTTGGAAAATGTGTATTAGATGATGTTGTCAACGAATTTGCCGAAAAAGCAAAAGAAGCAGATGGATTTATTTTCGGTACACCCGTTCACTATGCATCTGCATCAGGTGCCATGACTTCCTTTATGGATCGACTTTTTTATTCTACTTTTTTTAATCCAGATATCTTTCGATTAAAGCCAGCAGCAACTGTCATTTCAGCTAGACGTGCAGGAACAACTGCTACTTTTGATCAATTAAATAAATACTATACGATGAATCAAATGCCAGTAATTTCTTCTAGATATTGGAACATGGTGCATGGAACGAATGCTGAAGAGGTAAAAAAGGATGAAGAAGGTATGCAAATCATGAGAATACTCGGTAGAAATATGGCTTATTATTTGAAATGTATAGAAGCAGGAAAAGAAAAGGGGATAAAACCCCCTGTTTTAGGAGAAATAACCTTTACAAACTTTATTAGATAGATGAAAATGGAGAAATGATATATGAAAAAAATATGCAGTATCTTTTTGCTTGGGGTATGTATTTTATTAGGTGGTTGTACAAAAGAAAAAGATAATTTTGAACACTATGATTTAAAAGATAAAGAATTAAATTTATATACTTACTATAATGATTCCAATCAAAAAGAAGTATATGCTCTTGCTGATATCACCCCAGAAAATTCCCTTTCTATCTTAACTGGCTTTTTTTATCAAGTAGACGATGATGACTATATATTATTGGAAACATTGGAATCAAATAAACCTGATGCTTATAAAAAAGATTTTATGTACCAATTTTATAATAATAAACTTTATGGTGTTGGGAATGGGGATACACCTATGATATTTGAAATAGAATTACAAGGGACAAAAAGTAAAATGAAAGAATTAAAATTTCAGGTAGATGGTCAAACCAATCCTTTTTTAACTACTAGTATTCGAAAAGTTGATAAGGATTCCCTAACTATTTCAGGGGATATCTTGATAGATGGCCATGATGAATACAAATATTATGATTGTTCGTTAAAAGATTATCAATGTATTGAAAATAAATAATAAGAAAAATCATAACTCTACTAACGGTAGGTGTTAAAATTTGTGTTACTATTATATAGTTGTTTTTGAAAGGAGCCAAAATATGAATCAAGAACGTATTGGCAAATTTATTGCAACCTGTAGAAAAGAACAAAATTTAACACAAGAACAACTTGCAGAAAAATTAGGAATCACTTCCAAAGCAGTATCGAAATGGGAATGTGGTAAAGGGTTACCAGATGCTTCTATTATGATTGAATTATGTAACATTTTAAAAATTACGGTTAATGATCTACTTAGTGGGGAAAGGGTTGATAAAGAACATTATCAAAAAAAGTTAGAACAAAATATGATAGATACCATAGACTATACAGATAAAAAAGTATCTGAAAAAAATAAAAGTATAGCTACTATCCTTATATTTGTAGGTCTAGGTTTAACTTTTATCGCTTTTACAATCTTTCCTAGCGAATCTTCATGGGGTTCTATTTATTCTATAATTGGATTAGGGATATCTTTCATTGGTTTTTCTAAAATGAATAAGAAAAAGTCTTATTTAAAAAGATTATTATACAATTTTCTCTATATAACGGTATTTTTAATAACTCTTTTTATACTGGATTACTCTAATGTTATACTCAATAAAGTAGCTCCAAGATTTTCTTATTTAAAAGAAACTGGAGATACTATGATTGTTTATAAAGCACCGTTTTATACGGTGTATCGAATAAACAGAAATACTAAAAATGAGTATTATATAATAGATACAAAAGGACAATATACGGAAAAAACAGTACCAATCACGCCATTCAATAGAGCGAAATCGGGAATTGAAAACATAATACAATATAAAAATAAGTATGTTGGTAATAATAGCAATGATAGTCATTTAATTGATAGCTTACCACTTGCTGAATACGGATATGTATTTGAAATCGATTCTGCAAATTTAGGTCTTACAATTGACTATCATATTACAGATTGGTATATTAATGAAAATCAGTATTTAGAGAAATCACTATTATATAATGCTATCTCAATATTCGCTTTAATAGAGAATGTCGAAACTATTACGTTTAACTTTAGTGGTAATACCTATACAGTAAGTAGAAAACAGATCAATGAATTGTATCCTAATTTTAAAGATATTATTGATAATGGCATTAATCAAAACAATTTTAATCAGTATTTGGAAAGTAAAATGAATGATAATGATTTTGTAGAAGATATGTTTACTAGAATATTTGTTAATTGACAAATGAAGCAGACTCTATATGAGATTTGCTTTTTTGATATAATAACTAGTGAGAAGAATAGTAATTTGTTAAACTCCACACTCTATTTGGTTACTTTTAAATAATTAAATATTACAATTGAATATGAAAGGAGCAAATTATGAGTCCAGAAAAAATAGGAAAGTTTATTGCAAAAGGAATGGAGTATAAAAATATTTTACAAGTCGATTGTCGCAAATCATTTCGTGAATGGCTCAGTGTTTATTCAGAACTAGAGACAGAATGCTGGGTTAATGTAAAGCGTGGGAA
>CANQTT010000043.1 GCA_947626855.1 uncultured Bacilli bacterium
AAACAAAATTTGACAAAAAAATAACCATTTTTCAATGGTTTCCACAAATTTCTTATTTTAAAACTGATAAATTCCCGGTTTTTTGTGTATAGAAATGTAATTTTTATCTTTTCAAAAGGGAAAGTACTAGAATGAGTTTTTAAAATATGGTATGATATCTTTAATAGTACAATGGCGGTGCTGTATAGTGTTTTTGAAGGAGGAATAAAATGTTAAAGTCAAAAGTTGGATATAGTACGAATTCAGATGCTTATCAATCAGGAAGTGAAACTGCTTCTAAAGCTATGGAAGGTTTGACTTCTCCTAAAATAGGGATGTTCTATGCTTCCTGTGTTTATGGGGAAGAGGCAGTTCAAGGTGCTAAAAGCATATTAGGAGATATTCCGATGATTGGTTGTACTTCTTCTGGTGCTATTATTGTTCCAGATGGAATTATTCAATCAGAAACTGGTTTTTCTGGTATGATGGTAATGGATGATGAAGATATGACAGTTTCTGTAGCTGGTAGTGAACGCGGGGAAGATCCTAGAGAAACGGGAAGAAGAATTGCTCTAGAGGCTATTAAAAATTCTGGATTACGGATACGACCTAGTTATTTTTATATGGTAGCTTCTCCTAAAGAAGAAGAATTTTATTTAAAAGGAATTGAAGATGTTATTGGAAGAGTTCCTCTTTTTGGAGGAAGTGCAGCTGATGATGCGGTAGCTGGAAAATGGAGAATTTTTTGTAATGATAAAGTTTTTCAAGATGGTTGTGCTGTAGCTTTCTTCTATACGAATAAAGAGATTGTAACGGAGTATACTGGTGCTTACCGGGAAACAGAAGATATGGGAATCATTACAAAAGTTGATGACAATCGTACCCTAGTAGAAATCGATCATACTCCATCTCTTCAAAAATATGCGACATGGAGAGGCTTAGATGTTTCAAATTTAAGAGGAATGGATTTGCTTTCTGCTACGATTTTATCTCCTTTAGCGGTTAAAGATCCTCTAGGAGATGTAGTGGCTATTCGTCATCCTATGATAGGAAATGATGATGATACTATGAATATAGGTAATAATTTAGAAGTAGGAACAGCTGTCATTAGAATGGAGACGACAGTAGAAGAATTAATTTGTTCAACTTCTAATGCCATTGAGCGTTTGAAAGAGAAGTTAGAAGAACCAACCGGAGCTTATTTTCTAGTTCACTGTGGTGGAAGAAAATTAGGAATTGGAAATCGGATAGAAGAAGTATACGAAAAAATAAAAGAAGCTACGATGGGTACTCCGTTCTTGGTTATTTTTACATTTGGAGAATATGGATATCAAAATCATAGTGCGAATACATGTGGTGGGCTAATGTTATCATTTACGGCCTTTGAACAATAGGAGGAAAATATGAAGAATTTAATAGGAGAAGATTGGTTTGAATCTAGTGATGGTTCTTATATTGATGTTATCAATCCCGCTACTTCAGAGTTTATTGATACAGTTCCAAACTCAACCGTTGTCGATGTAGATCATGCGGTTAAAGTAGCGTTATCTGCTCAAAAGAAATGGGCAGCTATGTCGATTCAAGAACGAGGTAAAATTTTAATGAAATTTGCACAACTATGTGAGGAGAGAAAAGATGAGTTAGCGACAGTACTATGTAAAGAAACGGGAAAGCCAATCACAGAGGCTTTAGCGGAAGTTTCTAATTTACAAATTTCTGTTCCTGGTTTTGTGGAAAGAGCTAAGCATTTGTATGGAACTAGTATTCCAGCTGGTACAGAGGCAGGTCAAGAGAAAACCATTCAAATTACGGTTCAGGAACCATTAGGAGTCGTAGCTTGCATTATTCCATTTAATTTTCCATGCGATCTCTTTGGACAAAAAGTACCTAGTGCTCTTATTATGGGAAATGCTGTTATTGTAAAACCATCTACGGCTAATCCTTTGACAATTACGATGTTAGTAGGCTATTTACTAGAAGCAGGAGTTCCTGCTGGTGTTGCTCAAGTCGTTCATGGTGTGGGCGAAGTTGTTGGCCAAGCATTAGCGGCTCATCCAGATGTCCATTTAGTAAGTTTGACGGGTTCTACAGAAGCTGGCATTGAAACTATGAAAACTGCTTCTCAAAATTTGACTCATGTCATGTTAGAGTTAGGTGGTAACGATGCTTTTATATTGTGTGAAGATGGAGATTTAAATTTGGCAATCCAAGAAGCTATTCAGGGTAGATTATATAATGCAGGTCAAGTATGTTGTGCAAGTAAAAGATTTCTAATTCATAATTCTCTTAGACAGAAGTTCATAGATGGTGTCGTTGAAAAAATTAGAAATTTAAAAGTTGGAAATCCATTAGATACGAATACACAAATGGGCTGTTTAATTAGTAAGCAAGCGGCTATTCATGTTGAGGAGCAAGTGCAACTAACTATTAAAGAAGGAGCTACGGTTGTTTATGGTGGTAGGAGAAATGGAGCTTTTTTTGAGCCTACTGTCTTAGATAATGTAAAGCCAGATATGGAAGTTGCTAAGGATATGGAGATATTTGGTCCTGTTATTTCGGTCATTGGATTTAATAATATTGAAGAGGCAATTGAAATTGCTAATCAGTCATCTTTTGGTTTATGTGGAAATGTCATTACCAAAAATATGAAAACAGCTTTTTATGTAGCAAATCGGTTAGAAGTAGGAGCTGCTATTATTAATGGATCAAGTTTTTATCGGTCTTTTGAAATGCCATTTGGTGGTTGGAAAAAATCTGGTATTGGAAATGAAGGTATTTTAACTACTCTAAAGGAAATGAGCAGAACCAAGACTATTGTTTTAAAAAATATTTTAAAATGAGAGCTAGAAAGAGGATTTTCTCTTTCTTTTTTCTTTGCCAAAGATTCTTATAAAATCTTTTATCCATCCTTTTAGAAATAATGGTATAATGAAGTTGGTGATAAGATGAACGAAGTTATAGAAAATATGAATAAGCACGAGGCTTCTTTAGCACCTTATGCAACAAAAAATAAGGATGCCATCCGTTTATTTCCAGAAGCAATGGATATTCGTCCTAGCTTTTTTAGAGATATTGATCGCATTATTTATTGCCTTTCTTATACTCGTTATATAGATAAGACACAGGTTTTTAGTAATAGTAAAAATGACCATATTAGTAAGAGGATGACTCATGTTCAAATGGTTAGTAAGATAGCTAGAACCATTTCTAGGGCTTTAAATTTAAATGAAGATTTAACAGAAGCAATTGCCTTAGGTCATGATTTAGGACACGTTCCTTTTGGACATCCAGGAGAAGCTATTTTAAATCGAATTAGTCAAGAAAAGACGGGACGTATGTTTCAACATAATGTACATAGTGTCCGTGTTTTAAAAGATTTAGAAGAGCATGGAAAAGGAAGTAATATTACAATTCAAGTCTTAGATGGTATTTTATGCCATAATGGAGAATTTGTAAGTCATGAATATTTTCCTGTTCCTCGCAGTAAAGAAGAGTTTTTAAATCTCTATGAGCAATGCTATGTCGATAAGAATCTTTTAAAAACATTACATCCTATGACATTAGAGGGATGTGTAGTAAGAATTAGTGATGTGATAGCTTATATAGGTAGAGATATAGAAGACGCAATTCGAATTGGAGCTTTTTCGAAAGAGCAGATTCCTGAAAGAATTGTGCAAGTATTGGGTTCTACTAATAGGGAAATGATTAATACCATTATCTTAGATATTATTGAAAATAGTTTAAATAAACCTTATATCAAAATGAGTGATTCTGTTTATCAAGCAGTGAAAGATTTAAAGGATTTTAATTATCATCACATTTATGAAAAAGCCAATACTTCTGAGACATTAAATCAATATGAGAACATGTTTCGATTTTTATTTGATAAATATTTAGAGGATATTGCAAATCATAATACAGAGAGTGCTATTTTTCAGGTATTTTTAAAAGATATGTGTCCATCCTATTTAGAGGAAACTTCTCCAGAACAAAAAGTAATTGATTTTATAGCTGGTATGACAGATGACTATTTTCAAGAACAATTTCATATCAATCAAGAAAAGAAAAAAGAGCTTCCATAAAAAAGATGGGAGCTCTTTTAAAGAGAACTTTTAAAATGAAGAAAAGTATAGGTAATATCGATTATCAATAAGAGAAGAAAGAGAATACTAACAATTGTTGGAATCCCTTTTACTAAGGGATCAATTATTGGTTTGATGACATAGATAAGAAGGACGGACAAGATTCCCCATACGAAGGATATTTCAAGGGCTATGTAGTGGCCAATTGGAAACAATAGGTGGCTATAATCCCAAAAAACAACTCCAAAGATTTTTTCAATTAGAACTCCTCCAACCCATTCAATTACTGTTAAAACAACCATTAGAATAAAAAAAACGATGATTGTTTCTCGCCATCTCGGTAAGTGCAAATTTAGAAAAAAGTAATGAGAAATGGTTAGAATTAAAAGGACACCAATGCCATAAATGGGGGTAATGGGACCATAGAGAATTCCACTATTAAAATTTTGATGAGTAAAGAAAGCTAGAAGACTTTCAAAGAGAAATCCCAAAAAAGAATATACAAAAAAACAGTTAACAAAGTACACAACCATCACCCTTTTTAGTATGCTTTCTTTGGAACTGTTTATACTAAAAGAAATTATTTTTTTTGTAGCTCTGAGAGAATGGATAAATAGTCTGCTTTCGCAAAGTTATATCTTCGAATGCTTTCCTCTTTTAACGAAGAGTTCCTCATTTCTTTTTCAAGAAGAAAAAGTTCTGTAAGGCAAGATAATAACTGGTAACCTCTATTAGCATGAATGAGATGATCATAGGCTAGAAAAAGTTCTTTTTCTTGATATCGTTTTTCTTGCATATACTCCCATAAAGCATTTGTATAACCTTCTATCTCAGAAAGGGCATCCATAGGTGTCAAAGAGGATGCCAAAAAAGCTAGATATTCGGCTTTGGCTAAGGGAATTAGAAAGGTATTCTTTTCTTTTCTTTCTTCATTGACAGGAATTAATTCAATCTGTATATCCATACTATCACCAATACCATCATAACATAAAATAGATAGAAAAACTATGAATTTTAGTGTATAATAAAGAAGATAGTAGGAGGGTTATATGGTAAATGCTATTATTGAAATACCAGTTGGTACAAGAAATAAGTATGAAGTAGATAAAGCCAAGGAAAGAGTAAAATTGGATAGGGTTCTTTATTCTGCTATGACATATCCTGCTGAATATGGATATATTGAGAATACTTTAGCAGGAGATGGAGATCCATTAGATATTTTAGTTATCAGTTCTGAGCCGACTTTTCCAGGGTGCATTGTTCCGGCAAGAGTAATTGGTGGCTTAGAAATGGTTGATAATGGAAAACAGGACTATAAAGTGATTGCGGTTGTCGATGTGGATCCTCGTTATAAAGAGGTTCAAGATTTAAGCGATTTGTCTGAATTTACTTTAAAAGAAATTAAAAACTTTTTTGAGAATTATAAAGTTTTACAAGATGTGGAAGTGATTGTAAAAGATTATCATGATAAAGAATATTCTTTTCAAATCATTGAAGAAAGTAAAAGGGCATATTTAGAAAAAAATCCTAATAGGTAGGCATGAAAAAAGCAGATTGAGTTGAAAGATACCATTCTGCTTTTTTCAGTTTCTTTTATTTATATTCGAATTGAATTTCTCCTTTCCCATCTTTAGAATGGAGATGAATATATCCTCCATTTATCAGTGTCATTCTAGGGGGAACATGACCAAAATCCATATCGTAGATAACCGGAACATTTAAGTGCTTTAAGGCATCCACAAGAGTTTCTTGAAAACTTATCTGGAAATAACTAGTGTCTGTAGCACTTCTTCCTAATAAAATTCCTTTGCAAGATTGAAACCATCCACAGACTTCTAGTTTCCAGAAAGTTCGTATTAAGTCTTCTCCTGATAATTCACAGTTATCGAAAAACCAAATAATACCATCCTCTTTGTATTTTTGAATAAAGGATTTTGTGTAGTCATATGGAGTACCAGCTAGTTCAGATAGGATATCTAAACATCCGCCAATGAGTCTTCCTTCTAAGAAGATTTCTTTTTGCCATAGATTTCTCCATTTTACACAGGTATCTAAATGATACCCTTCTAGCCCCGTTTGATAGGGGATGGATTCCTTTTCATATTTAGGAAAAGAAGCTTGAATTAAGTCTTTTCCCATCCATAAAGCAAAATTATTTTGAATAGAAGAATGCCATGGTTCCATTCCAAAAGCACCAGCATTGTTACTATAAATAGTAGCTATATCTAATTTGGTTGTCACAGTAAAAAGAATTCCTGTAGGATCAGAGTATCCTTGAATCCATTTAGGGTTTTTGCGAATGAGTTCAAAATCGATGAAGGGGAGAGTCTCAATTAAAAATTCTCCTCCAGTCGCACAAAGAATAGCTTTTACTTTTGAGTCTTTTAAGAGACTATGAAATTCTTCTGCTCTTGTCTTGGCATCTGCACTTCTTCCTTTTTTACTTTTTCTAACATCCTTGGTTTCTAGGGTATACAATCCTCTTTCTTGAAAATTAGCTAGACTATGATCTAGTCTTTTTAAACGAATAGGATCGGTAATGCCATCAGACAATGCAGTAATGCCAATGGTATCTTTTTCTTTTAAAAATTGTGGATATTGCATCGTATCACCAATCCTATTATAGCATAAAAAAGAAAAGGCGTTTTCTTCCTTTTCTTTTTTAAGTTTAGTAGTTGAGTGTTGTAGAATAAGTAAACTTCCGTATGATAATTGTATCAGTAATATGTAAGAGGAGTAGACTTATATATTACTGGTTTAACATATATATATGAATTTTTTTCAAAATTTATCAAATTTGAATAAATTAAGCAGGAGAAGCTTCATTTACTAGCCTTGAAATTTCTCTTACTGTTAAAATCTTACCTTCACTAACTAATTGGTCGTTAATAAGTAGTCCCGGAATATTTTTAACTTGGTAGGTTTCAATATCTTTTTTATTATCTAAAATTTTAATTTCGACATTTTCATAGTCATTTGCAAACCTTTCAACCATTTTCTTCAATTTTAGTCCGTTGCTACAATTAGAACCAACTATTTTTATAACCATCGCATCACCTCTCTTTCTAACTACCATTATAGAGGTCAATTATTAAGATATGATGTAAAAAATATTAAAAATAATTAAGACTGTTTTTTGATGGTAAAAATAATGTCTAATCCTTTCTCTTTATTATTTCTAGCATAGATATATCCTCCATGATTTTCAATGATTTCTTTACAAATAGAAAGCCCTAAGCCGGATATTTTTCTAGATGGATCTGAAGTGTATAGGGGTTCGAAAATCTTATTTAAGTTTTCTTCGGCGACTCCTTTTCCATTATCACTAATAATAAATTCCATATAATTTTCAATGGATTTACAAGTAATCGTAATTTTTCCCTTTTTTTCTAAGAAACGAACACTATTGGAAATAATATTGCTGAAAACCCGTTTCATTTTAGCGATATCGATTTGAATGAATTCCTCTTCTTTTGGTGGGTTGATTAGTAGTTTAATGTGCTTTTCTTCTAAATCTTCTTTATAATCTTTGGAAACTTGCATTAAAAACTCTTGAACAGAAATTTTTTCGATTTTTAAAGTATCTTGAATATTACAGCTTAAATAATCATCGAATTCTTCCGTTAATTCTTTCAAGGTAATTGATTTGTTATGAATTTTTTCAATATAGTTTCTCTTTTTTTCCTCATCTAGATTTGCTTTTAAGAGACGGTCAGAATATCCCATAATCGCTGTAAGTGGAGTCTTGATGTCATGAGAAATAGAAGCAATAATTTGATTTTGTTTTTCTTTCTCTTCCTCTAAGGCATCTACTAAATCTACAAAGTTATTTTGAATAACATCAATTTCCGTATTGCCATCTGTTCTACTCGGTTTAATACCAAATTTATAGTTTTTGATAGATTTTTGAAGCTTTGTAATAGGAGAAATAATTTTCTGATTAGTTGCTCCAAAAATGATAAAAATAAGTAATAAAATAACTGAAATTTCAAATAAAATAAAATTGTCAAGAGCTGGAACATTGGTTGTATCCATTTGCCTATAAAGTTTTATAAAGTAAGTATTCTCTTGAATAGTTAGGAATGTGGTAATATAGTAAATCGAATTTTTTTTCCAAAATTCCCGATTACTATCATAGATAACTTTCCCATTGGTATTTTCTACATAAATTGTGAGTTCTTTAGATTTCGCAAAAGAATTAGAAATTTCTTCCATGTGATTAGGGTCTTGCTGATAAGCTTCTATTAATTCTTGCATGTTCTGACTGAGCAGTTGATTGTTTTTTTCAATGGCATAAGAGAGTTGTGGAATTAATAAATACCGAAAATAACCAGCAATCAAAATAAAATTTAGGATAAATACGATAATAATCAGTATGATAGAGGCTTTTTTCATCTTCATTTTATTCTACCACCTTGACAAATTTATATCCTAATCCCCAGATTGTTTTGATATATTTTTCATCTTCGTCTAATTTTTTTCGTAAGCTTTTAATATGAACGGCAACCGTTCCGATTTCTCCATAATTACTTCCCCATACAGAGTCAAAAATTTGTTCTTTAGAAAGAGCAATTCCGGCATTGGACATGAGATAGGAGAGCAATTCAAATTCTCTCGTTGATAGTTCAATTGGAACATTGTTTTTAAAAACTTCAAAACTTTCTTTGTTTATTTTGATTTCTCCAATCGTAATGATATTTTTTTCTTGATTGCTAGTTCGGTTTTCTCTTCGAATATGTGCTTTTACCCTGGCAACAAATTCTTCAATGGTAAATGGTTTTGTAATATAGTCATCGGCTCCTATTTCGAAGCCAATCAATTTATCTAATAATTGATTTTTCGCTGTGACAAAGATAATAGGACAATTGACTTTATCTCGGATTAATTTGCATACTTCTGTCCCATTCATTTCTGGCATCATAATATCTAAAATGATGAGATCAAAGTTCTCTTTTAAAGCGATATCGACTGCTTCTTTCCCATTGCTTTGAATGGTTATTTCCATTCCTTCATCTGATAAAACATCAGAGATTAGTTCCGCAATATCTTTTTCATCATCAACGACTAGTACTTTAGGCATAATGATTCCTTCTTTCCCTTTTAGATTTCTGCTTTTATTATGACATTTTTTTATAAAAGGTGTATATAAAAATAATTAAAAATTATTAAAAAAGAAAAGATTCTTTTCTTTTTTAGGTGACAATCCAATTTTATGACTTTTTTGTTTTTCGTTTTGGAATAAAATATTTTGCTCTTGAATCTTTTCCTATCGAATAGAAATATCCAAATAAGGAGAAAGATAAAGCTCCAATAAGGTTGACAAATAAATCTTCCATCGTATCATGAAGTCCAATATCAAGATATCCTCCATATTTTTCTTTCCAATCTTCCCCATTGACAAGTAAGGAATCAATAGGAATGGAAACAACTTCATTTTTTCCTTTTTCATTTAAGGTTACACTGTGAATTTCTGTTACAATACTATCTTTTTGCATATCTTTGCCAAGAAATTGGTCAGCACTATATTCGAAAAATTCCCATAAAACGCCAATTGTCATAGAAAAGCAAAGAGATACAATGGCAGTATAAAGAGGGGATAAAGATATTTTGCTACTATTTCTGTTTAATAAATCTACTAAAGAGTATCCGACTCCAGCCATAATAAATCCATTCGTTGTGTGAAGAATTAAATCCCAATTTTTAAAATGAATATAAAATTCATTGATTTCCCCTAAAATTTCTGAAGAAAAAATGAATAACAAAATAATGATTTCTAATGCATCTGGAAGTTCAATATTTAGTTTGTCTTCTAAAAAGGCTGGAATAGAAAATAAAACAAGAGTAAGTATACATAAAAGAGCATTAGATAAATTACCTTGATAGAATTGACGAATCATACAGATGACAACAAATATTCTGAGAAAGATATAGATACATGCTTTAAAACTTAATTTTTTATACCACTTTTTTTCCATTTTTTCTTCACTCCTATTTTTATTATATCACGTATAATATTGATTAGTAAATTGATGAAGTTGCAAGTCATTAATTTATTAGTATAATAATTTTACT
>CANQTT010000044.1 GCA_947626855.1 uncultured Bacilli bacterium
AGAGACTGACATAATCAATCTCTAATATCCTTATTACCATAGATAGGTAACTTTACACAAAGTTTTTTACACTCTCGAAAATTTTTCATCCAGAACAACTTTTATTTGGAGAAACCATCACCATTGTCACTAGGCAAATAGCTCCTCAAGAAACAAAAGCAGAAGTCGCTGCCGAATTTTCTTCTAGTGAGAAAGGGATTCTTTCCTATTTTCTTTTGCAACAAAAAAAGTATCTTGCGATACTTTAGGATTCAGAATCTTCATACTGAAATGTCTCTAAACTTCCATCTTCTTTGACAATTTTATTTACTTGTTCTTCAATATCTTTTAACTTCTCATCACATTCGCTTACTAACTTCATCGCTCTTGTGTATTTTTCAATAGAAGAATCTAGATCGATTTCTCCTGTTTCTAGTTCATTGATAATTGTCTCTAGTTCCTTCATTTTTTCTTCAAACTTTTGTTCTTTCTCTTTTGCCATATTCCATCTCCTCTATTTCTTCTACCTTTGTAGTCATCAGTCCATCCTGAAGTCTTACCACAATCTTACTTCCCTTTGTTACCTCTTTGATACTTTTTAAAGCTTTTTCTTGATAGTAAGTAACACTATATCCTCGCTTTAAAATATCTAATGGGTTTACTAACTGTAATTTTTCAATCCTATGACCTAATAAAATCTTCTTTTTCTCTAAAATAGTTGCCATAATCTTTTGAAGAGATTCTCTATCTCTATCTAAAGAAGTCTTTTTAGGTTCATACAAACTCATAGGATTTTTTAATAAATAATGTTTTTGATACTGTTCTATTTGATTTCTTTTCTTGAAAAGATATTCTTCCATTTCTTCTAACAATTGAGAATGCAACGTATCTAAAGCCTGTCGCTTGTTATCAAACAAAATCATCGGTGTCTTGATGACAAAAGAATTTTTTAAAGAGTCTAATAATAATTTTTGATAACGAACTTTCTTAGTCATAGCTTCTTCTAGCCGGATTTTTAGTTGTCCTAAATACTTCAATAAATCTAGCATATTAGGAACAGCCATTTCAGCAGCACCAGTTGGTGTTGGAGCTCTATGATCTGCAACAAAATCGGCAATCGTAAAGTCAATTTCATGCCCTACCGCACTAATAATAGGAATCTCAGATTCGTAGATAGCTCGAGCAACAATCTCTTCGTTAAAGGCCCATAAATCTTCAATGGAGCCCCCTCCTCTTCCTACAATTAATACATCCAAGGAATAAGAAGATGCTCGCTTAATATTTCTAACAATGTCTGGAGCTGCATATTCTCCTTGAACAAGACTAGGAAATAAAATGGTTTCACAAAGAGGATATCTTCTTTTAATCGTCGATAAAATATCTCGAATAGCAGCTCCTGTTGGAGCCGTTACAATTCCTATACGAGAAGGATATTTCGGAATCTTTTTCTTATGAGTAGGATCAAATAATCCCTCCTTAGATAGTTTCTCTTTTAATTGTTCAAATGCTATGTAGAGATTACCAATACCATCTTCTTGCATTTCATCGATATAAATCTGATAACTTCCTGTTGCCTCATAGATACCAATTCTTCCTACCGCTAATACTTTGGAACCATCTACCGGTTTAAAATTCAATTTAGCAGCATTTCTAGCAAACATAATCGCATTAATTTTACTATTTTCATCCTTTAAAGAGAAATATAAGTGTCCTGTGGAATGCCCTTTAAAATTTGAAATTTCACCCTTTAAAAAAACAGTTCGCAAATGTTCATTTCGATCGAACTGATCTTTTAAATAACGATTGATAGCAGTAACTGTTAAATATCTATTCTCCCGTTGATTCATGATCCACCTTTTGATGATATACTTTGTCTAATACACCATTAATCATCCTTCTAACATCATCATCACTATAATCTTTGGCGAGTTCAATAGCCTCATTAATAGCAACAACTTCTGGGGTATCCGTGTAAAGTAACTCATAGATTCCTAACCTTAGGATGGCTTGATCTGTGAATCCTAGACGATTAATGGTCCATTTCTTTAAATAGGCATTAGCAGTCTCATCGATATCTTTTTGATTCGTAATAACACCATAAACACAATTTTTGACAAACTCATTTTCTATTTCCATAGATTCTGAAATAACCTTGTCTACATCATATTCGATTTGATTATTTTGATAAACATCTATTTGATAAAGAATGGTCATAATCTTTTTTCGAAGTTCACTTCTTGTTAACTGTCCCATTTCCCTCACCTATTTCTATTTTAACATAGAACCAAAAAAAATAAAAGCAAAAGCTTTTATTTCAATAAGGAGTCTAAATTTTTTCGAAGAGACTCTAATTCAATATACTTCTTAGAGCGAATAGAGGTATATTTTCTAAGAGTTAGCAAAAATTTAGCAATCGTTAAAAGAAAGGCAATAATAACCAAAGCTACCCCTAAAAGGACTTGATCCATAGCAACTAAATAAAGACCTAACGCTAACAATAGACAAGATATCCCAATCGTAATTAAAATAGCAATATTATTTTGATACTCACTCTCCATCGTAGCTACTTTTGTCTTTAAATATTCAATTTGATCTTCTTTAGACATTTTTAAAGTATTCATGGCTGATACTATATTATTATAAATAATTTCATTCTTATTCTTTTCTTCCCCACTAATATTAATACTCAATACCTCTTTTTCCATGTTAACCTCCTATATATGACATTTATTGTACCATAAAAAGAGGATGGTTGAAAAGAATTTTTTTCATAATTTAACATTTAGGTAGTCACAAAGCCAGAAATGGCTCCAAAAACTTTAATGACACTCTTTTCAATAATCGAACTAATTCCCGTCGATAATTTAAGTCCGAGGTTAGAAAAAGAATTATGGTAATTGGTAACAGACTTTACCATATAATTCTTAACATCTACTTCTTTCCCATTCTTTACATCTTGTTCAAACTTTTCAATTTGTTCTTGTGTTAGAACCATTTTTTGATAATTTTGATATTCGTAATAACCACTGATTCCTGAAAAATAGAGAGTCAAAAAAATGACAAAAAAGAAAAGAAAAACCCACTTAAAAACTTTATATTTTTTCCCCATAGAAATATTCTCCTAAAATTTCAGCTAAAACATCAATCGTATGAGAAACTTCCTCATAATGATTCTTATTCCCACCTAACTCAATTAAAATCATATTCGCATCCAAGTCCTGATTATAAACCCCATTTACATTTTCTCCGGATTGTAAAAGAATGCCTCTACTAATCGTTGGATATTTTTCTTTTAAAATATCGTTTATCTCCTTGGCAACTTGATAATTCTTTTCATATTGTTCATTCTTTTTTCCAATTACAAATAATACTTTCGCATACTCTTTATCCTCAATGGAAACCGTAGAAGCTGACCTGCTAGCAGCATCTCTATGAAGATCAATGATTAAATCGTATTGATTCTTTTCTAACTCAGCAGTAATAAAATATCTACTAGCGATATAACTATCTCGATATTGGTAGTTATTGGCAATTAAAAAGTCATGAATACTTCCCTGTTCTAAAGTTACTTCTATATTCTGCTTTTCTAATGCTTGTTTGAAATCAGCAGATGCATCTAGAATGTTCTTATCAGAATCATAAGCTTCTGTATCATGCGTACTATAGATATAAATTCTCTTTTTCGGTTGCTCTACTTTAGAAGTAGGAAGAACGTGAATGGCCTTTTTGAAAGCTACTCGGTAATTCAATAGTTGAACAGGAGTATTAATTGTTTGCTCTTTCAAAGAATTCCAGAACTCTTGCCCAATCGTCTCTAACTGTAGATAAGAAGCAGGAGACATATCTACTAGAGAATAAATGCAAAATTTGATTAAAAAATAAGTGAATAGCAGTAGAAAAACACATTCCATTAACCATTTTTTTCTAAGTTTTCTTTTTGATTGAAAGTGTTTGCTCATATTTTCCTCCTCTTATTATTTATAATCCATCAAAAGAAAAAAATATGTCAAAAAAAGAATGATTGTTACCATTCTTCTTCCATTTCTCCTTCCTCCTCTTGTAAGAGAAGATCAATTAATTCTTTTAGACTATCAACAGTTCCTTTGGCGATCTGTGTTAAATCCTCAGAACCATTTTTTAAAGCATATCCTTGATAAGCTTCTACCATTTGAAAATCATTCAAACCATCGCCTATCGTATAGATATCTTCTTTGGCAAAATGATAGGTGTCTACTAAATAATCGATAGCTGCTTTTTTAGAAACATCTTTATCAAATAAATTAATCCAGTTCGTGCTCATATAACCATTGATATCCGGATATTTTCTCAATAAAGAATCTAAGGTGATTAATGCTTTTTCCCTGTCATATGGCCTTGCAATAATGCCATTCGCACATTTACTAGTATCCGTGACATAACCATGAGAGGTATCGATAAACGTCTCCACCATATTTTCATCATCACTGAGAGCATAATAAATAGGTCTTACGATTTCTTGACGGATATCTTTTCGGAAAACGACGTTGAAATACTTATCAAATATAACTGCTCCATCATTGCAAATATAGTATTCACAGTCTAGACTTAACATATTTAAATCTTCGGCTAAATAATTCATCGCCCGTCCAGTCGCAATGATGAATAAATTTCCTTTTTGAACAAAATGATGAATCGCTTCTATGTTTTCTTCTAATTTCTCGCCTAATAAAGTTCCATCAAAATCACTAACAATTATTTTCATAAGTCACCTCTAACTAATTAATGCCGTAGATATCATATCTCCTAAATTATGAAAAGTATCTACTATTACGAAAAATTTTGCTTTCCAAAAACCAACTTTACTGTTCTCATTATCGATAACAATCCAAAATTTATCCTCCTCAACAGTTACGGTTGTAGTCGCATGATATCGTTCAAATCTTTTTGCGACAACATAAGGATCTATATATTTAGAAGTCCCATATAAATATGTTTTTTTCTTATTAATTCTAACGCTCTGATAGAGAAAATATTTAAAGCAATCATATACTTCATTCCAATCACAGACAATATAATCAACCGATTTTTTAGGAAATGCCTTTGATAACTTTTTAATATTTACTTTTTTTTCTTTATTCTTCGATTTCAGTTTAGCTCTTTTCTTTCTCCTAGAAAAAATCTGTCTGCCAGGAGCTCGATTCAAACTATATACGCTTACCTGGTTATTTTTCATTAAGGCATCGAGAATACTATTTTGGCTAACGCCAACACAAAGGACATCACCCGTTAAATGTTTCATAGTATCTATGAAATTTTTCATACTATCACCCGTCTATTATTTGATTTACAACATAACTCGCACATAACATCCCAGCTGTTGCTGGAACAAACGCATTCGAAGGAATTGTTTTTTCTCCACGAACTTGTTTTTCTTCTGTACTTGCTACGACCATGATTTTTCCTGACAAATGATTCTCACGAATTAATTTTCGCAAACGTTTGGCTAAAGGATCATAACTCGTTTTCGATAATTCCATAATTTTAAGTTGGGATGGGTCTTTTTTATTTCCCGTTCCCATACAAGAAATAAAAGGAATCTTTCGTTCTAAACAAGCTTTGATGATCGCTAATTTAGTAGAAACCGTATCACAGGCATCTACTACAAAATCTACTTTTTCCAAGTACCTATCTATATTTGCAGAAGTAACAAATTCGTGAGATATTTCTACTTGCGTGGAAAGTCCAATATCTTCTATCCGCTTCTTAAAAGCATCTACTTTGTACTGACCAATCGTAGAGGAAAGAGCGATGATTTGACGATTCACGTTAGTTGGCTCAATTCTATCGTGATCAACTAAAGATAAACATCCTATTCCTGATCTCGTAAGAGCTTCCACTACGTAGCCCCCTACTCCTCCTACTCCTATTACTAAAACTTTTTTTGTTTGAAGTTTTGCTAGATTTTCTCCTCCAACTAATAATTGTAATCTCTCCAACATTTTTTCACCAACAATATCATCCTATCCAATACTATTATTGTATCATAACTTTCTTAAAAAAAACAAGTAAATTCCTATTACTTGTTCTCTTCTTTACTATGGGTATTCGCTATCTGTAATTCAAAATAGAAAGTAGTACCTAAATTCTCGTTAGAAATCACCCCATATGGTAATTGATATTCTTCTAATATGCTTTTTACAATCGAAAGTCCTAAACCAGTTCCTACGAGATTTCTTCTATGTTTTTTAGAAGAATGATAGTATTTATCCCATATATGATTTACCTCTTCTGGGGGAATGCCTAAACCAGTATCGTGAATTTCTATTCTCACTGTTTTTTCTTTTTTCAACACTCTAATTTCAACTTTCTTATCATCCCCTGTATATTGAATCGCATTATTGATAAGATTGTAAATTACCTGTTCCGTTCTCTTGTAATCCGCAAACACAAAAATTTCTTGTTCGTCATATAGGAATTGATAATTTTCTTTTTCTAATAAAACATGATATCTCTTTAAAATCGAAAGAATCATCTCATTTAAGGAAAAAGTAGTATATTCCAGTTTTAAAGAATTGGTTTGTAAGCTAGAAAGAGTAAGAATATCATCTACTAAGATACTTAACCGATCACTTTCTTCAATGATAACATTTAAATTTTCTTCTCTTTTTTTCTGATCTTTATAAGTTAAATCACGTACCATTTCCGCATATGCCCGAATCATCGTTAGTGGTGTTTTCAAATCATGACTGACATTGGCCATTAAATCCCTACGTAATTCTTCTGTTTTGGAAAAGTCTTCTCGCATGACATTTAAACTCTTCTCCAAGTCTTTAATCTCTTGAATTTCACTATTAGAAGAGAAAGAATCTTTATATTCTCCACTTGCGATATGGAGAGCTTTAGAACTCATTCGTTCAATGGGATTCGCAATAATTTTCGATAAATAATAGGAAACGACAAAGGAAAGTAACAAAACAATAACAGAAAAAATGATTAATTGATCTTGAAGAAGTTTGGTTTGAGCATCTAATGGTTCTAAGGAAACACTCGTATAAGCAAACGTAGAAGAATCAAGACGAATCGCATACACTAAAACTTGATTATTAAATTTTTGATTGATCAATTTATAAGACTGTAACAATTCTTTACTCTCGATAAAATCTTTTTTGTATTCTAAATTGCCACTTACCATACAACCGCGGTTAAAACTCAAAGTCTTATAAGCAATATAACCGTTTCGATCGATTTCAATACAAACACCCTCATCGTAGGAAAGATCATCTAACTGATTATAAAAGTCTGCTGAACCGTAGGCATGTTTTACTTTCGCTGCTATTTTTTCTAAACTCTTTGTCCGCTTATATTCATAGTATTGATCAAAGAATAAAACCTGTGTAAGCCATAAGAATACTAAAATAAAAAGAGAGAAAAAAAGGAAAGAAAACCAAATCTGCTTATGCAGAGATCTTTTTCTTGCTTTCAAATTTATACCCCATTCCTCTTACTGTAACAATCCAATCCCGATATTTTCCTAAATTATTCCGAAGCATTTTAATATGCGTATCAATCGTTCTATCGTCTCCATAAAAGTCATATCCCCATACCTTATTTAAAAGTTGTTCCCGGGAAAGAGCAATATGTTCATTTTGAATAAAAAAGACAAGCAATTCATATTCTTTAGGTGTTAATTTTACTTCCTTTCCATCAATCGTTAAACTATGACCCTGAAAATCTAATAGAAAGTCCTCTATTTGAAAGACATTGCCCTCTTTATTGCGTTTTAAGACTGCTTTCACACGAGCCACCAATTCTCGAGGAGAAAAAGGTTTCGTGAGATAATCATCAATTCCTAGTTCAAATCCTAACAGTTTATCATACTCTTCTTGTCGTGCTGATAAAATGATGACAGGAAGATCTTTAGATTTTTTTAATTCTTTTAAAGCCGTATAACCATCCATCTTTGGCATCATAATATCCAAAATCAATAAATCTACGGGTGTTGTATTCAAAATAGAAATTGCTTCTTCCCCATCAGATGCCTCTAATACTTGATAGGATTCATTTTCTAAATATTCTCGAATTACTTGACGAATTAATACTTCATCATCTACTACTAAAATTGTCATAGGCCACCTCGATTTTATATTATACAAAAAATATGAATTTTACGTGAAAAAAAAGAATATTTCTATTCTTTTCTTCGCTAGCTCTTCTTTTATTAGTATTTCACTAATAAGGGTTAATAGTAGAAAAGCAAATAAGTGAGAGGAGTTGTTCACACTTATCCTTGAGCTAACAAATTCATTTTAAAATAAGTTTGTGTAGATTGCGTGAAATTTTCTCATTTTTACCAATTTTCATTAATAATGCGAATAAGAGCCATCATAATGGATTCCTGAATCAAATTTTTTCTGGTAATTTTACCATGCGTTAAAAAGCCGATTCCACCTTTATGATGTTTGGAATCATCCTCTTTAAAGATACGATCCATAACAACGCCCAATCCATCTCGTATGATCTCTTCTACAGAATCCTCTGGTACTGGATAACTAGGAGAAGTTGAATAACTTGTAAGTCCTAAATCATTCTCAATTCCCGTCACACTCGTAATCATCCAGGAATTAAAATAGTTATTAATGCCAGATTCTACCGCAACATAATAGTCAACCGAAAGATGATTTTCTTTCGCATACTTTTTTAAATTCTGAATTCTATTTTTTGTTCCTTGCCCGATTTCATCATTCAATGGCATCTCCCCAACCTCTGAAGGAACTGACACAGCTTCTACTTCGACTTCATCAAAATATTCCTCAAAAGCTGCTTGACAAGCCTCTACTTTTACAACATTCTCAGTTGCAATCAATATCTTCATATTACCCTCCATTTTCATTATAACAAGAAAATGATTTTTTGACAATCTCCACAGGTATATTCTTTTTTTGAATTTTATGCTATAATGAGGAAGGTGATGTTATGAGAAGATTTCAAGTACTAGTAGTACTCCTTGTATTTCTATTAATAGGTTGTGGGGAAGAGAAAAAAGAAGAACTAGAAACAGACCTTTCCCAGAAAATTGAACTTAGCACGGAAGGTGCGAAAGCAGTTTGCTCAAGTGACTTTGATTATAGTGATACCAATGGATATGTAACAGGTTCTAAATTTGTGATTTATGCAGATGATAATAATATCGTAACACGTATTGTTGGAAGACAAATTGCTACTTCTAAAGATAAAAAGATTCTCCAAGAATTTCAAGATAGTCTAGAAGTAAATTATGGAATTTCTAGTAATTATGGGGATGGATACCAATATTATATGGAATTATTAGGAGATCAATTAATTGTAGATACGGATATCGATTATACGAATTATGATATGGAAGAAATGGCTAAAGATAGCGAAGAATTAAAAGAATATCTAACAGAGGATTATAAATTTACCCTATCTGCTGTAAAATCCATGTATATGGCAGTTGGCAGTGATTGCAAAGATTTATAAAAAGAAACCTTAAGACGCTAAGGTTTCTTCAGACTGTTGACAAATAGGTAAATATTTTTACTTATTTGTCTTTTTTTCATAAAAAATGAAAAATCCAGGAT
>CANQTT010000045.1 GCA_947626855.1 uncultured Bacilli bacterium
GATGACTTTCATCATCCTCTATAATTAGATTCATTTATCAAATTTATTGTCTACCAACACTATTTGACAAAGAACCGTTTCTTCAGTTTAAAGTAACCTGAACTTCTTTTTCTTTTCCATTTCTTTCATATTTAATAGTTATCGTATCTCCAATACTGTGTTTATATAAAAGATATCGAAAATGCGTTAAATCACTTACTTTGACACCATCTACTTCAAAAATAATATCACCAGTTTGAAGATTTGCACGTTCAGCTGGAGAATCCTCTGTAACGCGGTAAATGATAACTCCCTCATTGATATCGCTTTGAACATCCAAATCATAATATTGACGCAAATAATAATTAGAAGCATCAAACAATTCTAAGCCAATGACAGGTCTTTCGACTTTCTCTCCACGCTCTAATCGGTCTACATAAAGCATTACCTCTTCGATTGGTAAAGCAAAACCCATACCTTCTATTTCATCTTTAACAAGTTTTAAGGAATTGATACCAATTACTTCCCCGTCAATATTTACAAGAGGTCCTCCACTATTTCCTGGATTAATAGCGGCATCTGTTTGAAGTAAAGACATAATATAATATCCATTAGAAAGACTTACTGTAACTTCCCTATTTTTACCTGACAAAATACCTTTCGTAACCGTACCTATATATTCTCTTCCTTCTGGAGATCCAACGGTAAAGACGGTATCACCTAGTTCCATAGAACTACTATCTCCAATGGAAGCAACTTGAAGGACAAAGTCTTTTCGAACTCTTAGAACAGCGATATCCATATAGGTATCCGTTCCTAAAACTTCAGCAGCTACTTCTATTCCCTCTATATTAATTGCTTTCACAGAAGTCATATTCTCTACCACATGATTATTGGTTAAAATATAACCATATCTTTCATCTTCTTTATAGATAAAGCCAGAACCGCTGACTTTTCCCGTCCTATCAGAAGCTTCTACTACGACAACAGCTTGATAAACCTTTTGGATAGATTCTTTAATCGTGTTCGTTTCTGTAATATTTACTTCTGATACTGTTTTAACCTCTTCTTTTTTTTGATATTTTGGTAAGAAAGCTAATGTTACCGATACTCCAACCGCCATTGATAAGATAACCGTTAAAATATAACTTCCATATTTTTTCATTTTATTGCCTCCTAATATGTATCTATAATATCTCGCCAATTATTTGGAAAACCAATTTTATTTAATAAAGTGTTGAGTGGTACAACGTTAACCTTTCCATCTAAAATATCAATTTCATAACCAATTTCATATACTAAAGCTCTAAATTCTTCCTCTGTAAGCATTTGTCTTAAAATGATAACAACAGCAAATAAATCATTTTTTCCATATAGATATTCTCCTTCTTCATCTCTAGGAATATCTAAGAATTCATGAAATTTATTATCAGGAATTTTTCTCTGTGTCCGATGATCATATAAAATATCTTCATGAGCACATAGATTTCGATAGTTTGAAAGAATCGATAAATAAATCGCTAAAGAAGAAATATCAATGCGATAAATGTTACCAATTTCCATTTGATCTTCTTCTTTTAATATGGTATAAAGTTCAGAAACTATACCAAAGGATAAGACTTTCACCAATATCCAAAGAGGGATGTACCCATAATTACTCAAATAGTGCATTGTCGCACTGTGCTGTTTCCCATTTACTCGAATCTGACGTTTCATCTTATCAAGAATGTCATGTACTTGCCTTACTTTCATCGAATTTTGAGTAAAGTTATCTGGATTTAAATAATCCTTCTCACGAATACCATATTTTTTAGATAGAACATAACTGATTAAAGATTTCATATTGTTTTCAACCATTAAAATATTTTTAAACATAATATTTCGAATTTGTCGATCGAATTGAAAAACAGCATATAACTCTTCAAAAGTCGTACCTTTAATAAACTTCCCATCATGATAATTTTTCATAAATAGATGGCGATATCCACTTAAAAAGAAGTAATTTTCTTTCAGCAAGATTTCTTTTGTCCTCTCTTCGTCATTTATGATAAGATCTTTAGAACGCAAAATTTCTACTTGCTCTTCTAACGTTTTGAAAACCTTATTGCTTCTCATACCATCACCTATTAAAATTATATCATAACTGATATGAAAAAAATATGTTTTTTATGTGTAATTTCCGTGATGAAAATAGTCTAAAATACCATCCATAATCTTTTCTGAAAAAGCCTCTTGATACTCTTTTTGCAGGAGTAAGGATCTATCATGGGCATTAGATAAAAAGCCAGCTTCTATTAAAATTCCTGGTACGGTTACTTGCTTATTAAAGTACATATCCGTAATCTGAGTAGTCTCACGATCTGTTCCTAGTGCTTTGGTCATAATACGTGCTAAATTTTCATTTTCTTTACAGATATCATCATAGAATACCTGAGCTCCACTCCAAAGAGAAGAATTTATAGAATTTAAATGAATGGATATATAGAGGTCGGCATTACTTTCATTAATCATTTTAGCTCTATTGGATAAATCACTCTTCTTTCGAAAGCGAACACCAATGGAACTTAAGTCATAATCTCCATATCTTGTAAGATAAGTAGTTGCTCCTAAAGCTTCTAATTTAGCTGCCAAAATCTGAACAATGGATAAATTAATATCCTTTTCCAAAATATCTTTATAAGTAGCTCCGCTATCAACACCACCATGACCAGCATCTAAATAAATAGTATATCCTAAGAGAGGAAGTTCTTTGCCTCTTACTCGAAGAAAAGAAAACGTACAAATCATCAAAATCAGTAAAAAAAGCATATGAAATGGTTTTCGCATAGAATCACCTATACTATTTTATGAATAGAATTCTAAAACATTATTTTTCTTTGATACCCTTTTAAGGAGTAGTCAAACATTTTCTAATGTCCTTTCAAAAAGCAGAGTAATCTGCTTTACAATCCCTTGAATTTTTTTATCTCTATAAAATATTTTTTCTATTTTATTACCTTTTTACCCTACAAAGCAATTTATTTATAGGATGTCTTCTATTCTCTAATAATAAAAAAGATACTAATTGATAGTATCTTGAAAATAGCTAAATGGTTCTCTACTAGGAAGTGGTAAAGAAAAAGTTAATAATTCTTTTGTAATCGGATGATAAAACGATAAAGAGTAAGAGAATAAGGCGATCTGCATACCAGGAATCGCTTTTTTGTTATATTTTTGATCTCCTAAAAGAGCATGTCCTCGACTACTAAATTGTACTCGTATTTGATGAGATCTTCCCGTTTTAAGAGAAATATCAACAAGACTAGTATTATTCTTAACAGCTACTCTTTGATAACTTAAAACAGCTTCTTTTCCTCGTTCAGCCACCCTTACCATATTTCTTTTTTCATCTTTATAGAGTTTATCTTTGAAAGTTCCTTCTTCTTCTACCATTCCTTCTACAACAGCATAATATTTTTTGGTCATTTGATGAGTACGTACTTGCTCACTTAAACGCGATGCTGCTTTACTAGTTTTCGCAAATACCATAACACCACCAACTGGTCTATCTAGCCTATGAATTAATCCTAAATAGACATTCCCAGGTTTCTTGTATTTTTCTTTTAAATATTCTTTGAGAATGGTAAGTAAATCTAAGTCTTTACTCTCATCTTCCTGAACAGGGACATTGACTTTCTTTTCGACCACCAAAATATGGTTGTCTTCATAAAGGATATTATTCATCTTGCCATCTTCCATAGATACCACAAGGTAGTACCATTTGATTTTTAGTAATAGAAAGTCCTACTTCCCCCGCATCTACTACACCACCGTATTTAGGTTCTAAAGTCGTTTTCAAAATATTATATAAAACCGTACTAGATATACCCGTTGTATAAGAATTAATTAAGAAAAAGAGTGGTTGATCACTTAAAATATTCATACAAGCCATAATTAAGTTATAAATATTATGTTCAAATTTCCATACTTCTCCATTAGGTCCTCTTCCATAACTTGGGGGATCCATGATAATAGCATCGTATTTTCTACCTCTACGAGCTTCTCTCTCTACAAATTTTAAACAATCATCCACGATAAAACGGATATGACAATCCTCTAAATGACTTAAATGCATATTTTCTTTTGCCCATTCTACCATTCCTTTAGCAGCATCAACATGAACTACTTCTTCTGCTCCAGCAGATGCACAAGCCATCGTAGCACCACCCGTATAAGCAAATAGATTTAATACTTTAATAGGTCTATTTGCTTTTTTTATTTTATCCATCATAAAATCCCAATTCGTAGCTTGTTCAGGAAATAACCCTGTATGTTTAAAATTGGTCGGACTTACTTTAAAGGTAAGGTTTTTATAGTTCACCGTCCAATAATCAGGAAGTTGTTTTAAAAACTCCCAGTGTCCTCCTCCTTGATTACTACGATAATAATGTCCATCAGGATGTTTCCATAATTTCTCATTTTGATTGGTTGGCCACATGGCTTGAGGATCAGGTCTTCTTAAAATAATATCTTTCCAACGTTCTAATTTTTCGCCATTTCCAGCATCTAAACATTCATAATCTTGCCATTCATCACTTCTTCTAAGCATAGAATCACCAGAAACAGTATATCATAGTTTTCTTTATTTGAAAATAAAAGAAGTATCATTCCGATACCTCTTCAAATAGTTCTCTAGATACGCCACAGATAGGACAGACAAAATCCTCTGGTAAATCGCCTTCATAGACATAGCCACAAACAGTACATACATATCTTTTCTTTCCGGAAGTTACTGTTTCTTCTTGATAAGTAGGAGCATTTTTAGGACTATTCCCTTTTTTTACAGCATGGTAATAGGCATAAGTCATAGGAGGCTCTTTTCTTATTTTTTCCATGGCAACGGCCTCACCAATAAAAATCGTATGAGTTCCCATTGGAACTACTTTTACAAGTTTACAACGAATATATCCAATCACAGAAGTAAGAATAGGATATCCCTCTTTCAATTCATAGTCCATCTCTTCAAATTTATCAATATCACGACTAGTTTGAAAGCCAAAGGTACCGATTACTTTACTATCGATTTCTTCTGGAAGAACTGACAATACAAATTCTTTTTTTTCTTCAATCGCACTATGTGTATAATTATCTTTATTTATACTAACGGCAATGGTAATTGGATTTGAAGTTATCTGCATTGCACTATTAGCAATACATCCTACATCTTTATCTCCTTTTTTACTAGAAACTAGATACATTCCATAACTCAAATCTCTTAAAATACTTTTATCCATTAATTCATCGCCGCCCCATCTACTGACAATACTACTCCAGTAATATAACTTGCCATATCACTACCTAAGAAGACAAAAGCATTAGCGATATCTTCAGGCTCCCCAATTCTTCCCAAAGGTATCGTCTTTATTAAAGGATCAATCATTTCTTTTGGAAGAGTAGCAACCATATCTGTACGAATAATACCAGGAGCAACTGCATTCACCCGAATATGATCTTTTCCTAATTCTCTAGCTAAAGATTTGGTAAGACCATTCACTGCGAATTTAGTAGCTGGATAGGCAACTCCAGATGGTTGACCATAAATACTAACCATTGAACTAGTATTTAAGATTACTCCATTTCCCTGTTTTTTCATATACGAAGCAGCTACTTTTGAACATACAAAGACAGAAGTTAAATTGATATCTACTGTTTTTTTAAAATCCTCTAATTCATATTGATAAAGACTATCACGGGCAGATACCCCAGCATTATTTACTAAAATATCAATATGTCCATACTTCTGATAGATTTCTTCAAAAGTAGACTGGATTTGTTCCTCATCTATTAAAGAAGGATAATACCCAGATACCTCACATCCAGGAATTTCTTCTTGTAATTCTTTTAAAGCTTTTGTAACCGTTTCTTCTCTTGAACCAAAAATAATCACTTTTGCTTGATTCTCTATATATTTTTTAGCAATCGCATAACCGATTCCTCTCGTTCCACCAGTTATAATAGCAACTTTATTTTCTAACATATCTCTCACCTTTTCTATTTTTTAATGCAAAGAATCTCTTGCCCTGCAAATAATTCTTTCATTCCATCTACGAATTCATCAAAGCCATACAAGACAATGGTTTGCCTACAATTTATGTAATTGCGATAATCCTCTTCTATTCGAATAGACAATTCTATTCCCTGCTCTAAATAATACTGTTTTGTTCGTTCTACTAACCAACGATTCATCCCTAAAAATCGTCCATTGATATGAATACTATCCACATACGGAGCATAATCTAAAAAAACTTGATAAACAGAATCAATCTCACCATCCGTAATAAATACAAATCGTCTATCGGAAGGAAGTGAAAAACTCTTAGAAAAGTTTAATTGTCCTATAAGACTTAAATATTCAACATTGGTACATCCAATCTGATTATCTATTTTTAATAATTCATCAATCGTTTCTTTTTCCATTACGAAAGCATTTAATAGGTAATCCTTTAAACTCATATATTCACCCCTCTTTTTTTTATTTCCTCTTTGGTTAAAAGTGTAGTAATATAATCTTTTACTTCTTGACTATAATCATTTCCTCGAATAGATCTTTCAACATCACTCATCCAAATATCCATATCTTCTCTATGAAAAATTCTTTTTACCTTTGCCGTTGCATCTTGATGCAATAATTGAATAATCTCAGTTTTACTAAGTCTTGACATTTCTAAGAAGTTGTAAATATCCATCACATACGTAGCAGAAGAAGAAGCTACCTTTTTTGTCTTTATATTTTCGTAATATTTTTCAAAGATAACAGAACCATTCGCATAGATATAAGCAATATATCCTTCAAATTTATTCATTCCAGAAAGTCGATAAAGATAAGGACTATTTTCCAGATACTCTCGGCCGATAATCATTCTTCTTACCTTTTCATTTTCTGGAAGAGCAGTAGAAAAATGAGGAGAGATTCCTTCCTTAGAGCCTTCTGTTGCTTTCCCTTTTGGTAAAATAGTCCATTCCGCAATTAAGTCTTTATCTTTTCGCAACTTTTCAAGAAGCTCCAAAATCATTTCCTGATTTCCCCGTAAACTAGTATCAAAAGAGGCTATCTCACTTTCTCCTAATCCTTGTGTCTTCAAAAGAGTAGTAATATCTTGTACAGAAGCTTTAATAAAAGAAAATTCTGGATGTCGAGCAAGGATAGCATGAAATTCTTCCTCTATATCTTTTATCGTTATTTTTTTTACTTTTCCAGTAGTAGCATCTTCCATCAACATAGAAGCATTATAATTAGGATTCTGCTGTCTCATTTTCTCTACCGCATCTAAATACTGTTTTACATAAATAATAGCATTATCTACTAATTGTGTTCTCTGTTCTGTAACTTCACAACTATCTAGAGCACTTCTAGCAGCAATTAAAAAGAAAGTGTCGTCTTTAAAAGCCTCCATTAGCTTTTTGGTATTGATTTCTTTAGCAAAAAAAGCAGGATAATGTCTTGCCGCTAATAACAAATCTGTAGAAGCAGCTACTTTTTTTTCTAAGAAAGATGGGAAAGTAAGCATATCCTTAGAATATTTATTATAATCTAAAAAGATTTGATAAATTTCATCAAAGTAAGGGGATTTTCTTCCAATAGCAATTACATCATTATATTTGGAACGATCCGCCCTAATTTCCTTTTTTAAAGCAGTCATCCAATCCTCAACCGTACTATTTTCATTTACAAAATTACTAAAACGTTCCATTGCTCCTGTATGATCTAACAATCCAGCTAATTGTTGGTAGATAAAAAAGCTAATGGAAAAACTAACAGCTCTTTGATTTCCTGTTGCATCTACCCCCAAAGCAATCTTTGGAAAAAAAGTTCTAGCTACACTTCGAGACTTTATCATTTGCATCATATGCTTGTAATAATTCTCATCTAAAAATTGTTCATAAGCATTTTGACCATTTTTATGAAGGGCATTCAACAATAAATAATCATTGCGATAGGCATCTAGAGAGAATTCTCCCCCTAATAACCATTCGCCATCATAAAAAATATTTGGATGAAAAAGCTCTTCTGGATTTAACACGTCCCTTATCGTCATATTATCACCACTTTCATTATAACATGTTTTTGAAAAAACAAAAGAAAATTCCCTTTTTCTAGTAAAAATAAAAACACTGACTTTAAAATCAGTGTTTTGAACTTTTCTAAATGATTGACTATTAACGTTTACTAAATTGTGGTGCACGACGAGCAGCTTTAAGACCTGGTTTTTTACGTTCTTTCGCTCTAGAATCACGGGTAACAAATCCAGCTTTCTTTAAAATAGAACGATAGCTATCCTCGTTTCCTTCATTTTTAGCATCATATTCAAGTAATGCTCTCGTAATTCCTAAACGAATAGCACCAGTTTGTCCACTAGCTCCTCCACCTGATACTTTTACTTCAATATCAAATGTTTTTTCATTATTTGTAGCTACTAGTGGTTGCATTAAATCCATTACATAAGTTTCATAAGGCATGAACTCATGAACATCTTTACCATTAACAGTAATGTTTCCCTTTCCAGCAGTCATTTTAACTTGAGCTACTGAAGATTTTCTTCTACCTGTTCCTGTAAATACTTTTGCCATGTAAACCCTCCTTATTTAACTTCCATTTTCTTAGGTTGTTGAGCAGTATGTGGATGTTCTGCACCAGCATATACGAATAATTTCTTGTACATCTGACGACCTAAACGATTTTTAGGTAACATTCCTTTAACAGCTCTTTCAACCATTTCTACTGGATAATTTTCAATCATTTCACGAGCAGTTCTCTCTCTTAATCCTCCAGTGTATCCACTGTGATCATAATAAATCTTATCTGTCATTTTCTTTCCAGTAAGATTTACTTTGGAAGCATTTACAACGATAACATAGTCACCACAATCAATATTAGGTGTATAAGTTGGTTTATGCTTTCCACGAAGTATATTAGCAACAAGGCTTGCTAAACGTCCAAGAACAACATCTTCGGCATCAATAACATACCAGTCACGAACTACTTCTTCTTTCTTTTGCATGTATGAATTCTTCATCATAACAATTTTTCCTTTCTCCTAACCATAAAATAAGTTTTCCCAAGACTTATTCAATGTGGGATTAATAAATGTACCATTTAAAATGGTACTATAAATATGAAAAAAAGTCAACAAAATAATTGACTTTTCTAAGGTTTTGTATGATTAATTTATGATAATGTCTTAAGTGTTAACTTTTGAAAATGTCTCACGTTAATATATAATACGTCACTGAGG
>CANQTT010000046.1 GCA_947626855.1 uncultured Bacilli bacterium
AAATCCTTCCTAGGTTTTATATTTCTATATTACCATAGAAAGGATTTTAAACTTTACACAAATTTATTTACAGACTCGAACGAGATTTTACTCCCGACACTTTATTTTTTTTATGAATTTATCAAAATAATAGTAACTACGAATTGGGAGTTCATAATCCCCAATTAATTCTTCTACATAACCACCAAAACCTCTTTTAAACGTATATACACCGTCTTCTAAAGATGGTTGGCTAATGCCATAAAAATTATATTTTGTAAAGTGATGTTCTAATCCATACTGAATCATCGTCCACTGCATGAAATAGGAAGAACCTAAATGTAAATACTCTTTTTTATTGCCTCCAAACAAATACACTAACTCATCAAAACAGAGTAAAAAGACACCAGCTGATAACAATACCTTCCCCGCTTGATTTGCTTGCATTTGTTTACACTCTTCTAGTAAATGCTCTTCTTTTTGAATTTTTTCTTCCCATTCTTGTTTCTTTTCTTCCTTTTGAAGAGTCTCCATTTCCCTCTTCAAAGTTTGTAGAGTATTCCTTCTTTCTTCTTCATAAGCTTTTACATCTAATTCTCCTAATAAGAACTTAATCTTCCCTTTTGGATGAAATTCTTCATACAGATGCTGATAATATTCTAAATTTCTCCCTTTAAAATGTTTACGATCTCCTGTTTCATCTATCAAATTCTTAACAAGCTCTAATTCTTCATAGGTTGCCTCACGAATTTCAATTGGAAGATGAGAGGCTTTTTTAATCATTCTTTTAGGAAGCGTTTTAAAGGAACGAAAAGTCTCCTCAGCAGACTTTTCTAAATTCATAGAAAACATGAGTGAAAATTGTTGATATAATCGATTGGACTTTTGAAACCCCACTTCTTTTAAAAATTGTATTCCTAGACTATGATCAATGCCATTGGGAACGATTTTTCCATCGATATCTCTTTCTTTGGTAATATAGTAAGGATCAATTCTAAGAACATACCCTTTTTTCTTTTGAATATATTTCTTTAGAGATTTTGTAAAAAAGGAAAGAAGCTCTTTATCTTCGTAATCTACTAATAATCCTCTAGGAGCATAGAATTCATAAAAACCGAAATGAGTCTTTCTAGCTCCCATCATAGTTGCCGCTAATAGCTTACCATCTTTTTTTACTCCTACATAGTAAGCTTGATAACCTAGTTTCTGTCGAACTCTAGCCATTTCTGGTGTTTGAATAAAAGTCCTAAGTGGATGACCTGCTAAAAGCTGTTGAAATTCTTCTTCATTTAATTCTTCAAATTGCATACAATTCCCCCTATTCTTTTTTTCATTACCTTTGATTCTGAATAGTATCTTCATTCGTTATACCAAATATTTCTGCTTGTTTTGGTAGAATACTATTGTATATAGAAGTAACTGTAGAAACCCAATAATCATTACCATCAGAAGTAGGAGCATGAACCGCACCGATTTCAGGAATCGTTCTTAACCCTTTCAATTGATATTTTACTAATTCTAAGGCAAATTCAATGAATCCCTCTTCTTTAGAATCAAAATGCCACCAAGAACCATCTGGTAATCTTAGACCGGCTGGGTTGTTACCATTTTGAAATAAATCACTACTCCAACCCGTTTCCGTTTGAATAATGGCATACATAAGACAAGGATCCTCTACCCCCAAAAGTTTACTGTAATAATAAACAGCCTTTCCATAATCTTCTGGGGAAGTATATCCATTGGAAACATAAAGATTTTCCGTTGAAATTCCTAATTTTTCAGGAGTTTGTTTCGCACATCGAATAAAATAAACCCACAATTCTTCATCACTTTGACAATACACTTCTGTTCGACCTTTACAAGTTACGCCTGGAATATAACCATTTCGATAATTTTCATTACTAAAATGATCTGTTAATTCTTCTAACCTTGGATAAATGACATCAAAATTCACTTGAAAGACATCACAATATCTTTGAATCATTGTCTTACGAGCTAAATCTTCTTTCAATTCTGGATTTAAATCAGGAGCTTTAGAATTTGCAGATTCTTCTGGGATTTCTTCTCCTTTTTCTTCTCCTCCTAAAGAGTTGTCAGTCGCTTCTATTTCTTCTCCTTTTTCTTCCCCCTCTAAAGAGTTATCAATTGCTTCTATTTCTTCTGGAATTTCAGGAGAAGAAGGACTAACATCGATGATGAATTCATCGCCAATGATAGAATCATAAGCATCGTCCGTAGTTGTTTCCACTTCTATCGTTGGTACAGGATCTGTTTCTCCTATTCCATGAGCCTCCGTAAAAAGAGAATAATGTAAGAACGTAACAGTAACCCCCATAGCAGCAAGAGCAATCGCAATCGCTCCTGTCTTTAATCTTCCCCGAATAGAATGTTTTTTGTCATTATACTTTTGCTTCGATGCCAATACATAATGTTTTGGTCTTGTCCGAAGATTAGGATGAATCTCTTTTCTTCTTTCAGAAGCTTTCTTAGAAGGATTGCTTTGTATCACTCGATTAGAAGCAATATTTTTTCGAAAATACCTTCTTAATTCTATAATATCTGCATCCGTTAATTTATAAGCCATATTATTTTTTCTATCTATATACCAACCGTTTGGACTAATTTCTGTTGGAGATAATTTTTTTAATTCCTCTATAGTCAACTCTATCACCTTTCACTTCTACCCTATTATTACCATTATAACATGAAAAGTTCTATTTATAAAAGAATTTGTAATCTTCGCAAAAATGTGATAAGATAACCATCGCATCGACGAAAAAACAAAAAAAAAAAATAATGGATAGGTGAGAAAAGATGTTAATGCTTTGCTTAATTTATTTAAACAGGAAATATTTTCAAAATAAGTAAGCTCTTTTAAAAGAGATACTTTTATCATACTATTTTTCAAAAAAGAAAAAACAGGCTTGACCTGCTTTTTTTATCCCATAATTTGCCCACCATTATTGTGAAGGACTTGACCGGTTACATAACTAGAATCCTCAGATGCTAGAAAAACAAAAGTAGGTGCTAACTCATACGGCATAGCTCCTCTAGCCATCGCTGCATCGGCTCCTAAAGATGGAATTTTTTCTTTTATCCAACATGCTGGTTGCAAAGGAGTCCAAAAGAATCCCGGTGCGATGGCATTTACACGAATATTTTTCAAAGCTAAATTTCTAGCTAAAGCTCTCGTAAAACCTACAATTGCCCCTTTCGTTGTCACATAATCAATTAACTGTGGTTCCCCATAAAAGGTAGTTACCGACGTTAAATTAATAATAGAAGACCCTGATTTTAAATGAGGAACTACTGCTTTTGTCAAATAAAACATTCCGTATACATTTACTTTCATCGTCCAATCAAACTGTTCATCACTAATATTTTCTAAACAATCCTGTTGATATTGAACACCAGCATCATTTACTAAGATATCGATTTTACCAAAACAGTCTAACGTTTTTTGAACGATTTCTTTACAGAAAGAGCAATCCGAAATATCTCCTTTCAAAAGAAGACACTCTCCTCCTAAATTCTCCAAATATTGTTTCGTATCCATGGCATCTTTATCTTCATCATAATAAACAATAACAACCTTTGCCCCTTCTTTTACAAAGGCTACAGAAGCAGCTCTTCCCAAACCACTATCTCCACCAGTAATAATCGCTACCTTATTTTTTAATTTCCCACTACCAATATAATTAGGGTTATCAAAAATAGGTTTTGGTGTCATTAAATACTCCATACCTGGTTGACTAGCTTGCGATTGTTCTGGTGCTAAAATATGATATTCTTTGCTTTGAATTCCTACCCTATCATAGTAATTGTAATAAGTATTTCCAAAATGATAGTCATAATTCATGATATTTCCCCCCAAGATAATATATGAATTCTTTCTCAATTGGTTCTTTTTTTATTAGAAGTGGACATATTGGAAGCCTATTTGCTTATAAACATCAGAAGCCCTTGGAGTCTGAAAAATGCGAGCAAGGATAAGATTATAGATCTCATCAAAGAAAACAATACCAAACAAACTAAAACTGATGAATAAAAAGACTTTAGGATTCATCTTTTTGGCTAGAAAAAATAGAAGAGGTAAGATTCCATAAATAAGAAGTAAACTAGATAGTCCAAAAAATAAAACACTTCTTAAACAGACAAAACCATCTATATTTCCAAAATTCCAAATCTCTGTATTATAGTCCCAACAACGAAATCCATTTCCTAACTTATACATTCCTAAACCTGAAAAATACTCTAAAATACCACAGAAAAAGAAACTTAAGAAAAAGACTTTTATTGGACTCTTTCGATGACGATATGTTAAAAAATAAATAAAAACAGCTCCTATAGCATAAATATTAATCCAAGGTAAAAAATTTCCCCCTCGCCAAAAGAATTGTTTCATACCTCCATTAAAATAATAAAAAATAAATTCATAAAAAAAGCCAAAAACTCCAGAAAGAACAATTAATAAACATAAAATTCCCAACATTGTTTTTCGGTTGAAAGAATGAGGAATATTTAAATACTCCTGATAAAACTTTTTCATAGAAAATCAATCCTTTCTCATCCAAATATCTTATCTTTATTTCATTATATCAAAATACGCACAATCTTTCCATCAAAAAAGTACCAGTAAAATTTACTGCGTACTTCTTTCAATCTTTTGATAATCTTTTGTTCCCCTTTTACAATATTTACAGGCTTCTACTGGTCTTGTTCGCCAAATTAACTTTCGCCATTGTTTTATATTTTGCTTTCTTGTATTATGAATTAAATCCACAGATTCCCCCTTATTACATCCAAATTTTCCTAAATCATATCCATGAGAAGCACGAGGGCAAAAATAGACTACTCCATTTAAAATACTGTTACATAAAAAGCGGCAGTCAAAAAATTGTTGTCTAAGTTCTTGCTCACTTCTCTGATAATTTGTATTTCCATCACCAAAGTCATACCAAGCTTCCTGAACACGAATTACATAGGAAATATCGTTTTTTTCTAAAATTTTTATAAATTTTTGTTGTGTCTTTTGCGAACATTCATAATTAGAAAATAAAACGGTTATATTTTTGGCTTTGATAACATCCAACAAGGCCTGATCTTTAGGAACAATCGTTCCATTCGTTATAATATAAACAATTCTACATTTTTCGCGAGGAAGTGCTAATAAAACCTCCTTTAAATTAGGATATAAAAAAGGTTCTCCTCCCAAAATAGAAAAGATTTCTATTCTATCCGCACATTCATCCAACTTCTTCATCGTTTCTAATAAAATAGAAAGTCTTGTATCATAAGGATTTTCATACTGAGAAATGTAGTTTGCACACCCTTTACATCGCAAACTACATTTTGTAGTAATTACAAAATCGAGGGTATCTACCCACAAATGATTAGGAAGTAAATACTGAAAATGATTTCCATTCCATTCATGAAAAGTCTTATATGTATGATACCTTCTAGCTAAAGAACTTCGAAAATTACTCTTCGGAATTAAATTTTTTATCTTCATTTTTTACCTCCTATACCTATATAAATAAAGACGTTATTTTAATTTTCAATCATTTTTCGTTCTTACTTTAAAAATTCATCATCATGAAAAATTTTTAAATCTAATTCTTTATTCGTTTTTTTATTAATTTAGAAATAGAATTTCATGCAGTAACCACTTAAAGAAGAAGCAATCTCTATGAAGAAGAAATTCTATTCACTTGATATTCTAAAAAATCGTCTGTCTCTTGATATTGTACGGAAATGCCTTTTCCCGTATTTTGAACTTTCTCTTTAGCATTCTCGACTAATTCTTCAGCTTCCTCAAAAGAGATATCTTCCCTATTCGCTAAAATTAATAATCTAGCATAAGCTGGAATTTGAGGATCATCCCCACCTTGCTTGTCATAATAGATACGCATAGATTCTACGAAATTCTCACTTGGAGATTTAGCTTTCTCATCAGGAATAACAACTAGGAAAATTCCTTCTGTAATGGGATACCAATATTCCTCTTCTTTTAATTGAAAATTCTCCGTATCTACTGGTCCCAAGCCAGATCGGTTATAAATTTCTGTATTAAAATTTAAAACTAACTCTTCAACTGTTTTTTTCTCTACTGTTCCTAAATCCTCTTTTACTGGATTTTGCTCTTCTTGAGGATTAAAGGGATTAGCCTCTTTGACATCACATCCTACAAAAATAAAAAACATAAGAAGAAAACAAATTATTTTTTTCATAGAACCTCTCTTCTAACGTTTTCAGGATTTCTATTAAAAAAGAAAATCTAAAAGAATTCTTCGATTTTCTCTTTTCTACTGAAATCTTTTTAGTCTATTGCCGAGAAGAAAACTTTATTACTATTCTCTTTTTGATAGAAACTATTTTTTGAATAATACCATTAAAACATGAATTTTTTAACTTTTTAACCAAAGAACGACGACGATAGGTAAATCCAGAAGTAGCATTAACAACTTGCCACTTAAACAGTTTTCTTTCTAGTTCATTTAATTCTAGATATTTTTTTCGCTCTTGCTTAGATAATTTTTTGTATACACTTCTAGAGGCTTCTAATATCCAATGAATTTTATCATTTATCAATCTATTCTGTTCTTCTGTAAAGGCATTTACTTGACCGATACGACATCTTAACTCATTGTAACTTATAAAGTTTCCATAGGAATTTTTAAATTGTTTTTTTACTGTCATAATAGAACATGGTCTTAATCTACGTTGATAATATGCCTTATTGATATACCCTACTTTTTCTGCTAACACAAGAGCCATCAAATAAAAGGGTTCATCTTCATGAACAATTCCTTCTAAAAAGAAAAGATCATTTTCAAATAAAAATTCACGTTTCGTTATTTGCATACAGGCAGAAACAGAATATTCAGAATGCTTCCAACAATCTACAAAAAGATCAATTCCTTTTGATATTTTAGGATACTGATGTTTCTTTTCATAGTATTTTCTATGCATATCAACAATACTCTTCTCTACATCACCATCAATGAGGAGATTAGGATTAAAATAGACACAATCCAAATTATTTTTCTTAGCTAAATCATAACATTTCTCTAAAGCCTCCAAATCGATATAGTCATCGCTATCAAGAAAATAGATGTATTCTCCTTTTGACTCTTTTAACCCACTGTTACGAGCGATAGATAGTCCACCATTTGTTAAATGATTAATTAACTTTATACGCTTATCTGCTTTCGCATATCTCTTAGCAATTTCATAAGAAGAATCCGTAGAGGCATCGTTTACACAAACAATTTCTATATCTTTTAGGGTTTGATTTATCAAACTATCCAAACACTCTTCTAAATATAATTCTACATTATAAATAGGAACAATTACAGATACCTTATATTCCTTAGAAGCAGATTCTTGAACAATCTCATATTTTACTTTTTTATCCCTATTTTCCAAATAACGAGCTCGCAAAAGAGAAGCTGCTACCCGATAATAATTACCCTTATTACTATAATAAGATTCTGGATAATCTAGTAATTTCATGTCTAAGAAAACGGGACTATTCAAAGTTTTATAAAAGATTCCTCGATTCTTATCTGCCATAGCATTTAAATTATAGCAAATACTACTAAGAGCAGCATTCACAAAACTGTCTTCTACTTTGGCATATAGTCCAAGTTTTTGCAATTCGTCATACACACTACGATAAGCATAGATAACAGCATCTTGATGAGTACTTAAGCTCTGTAAATTACTACTTAAACCAACGCGATAATTATATAAAACGTCATCTAGCAAACAAATTCTATCCGCTAGAGTAAATGTCATCATCGTAAAATAAACATCTTCGGCATTTTGTAAATTCGAAAATTCAATTCCTGAAGATACTAAAAAACTTCTTTTGTAGAACTTATTACAAGGTCCAGTACTTGCAAAATTATAAATTCTATTAGGAATATCCCGAACATTAAAAACAGGAGGAAAAGAACTAGCCTTCATTGTTACAAAAGAACTATCTATAAACTGGTCATTGGGATCATCATATATTCTACTATTATATACTACGATATCCGCATTCGTTTCTTTTGCTCTTTCATAACATTTCTCACATAACGTATTTTCAAAAAAGTCATCAGAATCTAGGAATAGGACATACTCCCCTTTCGCATGTTTTAACCCATTATTACGAGCTACTCCCGCATATTGATTTTTTTGGTGGAAAACTCTTATTCTTTTATCTTTTTTGGAATATTCTTCTAATATGACAGGTGAATTGTCACTAGAACCATCATCAACACAAATAATTTCAAAATCTTTTAACGTTTGATTTAGAATACTATCTAGACACTCAGAAAGATATTTGGAAGCGTTGTAAACGGGTATAATAATGGATATTTTCAAAATTGATCATCTCCTATTTTCTACATATTAATCTAAACTCATTGTACCATAAAATATATTGTGAAACAATAAAAAGAAATGAGAAAGTTGCTTCAACGCCTTTTTCAAAACAATTTTTCCTTTTGATTCCAAAACGGGAATTTATCAGTTTTGAAATAAGAAATTTGTGGAAACCATTATAAAATGGTTATTTTTTTGGCAAATTTTGTA
>CANQTT010000047.1 GCA_947626855.1 uncultured Bacilli bacterium
GATGACTTTCATCATCCTCTATAATTAGATTCATTTATCAAATTTATTGTCTACCAACACTATTTGACAAAGAACCGGTCTTTATTGAATTACTTCCGTAAGTTCTCCATTTACTGTATTAAATTTATAAGTTTTATACAAAGTAGGATCATCCTTGGATTGCATAATCTGAATCGTAACAATAGTTCCATCTATTTCTGTCTTAAATGTTGGAACTTCACTAGTCAATCTTCCTCTAAAGCCGATAACATACGTTGGAATATCCTGTTGTAATTTTTTTTCACCACTATAATTTAAAATAGAAAAGAGACCATTTTTAGATACCAAAATATAACTATTTAATGGAACAATCATATCATATCCATCTGGCAATATGGATTGTCCTTTCCAATCCACTAAATACCATAAACCATCTTGTCTTACACAGACAACCTCTAAACCATTATAATAGATATCTTCATATTGGAATGGTAAAATTTCTGTTCCATCCTCTAAAGAAATCAATCCCCATTTTCCTTCTTTGGAAGCTGTAATTACCTTTTTATCATAGGAATAGTCAGTGACATCTCCGCCACCTATGGAATAACCGAAATTTTCATATTCAAATGGGATAACAACTTTTCCATTCGTATCAATAATTCCTGTTTCCCCTGTTGGTAGTGAAGCAATGAATGCTTTTGTTTCATCTTCCTCTAATAAATTTTCTAATCGAATAAAATCATCTGTTAATTTCTTCTTCTCTAAAAAGTTATAGAGGAAAATATTACTACCATCGCGGATGGCAATCACACCATCACGATTATATTGATATCTTCCTAAAGAATAAACAGAACATTCTAAACTTTCGCAAGAATAAGAAGCAATCTCTTCAGAATCGGCTAAAAAGACAATCTTATTATCCTGATACGTGTAACTATATTGAACAGGAGTAGAAGGATTACTATTACTAGAAGACTCAATTGGTTTCTTCTTATCCTCCTTAGAAAGGAAGAAACAAACAGCCACAATAATAGCTATTAAAAGGATAAGAACAACAATAACAGTAAATACTTTTCCCTTTTTCTTTGGAAGCAGAAACTCTTCATCATCTGAAAACATCTGCACTTCTTTTACTAAATCATTAATGACTTGAGTATGAGATAGTGGGGAAGAACTATTTACTTGTTCTTGTTTATTCACTGACGTCTCTAAGGGATTGGGTGACTCCACTACTTCCTCTGAAGTTGGAACGGGTTCTACGATTGGTTCTTCTAAAGTAGGAGTTGATTCCTCTACTACTTCTTCTGAAGTCGGAACAGGTTCCACAATAGATTCTTCCAAAATAGGAATTGATTCTTCTACTGCTTTCTCTGAAACTGGAACAGGTTCCATGATAGGTTCCTCTACTACTTCTTCCGAAGTTGAAACAGGTTCTACGATAGATTCTTCTAAAATAGGAGTTGATTCTTCTACTGCTTTCTCTGAAACTTCTTCAATCATCATTTTCTCATCTGAAGTCTCTACTACCTCTTCTAGGTTATTACTTTCTGAAACCATTGAAATATCCTCTAAAGACTCATTATGAAAAGTTTCTTCTTCTAATTGTCTTAAAACAGATTTTTTTAGTTGGGATTCTTTTAGTCTCATAGTTACCTCCTATCTATTTCCATATAAATAATCTAACTTATCATATACACCAGGTTCTATCTTATTTAAAAGACTGAGTGTCAAATCTAGAGATTTTTGGTAGTCACCTTTCATAAATAATTGTTCAGAACTATTTAATTTTGCATTTAGTCCTTCATAACTACTGCGATATCGATTACTGTATACTAAAGCAATTTCAGCAAAAGTAGCTACCTTTAATAATTCTTTCGTTTTCGTATATAACTTCAATACTAAGTCTCTTGCAGTATCCACCCTTGTATTCAAAACACTAATTGTAATTGGTTTTTGATCTAATTCTTTAACAATTTCCCGAATAGCTCCCATGGCTTCTCTTAACTCAACATAATAACTTTGTGGAATAACAGGAAAATTATATTCCCTCATTTTTAATTTAGCATCTTTTAAAATCACTTTAATCTCTTCTAATTGTTGTCTTGCTCTTAATTCATCATCTCTCATACTACCAATTGCATCTAAAGAGTTATCTAATTTATCTTCTATTTTGGCAAGTTCCAAGCCAAGCGTTTCTAACTCCTTTAATAATTTAGTATAGGCAAATCCAGTATTACTAGAAGCATAAGTGCATAATACTTGATACTTAGAAGCAACATCCTGTAAATCCGTATAAATTTTCTTTAAGATTTCAAGATCTTCCTCAGATAAATCGTAAACCTTTTTAATATCTTCTAATTGATTGAAAATATTTTCAACCACAGAACTAACTTTACCAAGTTTAGTTTTAAAGGAAGCATTACTATCTTCAAAATTGGCACGAGCAATCTTTTCTTTTTCAAAATCATTGAATAGAGAATCAAAATAATCTAATAAAACTTTAAGTTCAAAAAGACTTTCTTCCAAATTCAAATTTTTTGTACGGACAAGAATATCACCAATTTTTTTATGGGCTTCATCAATATTATATTCAACATTTAAATAATCAAGCGGATAACCAGACTTTACCATTCGATTATAGACTTCTTCGACTTCGGTAATTTTTTTAGGAAGAACCGTATAAGCAAGTAAGACAATAGAAGGAACTTCTTCTACTACAATAGCCATATGTTTTAGTAAATCATTAATAATTCCAATGATCTCATTTACTTCTGTATACTCATTATTATCCATGATGGTTTCAAAGTCTTCAAATCTTTTAGAAATGACACCAAACTGTTTTTGAATAACTTCTGCCATAGGTCCATACTCTGCTTTTGCATTTTGAAATTTTTGATGTAGTTCTCGGAAACGAACCTTAAATTCCGTAATAATTTCTCTGCTTCTCTCTTCACTAGAAGTAATTTCTTTTATTTCCCCCAATAAAAATTCTGAATTGGTTCGAACTTTATAGACTTCCATCTCTAATTTTGCTAATTTACAAAGTGTATTTTTATAGCTTTTTTGAGTCAAAGAATACTCAGTATCCAAAATCATATCCGTTAATTTAGGAATCTGTGTATCTTTAATATTTTGAAGTCGTTCGCTCCACTCCTTATACATAACCGCTAATTTTTCATTGTTTAAAAAAGATTCTACTTTTGCTAATTCAGGAATAATGGGTGAAGAATCAATTTGATTTTTCTCAATTTCTAACTTCTCTAATATCTTTTTTATACGTTTCTTTTTATTGACACGAAAGTAGATAATACTGACTATTAATGCAATGGCTAAAATATCTAATGTTACCAAAAGCAATGTGAAATTGTCTCCCATACTATCACCTATTATTCAGTATATCATATTTTTTTCCTTTTTTCGATATTTATCCCATTTTTTCTTGAATTTCTTTGTTTTCCCTACTATTTTTACTTGACTTTAAATAGGATCTATCATATAATTATAACTGCGATGAAAGCAGCGTATTTTAAGTTTATAATGTGTCTATTACCTATAGGGGTTATTTGTAATCTTGCTGCAGGTGAATATATTTAAATAAGACACCCTATAAATTCGTAAAAAAGCTTCATTCATCAACTAGAAAGGAGAATGAAGATGTCAAGATATACTGATTCAAGTTACAGAAAATCACGTCGTTTAGGTTTTTCTATTTTAGAAACTGGTGAAGAACTAGGAAGAAAACCTTATGCTCCAGGACAACATGGAAATAAACGTGGTAAAAAGTTATCTGACTATGGAGTTCAATTACAAGAAAAGCAAAAAGTTAGATTTATGTATGGATTAAATGAAAAACAATTCCATAAGACTTTTGAGCTTGCTGGTAAAATGAAAGGTGTTCATGGGGAAAATCTACTCAAGTTATTAGAGAGTCGTCTAGATAATATCGCTTATCGTATGGGACTTTCTACAACTAGAAAAGGTGCTAGACAACTAGTTAATCATGGTCATTTAACAGTGAATGGAAAGAATGTTAATATTCCTTCTTATACTTGTAAACCTGGTGATGTTATCGCTCTTAAAGAGAATGCAAAAGAATTAAAAATTGTAAAAGCCTCTTTAGAAGCTTTAACAAAACGTGTGGATTTCGTTACTTTTGATGATACAAAAATGTCTGGTACTTATGTAAGATATCCAGAGAGAAGCGAACTTAACGCTGATATTAATGAATCATTAATTGTTGAATACTACAACCGTTAAAAAGAACCGTATTGGTTCTTTTTTTTTGTTTTCATTTCAAAAATAAGCAGCTAATTGCTGCTTATTCAAAAATTCCCATATAATACTTTTTCTTTCCTCGACGGACGATAATTATTTTAGAATCAATGGCCATATCTCTTGTAATCTCTCCATTTTCATCTGTTACTTTACTTCCATTAATCGTAATAGAACCAGCCACTAAAAACTCTCTAGCTTCTCTTTTACTAGTAGCAATTCCATTTTCTACAAGGCAATCTAAAATTTTAGATGATTTCATCTTAAAATTAGGAACATCTTTGAAACCATCAGCAATTTCCTCTAGGGAAAGATCTTTTATATTGCCACTAAATAAAACCTCACTGATATGTTCTGCTTTTCGATATTCTTCTTCCCCATGTAAAAAAGTAATTACCTCGTGAGCTAATGCCTTTTGGGCAATTCTCTCTTCTGGATGTTCTTGATGTTTTTTTTCAATGGTTTCAATTTCCTCTCTCGTTAAAAAAGTTAACTTTTTCAAATAATCAATAACACACTCATCACTCGAATTGATTAGATATTGATAAAGCTCATAACTAGAAGTTTTTTCTTTATCTAACCATAAAGCATTTCCTTCTGTTTTTCCAAACTTAACTCCATTCGCATCTAAAACTAATGGCATAGTCATACCAAAGAGTTCCACATCTTTCATCTTTCTAGCAAGTTCAATACCGGTTGTAATATTTCCCCATTGATCAGATCCTGCTACTTGTAAAGTAACGCCCTTTTCTTCATATAAATGAACAAAATCCATTCCTTGTAATAACGTATAAGCAAATTCACAAAAAGTAATTCCAGAATCTAATCTTCTACTGATAATATCTTTATCCAGCATATAATTCACGTTAATATATTTTCCATAATCTCTCAAAAAATCTAGAATGGTAATATCTTTGGTCCAATCATAATTGTTAACGACTTCAAAGCCAAATATTTTTTCTGCTTGTCGGGTTAATCCCTCAACATTTTTTTGAACCTCTTCTTTCGTAATCATTTGTCGCTCTTGACTTGGTTTTGGATCTCCTATTAATCCAGTTGCTCCCCCTACTAATAAAATAGGTCTATGACCATATCTAGCTAATCTAGTCGCTATCAAAAAAGATGAAAAGTGACCAATATGCATCGAATCTGCAGTTGGGTCTGTTCCAATATAAAACGTTAATTTTTCTTCATTTAATTTTTTTTCTAATTCTGGAGAACTAATATCTTTGATTAGTCCTCTCCATTTTAAATCCTCATATAATGTCATTTTTTCCTCCTAATAATCACTATTTAATCGTTCCCATGTTATCTTTTGTTTTTTCCGAATGGCTTCTTGAATCTCTTCTTCTGTAAATTGAAAGAAAGTTCCTAAATATAGAAGATTGGAAAAAATAGAACGAACTGTATCTTCTTCTAACTTTCGATTTAATGTTAAAACCTGTTCATATAACATCATAAGAACGTCTAACACATTTTCTGTTTCTATCGGATTGTCTAACTCTTCTAATTCTAAATTCAATAAGTGAAAATAAAGAAGAGACATGGTAATACAATCGGCAAATTCCTCTAAAACTTTTTCCTTTTGTGCTTTCTTAACAGTCCAATACTTAAAACACTTCGTTTCGTTAGCAAATTCCCCTAACTCTACTAAAAATTCAACAATATTTTTCTTATCATAGTCTATCGTAGAATGATATTTTTCAATAAAAACATCATCTAATTTTTTATTGACTTCATAAATTTCCTTCCAACTACTAGCTATTTTCATGACAGTTTCCCTCATCATGCTTACAAGTACAAGATTCCATTTGCATAAGTTCTACCCCATGACTAGTTCCAATACGAGTAGCACCTGCCTCAATCATTTTCTCAGCCATTTCAATGGTATGAATCCCACCACTAGCTTTAATCTCTAGAAGTTCATTCGTATGTTCTTTTATCAATTTAATATCTTCTTCTCTAGCTCCAGATGTTCCAAATCCAGTCGAGGTTTTAATAAAATTGACAAAAGTCTCCTTACAGATATCTACCATTTTTAAAATTTCTTCCTCAGTTAAATAACAGGTTTCAATAATTACCTTTAAAACATGACCATCAATGGCATCCCGAATTTCTTCTATTTCTTCTTTCACATAATCATAATCTTGATTTTTCAATGCTGCCAAATTTATCATCATATCAATTTCGGTTGCTCCATTTTCAATCGCATTAATAGCTTCAAAGGATTTTGTTTCAAGCGTATTACTTCCCAATGGGAATCCCACAACAGTACCTACTTCTACGGTGCTTCCTTTCAATAATTCTTTGGCCAATCTTACATAATAAGGAGCTACACAAACACTTGCGAAATGATATTTTTTGGCATCTTCACATAGAGATTCAATCTCTTTCATGGTCGCTGTTGGCTTTAGATTTGTATAATCAATATAACTATTTAATTCCATAAATTTCTCCTATCTTCTTTTAAAGTCTCTTTATAAGAAAACTTATAATCGCTAGAAATTAATAGAAAAAAATATTATGAGTATAGGAACGAGATCTCCCGCGGTACCATCCTATTTCATAATATTTTATGCTCTTTTCTCTTAACGCGATTAACGATTTGACTCCAAATGAGTAACTTCATCTAAAGGCTCAGTCTAGCTTTCATCAACCGCTAGATTTCTCTTTTACCACCTAAAAACTACTAACATTTCTCTTCATCAATTAAAAACTATATTCATTATATCATATCTTTTTGAGAAGTCAATTCTTCTTCCCTAGGTATATGGCTTTTTTACTAGATTCTTTAGTAGATGGTTTATATTGGTATAAATATCCATATCCGACTTGATCATCCAAAGCAGGATCCTGTAAATCCGGATTATCTTTCAAAACTTCTTCTTTGGTAACAGAAGGATCTTTTACCAATAAGTGAAGAACTCTATCCCCTTTTTCTGGATATAGATATGATTCTCTTGTTAAGACCGTTTGCTTTTTAGGATCAAACTGATCTGTATAAACAGAAACCGTTTTTCCTTGATAATCTACTAATTGCAACTGATTTTGTTCTAAGACAACTACAAATTCAGCAAATACCATGAAGATATCATCATATTTTTTACTCGTATAAATGATTTTTTTATTGTCATTATAAACATAAAAGGTATGATCTTCAACAGCTACATAGTTATCATTATAAACACCAAATAAATCTACTAAATTACCATTAAATAAAAGATTTCCTTCCTCATCATAAACTCTCTGTTTGGTATCTGTTATTTCGTCTTTTACGCCAAAATAATAGTTTCCTTTCGAACTTTTCACAACACTTTCTACATGTCCTTTTAAACTAACTTGAAGTTTTCCATCTTTCATTCTAATAAGATCAACATTGCCACTATTCAAGAAAGGCAAATATCCTGATTCGTAAAAAGAAGGATAAGGAAATGCTTCATCCTGGAGGAGAAGAAGTCCTTCTAAATCAGAAAATATTTTTTTAGCTTCTACACTATAAACATAATTTTTTCCCTCTTTTTCATAATAAAGGCCATAGAATTTTGACAAATTACTCATAATCGTATACTCTTTTTCATCAAAATCTTGCAATACCCAATTTCTGTTTTGATAGTCATAGATAGATAATTTTCCATCTATTTCTAATAAAACGTAATTGTCATAAGCAGCTTTTGCTTCGCAATGAATATTTCCGCAATCAAAAGTTGCTACGAATTCATCTTGAAAAGAAGTAGAACCAAAATGATAGTCATAATATCCCACATTATTTTCTAGAGGCGTTCTATAAATTGTAATTACCTTTATAGGATCTTTCGGAAGATTAGAATTTGTTTGACTAGGTGTTTCTGTTTCTTTTTTAGGAACAAGATAAAGAATAGCCACTACTATCAAAAGAAGGAGTAAGATTCCCAAAAGACCAAAAATAAGGATTTGTTTTTTCTTCTTAGAAGATACTTTTTTTTCTAACTGAGCTTGTATTTTGGGAACATCAGTGGAAGAAGACTTTTTCTTTTTATTTTTTAAACCCATATATAGGCACCTCTCTATCTTCTTCAGTATAGCATTTTTTAGAAAAAAAAAGAAGACTTTATTTTTCGGTTGTATTATAAATAGTGTTGGTGAGAAAAATCACTGACACTATTTTATTTCATAAAAAGACATAAGTTTGATACA
>CANQTT010000048.1 GCA_947626855.1 uncultured Bacilli bacterium
TACAAAATTTGCCAAAAAAATAACCATTTTATAATGGTTTCCACAAATTTCTTATTTCAAAACTGATAAATTCCCGTATAAAATTGAAAAATGAAAAAAATTTTAAAATACTGTTCCAAAAATAAAATTTATGATATAATGAGTCTAGGATAAAGGTGATAAGATGGATGTATTAGATGAAATTAAAGCGAATCTAGAATCCAATACAAACCTGACAGACGAAGTTAAAGCAAGAATGTTTGACCTAGTTGTCCTTTTTCATCAGAAACTACCAGATGTAGATTTAGGAAGATTGAAGGAAAAAATAAAAGATGTAAAGTTGGGGAAAATTGGGGTTTATGAGGGAAAAGGCCCTGTGATATATGATGCGCTTAAAAATGAAATAAGTTTTTGCCGAAAAAAACTAGAAGGAGATTATGATCCTGATCATATGATGATGAAAGGACTTTTAGGAATGATTTCTTCTAGAGAAAATTATTATGGCTTCGATAAAGATGGAAAGCTAAGATCTCTTAATATTGGATACACAGAAATGCTCGCTAATTTTATTGTTGGGAATGAAGGTGTCTGTGACTATGAGGAAGAGTTGTTAGCGACGGATTTAATCAGTCAAATTATTGGACAAGAGACATTGTTTGTTGCTTACTTTAGCAATGATACGGAAATTGTTTTTAAGAAGATGGTAGAAATGGAGGGTGGTTAATTATGACGAAAACTGAAGAAGTGTTCGAACAGTTTAACTACTTCACCAAGGCAAAGGAATCTGGTATAACATATTCTGAAAGTTTTGTTAGTGTTCTCGATTTGTTATCTTCTATTTGTTTGGAAAAAATTCGCCAAGGAAAATGTTCAGAAGAAGAAATTGAAAATTTTTCTGCGATGTTACCAAATTCTAAAGAATCAGTGGGAGAACCTACTATGCACCCAGATAGTATTTCTATGATGCAGACAAAATTTCAAGAATCTGTTAAGATGGTAATGTTATCACCTAGTATTGTACAAGAAGAAATAACTTCAAAACAGTTGTAAAACTAAAGGAATATCCTTTAGTTTTTTCTTGTAAATCCAAAGGATATCTATTTCTTTCTTCTATGATTTATGATAGAATGGATATATTGGAGGTGTCTTATGACTAATAAGGAATTAGCAGATTTATTATTACCAGGAGTAGACTCTGATATTAGTAAATATGAAAAAATCTATCCAGAAAGAAATTTAGGAGAGAAAGCTATTGTTACCCGTTTTGCTCCTTCACCTACTGGTTTTGTACATATGGGATCTTTATTTCAATCTTTTATTTCTAGAAAAGTAGCAAGTGATACGAATGGAGTTTTCTTTTTAAGAATTGAAGATACTGATCAAAAAAGACTAGTAGAAAATAGTGTTCGTGGGATTGTAGATGATCTTCATAATTTTGAAATAGAGTTAGATGAAGGAATGATTGATGAGGATAAAGAAAAAGGCTCTTATGGTCCTTATCTACAAAGTAAACGTAAAGATATCTATCAATCATTTGTAAAATATTTGTTAGAGCAAGGTAAAGCTTATCCATGCTTTTGTAGTGCTGAAGAAATCGAAGAAACCAGATTATTACAAGAAAAGAAAAAGCAAAGAATTGGATATTACGGAAGATTTGCGAAATGTCGTCGCTTGACACCTGAACAAATTCAAGAAAAAGTGGCAAATGGAGAACCTTATATCATTCGTTTGAAATCTCATGGAGATTTTGAACATAAAATTAAAGTTCATGATTTAATTAAAGGAACTTTAGAGATTCCGGAAAATGATTTAGATATCGTAATTTTAAAATCGGATGGTCTTCCAACTTATCATTTTGCCCATTTAGTAGATGATCATTTAATGCGAACAACCCATGTTATTAGGGGAGATGAATGGTTGAGTTCTTTAGCCCTTCATATTCAGCTTTTTGAGACATTTGGTTTTCAGCCACCAAAATATGCTCATATTTCCCCAATTATGAAAGAGGATAATGGAGTAAAGAGAAAACTTAGTAAACGGAAAGATCCAGAAGCCGCTGTTAGCTATTACCATGAAAAAGGAATTCCAGTAGAAGCTGTTAAGCTTTACTTGATGACTTTAGCAAATACAAATTTTGAACAATGGTATGATTGTAATAAAGATAAGACGTTAGCTGATTTTCCATTTGATTTTAAGAAAATGTCTAGTAGTGGCGGCTTATTTGATGTTGAAAAATTAATGAATATCTCTAAAAATTACATGAGTCGCTTAAAAGCTTCTGAGATTTATGATGGATTATTAGCTTGGACGAAAGTTCATGATTCAGAATTTTTTGAAATTCTCATGAAACAGAAAGATTATGCTATTTCTGTATTTAATATTGAAAGAGAACAAAAGAAGCCTAGAAAGGATTTTGCTTGTTACTCTGATATTAAAAATCAAACTTGGTATATGTTTGAGGAACTTTATGATTCTCATGAAAAAGAATATGATTTCCAAACGATTCAAGATAAACAAGAAATCTCTAAAATTCTTACTTCTTATATAGAGAACCATTACCGGGAAGAAGATAGTAAAGAAGAATGGTTTGAGCATATGAAAGATTTGGCAGAAGAATTTGGTTATGCTAGAGAAGTAAAAGAATATAAAGAAAATCCTGAGAAATATAAAGGACATATTGGGGATATTAGTTTAGTACTAAGAATTGTGTTGACAACAAAATCTATGACTCCAGATTTATATGACATCATGTCTATTTTGGGAAAAGAGACTATTTTTTCACGCTATCGTACTTGGATAGAACAAAATCAAGAATAAAGAATGTAGATGGATTTCTACATTCTTTTTTGCAAAATATAGCTACCTTTGTCGAATGAGTAGTTTTTCGTAGAAAAAAATGCTAAAGTAAAAGTGGAGAGTGATAAAGTGCTGGAAATTCAAACAGAATACAGGGAGGGAATTTTGTTTGTTCGATTGGAAGGAAAATTAGTTTCGAATACCGTTGCTAGATTTGAAACAGAAATAGATACTTGGAGTTCTTATGGAATTTCTAATATTGTATTTAATGTCCAATCGCTAACTAAGATAGATACAGTAGGGATAAAAGCATTTTTCGAGTCCTATCAGATGATTCGTGATAAGTCTGGTCATGGACTGATTTGTGGTATGAATAATCACGTTAATGAGTGTTTAAAACAATCTAAAATTTTGAATTATATTTATGAAATTTCAGATGAATTAAATGCGATTAGGGTGATGAAATGGAACAATTGGAGCTAGAAAATTTACTTTTAGAACATAAAAATTTGATTTATGCTATTATGAAGTATTTTCCGACTTATCCAAATAAAGATGACTTATTTCAAGTAGGATGTATAGGATTGATAGAAGCTCATTATCATTATCGCGAGGATTATCATACTAAATTTTCTACTTATGCCTATAGTTATATCTTAGGAGAAATGAAAAAGCTAGTACGAGAAGATAGGGGAATTAAAGTAAGCAGATCCATGCACTCTCTTTATTTAAAAATTGAAAAAGCAAGTATTCTTCTATCTCAAAAATTAATGAGAGAACCGACAGTCACCGAAATAGCCCATTTTTTAGAAGTAGATGAGTCAGTTGTCGTGGAAGCCTTCTACAGCAGTAGTTCTATCATGGATGTCGATGAGATTCCGATTGGAAAAGAGGAGGATTTAGATAACCAAATTTATTTAAAAGAACAACTGAAAGAGTTAAGTCATGAAGAACTAGAAATTTTAAATAGTAGGTATCTCGAAGATAGAACACAAATGGAAACAGCAAACCTTTTAGGAATCAGTCAAGTTCAAGTCTCAAGAAAAGAAAATAAAGCTCTGCAAAAATTAAAAAACAAATTAGTTGCATAAAAAATATTGAAAATCAACCTTTTTTATGTTATCATCAATATGTAGCTTATTTTGGAGTAGTACTCAAGAGGCTGAAGAGGCGCCCCTGCTAAGGGTGTAGGTCGGGTAACTGGCGCGAGGGTTCAAATCCCTCCTGCTCCGCCATTGGTAGGACGTAACCGTTGATTTTCAACGGTTTTTATTTTGCATCGATTTGTATAAAATTCTTTTTTCTTCTTTTTCAAAGTTTGAAATCATGATATACTGAATAGGGTGATACTATGAAAAAATATTTATATGGATATATTCAACAAATAGAAAATATTATTAAGGTTGGTGAGATTACCGAAGAAATGCTTGAGCAGCATTTGACAAAAATTGCTTTTTTTCAAGAAGAGAGGAAGATTCATTTACTAGTCACTATGTTATATGCTATTTTAACTTTTAGTAGTTATGCTTTTTCTTTATTTTTTTGGACATTTCTTCCCATTGCTATTATCCTTACTTGTTTTTTAATTCCTTATGTAATTCATTATTTTCATTTGGAGAACGGAGTTCAATATCTATATAAACAGTATGATAAATTATTGGAACAACAAAAAAAGAATAAATCTTCTTAGTGGAGGACTTATTCTTTTTTTAAAATCTATCCCGAGCTTTTTCCATCCAAATGATAAAAGCTCCAATCAATCCCGGTAGAGAACAAATAAAGAAAGTTGGGATAGAGAAATCCATATCACCTTTTCCTAATACTACCGTATAAATAATTGCTTGGACAATAATTAAACCAACGCCTACTAATACCTTAACATTCCAACTATGCATGAACATATTTATCAACTCCTATCTATATAGTTCTTCTTTTAATAATTCCAAATTATTTTTCATGATATTTAAATAGTCAAGATCTTGATTATAAGCATCTTCACTTCTCGTATAAAGGTTGGATAGCGTTATAATTTTAACTTCTGTTTCTTCCTCAATTTCATCAATGGTTTCATTTTTTTTGTCAGAAGACCTATAGATATAAGCAATCTCTCCGTTTTTAATCATTTCTTTTACAGTATATATATTTTTGTCCGTTAAGTTTTCGTTCTCTTCTAGAGAGATAACGGTAAGCCCATATTTTGTTAGATATAAGAATCCATCATCATCTACCACAATCGTTTTTCTGGTAGCACGTTCTGCCATATCTCTATAATCTGCATCTAATTGAATAAGATCTTGTTTCAAAAGAAGATAGTTTTCTTCAATATCGTTAATTAAGTAAGTACTCTTGATATATTCCGATAATCTCTTTTTAATGTCATTTGCCATTGTAAGTAAATTCATAGGATCTAACCAGATAGACTCTATATTAGATTCAGAAATAGAAGTATTGGAAATAGAAGAAGAAGCATTAATAATATTTAACTTCTTATTATATTCTCTCATTTTTAAAAAGTAGTCTTGTTCTTTTTCATTAAGACCTACAAAAACAAATAAATTGTCTTTGCTATAATCTTTTAATAATTTATCACTTACTTTTTCATCTTGCGTACTTCCATTTGGGTAAATACTTTCAATGACACTATGCTCTCCATATAGTCTTTCCACAACATATTGAATAGGGTAAGCAGTTGTACGGATATGGATATTTTCCATGGTATCACTTTCTAAACAACCTGTAAGGGCAAAAATGAAAGCCATTACTACAAAAAATTTTATTTTCTTCACTTTTTATTCTCCTTTTTAATAACGGGGTCATAACCACTTGCTCCCCAAGGATTACAACGTAAAATTCTTTTGATAGTTAAAAAACTTCCCTTGATAGCCCCGTATTCTTCAATTGCCTCTATTCCATAATTAGAACAAGTAGGAATAAATCGACAATGATTATGCCATGGCCCGGGAATTTTTTGGTATATTTTGATGATGCCAATTAGAATATGTTTCATATTTAACACCAAGAACATTATACTAAAAAACCTCAAAAAAGTAAAACATAAAACATGTTTTTTTGATATAATATAAAAAGTGATAATGATAAAGGAGGAAAACTATGGAAATTTTAGAGTCATTACGGATTCCTTATCACAACGAGAAATTATATCGAAAAGCTCTTACTCACACTTCGTATGCCCATGAGGAAGGGGTAGAGAGTTATGAGCGTTTAGAATATTTAGGGGATGCTGTTTTAGAACTTATTATGAGTGAATATTTATATAAAAATACAGACGAACCAGAAGGAAAAATGACAAAGTTGAGAAGTTATTACGTTTGTGAAAATGCTTTATATGAGTATTCTATTATGCTAGGTTTAAATGAATATCTGCTTCTTGGTAAAGGAGAACTAGAAAGAGACGGTAAGCACAATCGTGCAATCGTTGCGGATATTTTTGAGTCTTTTATCGGAGCTATGTTTTTAGATTGTGGAATAGATACGGTTCGTTCTTTTATCTATGAACATATTATTCCTCTCATTGAGAATAAAAGTATGGATTTTATTCATGATTATAAATCTGTTCTTCAGGAATTGGTTCAGACGGATAAAAAAAGTTTGGAATATGTAGTAGTAGATGAAAAGGGTCCTGCTCACGATAAAGAATTTAGTGTTGTTGTAAAAATAGATGATATTGTTTATGGTTCGGGAACTGCTCATAGTAAAAAAGAGGCAGAACAGTTAGCGGCTAAAGATGCTTTGCAAAAAGCTCAGAACGGTATTTAAAGCTTGTGAAAGCTAATAGAATATGGTAAAATAAGGAAGAGAAAGGGAGTGTAACATGGGAAGATTTCCAAATATAGCGGCAGCTAAAGCAAAATCTGGTGCTGCTCGTGGAAAATTATATGGAATGTATGCAAAAGAAATATATCAAACAGCTAAGACAGGTGGTGTTACTCCAGAGGGTAATCCTAGTTTAAAAAGATTAATTGAAAAAGCAAAAAAAGAACAAGTACCTGCTGACATCATTAAACGTGCTATTGATAAAGTAAGTAGTGGTGTTGGAGAGGATTACGAAACATTGACCTATGAAATATTTGGACCTGCTGGTTCTACTTTAATGGTAGAATGTTTGACGGATAATGTAAACCGTAGTGTTAGTGACCTTCGTGCAGTTATCAATAAATGCCATGTAAAAATGGGAGCTATGGGTAGTGTTGCCTATATGTATGATAATTTATGCGTGGTTGGTTTTAAGGGATTAACAGAGGAACAAGTGTTAGAAGCTTTGATTATGGAAGAAGTGGATTATGTAGATATGGAAGTTCAAGACGATACAGTTATTATCTATGGAAATCCACAAGATCTTTTCAAAATTAAAACAGCGATTACCAATGCGTTACCAAATGTAGAATTTACGATTGACGAAATTTCTCTTTTACCAAAAGAGAGAATTACGTTAGAAGGGGAATCTTTAGAAGAATTTAAAAGACTTCTTACCCTTTTAGATGAAGTAGACGATGTTCAAAATGTTTATCATAACGTTGAGCTATAGAGGATTCTATAGTTCTTTTTTATAATAGTAAGAAAGAAACGAAGAATAGAGTAGAAATTTCAAAGAAAAAATCTTTCTAAAAAAGAATTTGCTTAGAAAGACGTTAAACGAAAATAAATGCCTTAGAAAAAATACGATTTCTAAGGTATTTTTCCATTTTCAAACGATATAAATCATGTTATAATCCTGACTTTGACAGTTTTAAAAAAGCAAAAGCTCTCAATCCCTTTGTTTATAAGGAATTAAGAGCTTTTTG
>CANQTT010000049.1 GCA_947626855.1 uncultured Bacilli bacterium
AAGAGACTGACATAATCAATCTCTAATATCCTTATTACCATAGATAGGTAACTTTACACAAAGTTTTTTACACTCTCCAAGATTGAATCAGGGTTTTAAATGTGTCTTTTTAAACTGTCTACTTTTACTTGACTAGTTCATTTTATGTGTCCATTTTTTTAAAGAATTTCTTTTAATGATTTCCTTGATATCTTAATTTATCCATTATCTCTTTTAGCATATCATATAGAGCTTTTGTTATGGAATCATTTTCAAAATCAACTTCTCCCATTTTGAAACCATCATTTGGCAACTCTATCGCTGATGTAGAAACTGTTAGTTGATAAAAGTCTTGAAATCTTGGCTCTAAAAAGTAAGCAATGAATTGACGAATCCCCTTCTTCTTGCCGTCTACTTCGAAGCACATATCTTCGACGTAAACTTTATAATTAAAGATTCCATTCGTAGCATCCTCATAATAAAATAGCTTATTCTCATTTGGGAATGGAGATTGCTTCTTTAAAAATTCCATCACGTTTTTATTGACTAATTGAATTCTTTGTTCAAAAGTTTCATTTGGTCCTAAAGCTCCATCCGCTGTAAACATTTCTATATATTCTCCATTTGTAGCGGTTAAAAGGATTTGAGGATTCTTCTCCTCTTGAACTTTAAAACCATCTAAGATAGGAAAATAGAGTTGTTTCGCATGGATTTGGTAATTCATCATGTTAGCCATATCCGTTGCCACTTTGATAGTATTAAAAGAACCAGCTTCAAGGATAGAAAATAGGATTTTAGTCATAAGACTATTGGCCTTAGAATTTTGAATGGAATCAACATCTTGATAGAAAATACTTGTATCTAACATTACACATTCTAAACAAACGATATGATTATTTAAAACAAAATAATAACCTGATATTCCTATGAATTTATTTTCCTCTTTTGAAACTTCTTTATTGGCTATTAACTGTTTTATTTTTCCTTTTAAATTAATGGCAGAAAGTTCATATTCACCGAGGATATGTTTTCCCACATCTTCACAATTCTTTTTGAATTCTACAAATTTTTCTGATAGTGTTTCACTACTTCCCATCCCATAATCCTTAAGCTGAATATAGTAAGATTTTTTTGAATCCGTCAAGGTAAATAAAGTATCCATGGAATTCGTTTTAGAAAATGTTAATACTGTAGGAAGATCGAATTCAAAGTTAAAATCCCCTTTTTCATATTTGGTATGAATGGTTTCTTTCAAGATACTTTCGATTTTCCAATGGAGAAGCCATTCGAAACCACTTCTTTGTTCTTGCACAATCATTTCCTTCAAATTTGGTAATGGTTGTTTCTTTAATCTAGCATCTCTACATGCCCACTGATATCGAAAAAGCAAGTCTGCAAATTCCATAATTTCTTCTTTTGGGCGTAACTGAGCTTTGGATAGCAAATCCTCATAAGTAGAAGAAAAGAATAAATTATCTATCTCTGCTACGTTACATTCTTGATTAGAAGCTGGTTTGTCAAAAAAGCCTAATGACCATAACAATGTCGCACACTCTTCAAATACCCAACTAACATCTTGTAATTCTTGTTTAGAAACCTTATTTTCCATCATTGCTTGAAGAAAATTATGATCCCCATCAGACAAGATTTTTTTCACTTGTAATTTTTTATCCATCTCATCTAAAATATTAGGAATAGAAGATGCCTTTCCATCAAGAGCATAGAGAGACATAGAAGCAATGACATAATCTACTAACGCTCTATCTAAAATCTCTTTTTTATCTCTTAATTTCGTATTGGAATTGATTGGTATCGTTTTTAGGTCTTCAAAATAAGGAATTTTATTCTGTTTTAGATATTCTATATTTTTTTGAATTCTCGCTCGATCCATATCATCCAAAATAAATTTATTCTCATCAAAAATATCTTCTGATGTAATTTTAGGCATTGATACTTCTAACCCATCTATTTCTTTATCTGGAGAAATTGGAGTTGTCAATTTATCTAAAATTTGATTTAAATAGGCTACTAAATCTGGCTGTTTTTCCATTAACTCTTTTTCTAAAGAAAGTTTTCTTAACTTAGCAATTTTTTCCAATGAAATTCCAATTGTAATTTTTTCTTTCTCCAGGTTGGCAAGAATATCCTTTGTAGAAAGTTTATAATTGGGTTGTCCTAATTGCTTCTTGATATATTCTATTTCATGATGAGCAACCTCACTATTAGCATAATAAATGCTGAAAGCATACAAAGAATAAGCTAGTTCTAACTGATTTCGTTCAATATAGTAATATCCTAAAAGCCTATAATACCTGGCTAAATCATTAGGATTTAAAAGATAGTCATATATCTCCTTTGTAGCTTCTAACATATTCTCTAAATCTTGTTGCATTTTATAAGATTCTGCTTTTTCAAAACGAATCTCTGTACTCATAGGATTATAATATAATCCTTTCTCTAGATAGTCTCTTGCTTTCGTAAAGTCTTTCTCTTCTAAGGCAATATATCCCAATAATTTATAAGCGATATCATATCTTAAACCAATCCAAATTACTTTTTTATCAGTTTGAATGACACCTTTAGAACAATAAAATTCTATAATATCTTGAAAAGAAAAATAACGAGTTATTTGATCTTCTTGATAGATAGATAAAGATTCCTGTAAAAATTCTGTTAGTAACTCTTTTGCTTTGGAAAAATTTTTTTGCATGATATACTTATTGGCTTCTCTTATTTTTTTGTTCAATTGATCGATATCCTGATGAATCGCTGAAGTCATATTTTCTTTGTCCTCAGGAGGTAAATTGTCATACAACATTCGTCCAATTTCTTTTAGGATTTCATAGCTCATTGGATGAGATTTATACTTTTCTGTTTGCTCCAATAAATATTCTCTATTTTTGGTTTTATCTTCTGTAAGGTTGGCTTTGATTTCCTCTATTATTTTTTTATAATCATCCATTTTTTCACCCCTCCTATTCTTCATTATATCATATCTTTTCAAAATAGCGCCCTATTCCATCGTTTCCTTCTCAATCCATGTCAAATATTCCTTACTACAACTAGTGAAAGGAAAAACAGCAAATTCAAAACACTCATAACTGTGATTTTCTCTGATTATTTGATGAATTTTTTCTTGAAAAATTTCTTTTGTCTTCATAAACACTAAATATTCTTTCTCTTCTTCTCTGGTTTGCTTCCAATTCCATTTACTGTTACTTTCTACTAATTGGCAACTAGCAACTAATTTTTTATCTAATAATTTCTGGATTACTTTTTCAGCTTCTCCTCTATTAGCGAATGCTGTTTCAATCATACAGTACATCTACATTACCCCTTTCCATCTTATTTTTTCATTTATCAGTTTCTCTTAAGAAAGTAATCCTTTTATCTTTTCCTTATCAATAGCCATGAGAAATAATCCTAATTTAGGTCCTTGATTCGTTCCCAATAGTAAGTTATATAGGATTTGAAAATATCTTTTTTGCGTTTGTTTTAATTCTTTTTCCGTTAAAGTACCATCTTTTACCACATTATATAATGCTGTTTGCAATTCTTCTGTCGTTTGAAAATCTTCCTCTAACAGAATTAAAGTTTTTTGTAACCATGTTTTTTCTAAGGAACTTAAAGAGTCATAAAAAGATTCATTTTTTTCAGGAAGTAAATTAACCTGATAATCAAAGCCATATTCTACTACCCAATTTTTAGCACGTTGTAATCTTTCCGCGAATTCCTTTGTATTTCCATCAATATTTTCTTTTCTTAATAAATCCTTTAATAAATCGATATCAAAATTAACAATCGGAAGAAAAGTCGCCAAATAACTGAAATTTGGATATTTTAAGTAGTCTTCTTTTACATTTGTTAACTCTAAAATACTTCTATTTTTATCATCTATATCTCCCTGAAAATAACGTTTTACCAATCGATCAAACTCACTATAATATCTGATAACATCGTTATCCAAAGCAATATCAAAAGCATGCATATTATCAAATCTAGCATAAAACCACCAAATGATATTTTTGTCATAAACCCTTAATAAATCCGTTATCGTCAATACATTACCAGTGGAAGATGACATTTTAGCACCTCCGCCTTTAATGCCGATAAAATTATAAGGGATATAGACGGGAGGCTCATAATGATAAATTTCTCTTGCTACTCTCTCTGATACGGCTTTACTACCATTAGAAGCAGAATGATCAATTCCCCCTGTTTCAAAAGTAACTTTCTCTACCATCCATCTCATTGGCCAATCCACTTTCCATTGGAGTTTTACATTCGTTGCCTGATGAATATTTAAGGTACCAGTATACCCACAAGCACAAGAATAGATAACCTCACCAGTCATAGAATCATAATTAGATATTTTAGTCGAATCTTTTCGACATTTTGGACAATAAATACTGATAGGATAGTAATTTTTTCTTTCTTCTTCAGTTGCTTCTTGTGTCCTAAAGTCATCAATAATCTGAAAGATCTGGTCACGATGATCCATAGCGATTTTAATATAAGGATTATATCTTCCACTCTGATATTCTTTTGCTTGATAGATACACTCCACCTCGACATCCATTGCCTCTAATTCTTTCAAAAATCTATTTTCCATATAAGAAGCATAAGATTCCTTTTCAGTAAAGGGACTTGGCAATTCTGTATATGGCATACCAATATATTTTTCATAACTAGAATCAATGTTTCCCGGAACTTTTCGAAATCTATCAAACTCATCAAAGGAAAGAATATATCTTACCTTTTTCCCTAATTTTCGCAATTCTTTCGCAACTAGATAAGGAGTAGCAATCTCTCTAAAATTTCCTATATGGACAAAGCCACTCGGACTTACTCCACTTGCTACTGTATAAACTTCTTCATTTGGTCTTTCTTCTATTATTCTTAATGCAACTTCTCTTGCCCAATTCATTTTTATCCTTCCTTTCATCAAAAAAAGTGACTCAAAACATATTTCTTGTTTCAAGCCACTTTCCATCTTTTCCTCTAAATAAAACTATTTAAATCTATCTCGAAAGATACGCTAAAACAATCAATATGTATCATTGATTTCTTGTTCTTCTTCATAGACTTCTTCATTTGATTGTTTAACATATAAATCTCCCTTTCACGAAAACATGGTACCATATTTCAATTGGTTTGTCAATGGAAATCTTTTTCACAAAACAAGACTTTTCTTTCAATTGATTTTTCTATGGCTGGTTCATATTTCTCTTTTAATTTCTCTAAAGCAAATTTGACGTCAATCCAATATCTTTGCAAAATCTTGTCATCTTCTAGAACTTCATTTTCTAAAACACCATAACTATTTTGAATGGTTTTAGCAGAACCAATATTATCTTTATAGCAAGTAACTAACACTCTATCAAGACCTTTTGTATCACAATACTTTAAAGCACAGTATAATTGATATTCAGCATATCCTTTTCTTCTTTCCGTTGGCCTTATTCCATAGCCAATATGACCACCATGCTGTAATAAGGAATCATTCAATTTTAATCTTATATTGATAATTCCAATTAAGCGATTATCTGCTTCCCTAATTAGTAGAAATGTTTCAGAGGGTACTTTTTCTGTAACTGTTGTTCTTGTTCTATCATCTTCTAACTTCCTTAACCAACCATCATAATCTTCTAAATAACGATATAATCCCCCTACACCATTGATATTGGAATGATACTTTTGAAATTCTTGAATATACTCAATAGCTTGTTGTTCATATTCCTTCGTAGGAATTATCAATTTTAGTTTTTCTTCCTTCATTTTTACCACCTAAATTCTTAAAAAGAATTGTTTTTTATTCTTTTATGGTCGCATAACCGTCATTTTTTCCCCTTTTAAATTTTTATAATAATAAGTATCCATATGTCCTCTTTCAGAATATCTTGTTCGAACATATCCATTTGTTATTCCCTCAAAACGCTCTCCTTCGGAAGATTGGATAATTTCTGTATTTTGAAAATCTAGTATCTTATAAATATCCTGTTGAACAGTAATGAAATAATTTCCATCATAGAACTTACCTTCTAAGACTTGCGGTAAAGTTTCATCGTACGTACTAGAATACTTGTTAGAAGAACTACAACGAACTGGTTCAAATTGTTGCTTTCCTTCTACATTAATCACAACATAATAAGGAGTTCCCCCACTATTATTAAAGACAAGAAGAGCATAACCATTCTCTGTGAAGGAAACAGCATTTGTTATTTCATAGTAAGTATTTTCTAAATTGATAACTTCTCCTGTTTCCAGATTGACAACCGAACTATTACAAGATGTCGTCTTATCTTGTGTATCACAATGTTGAATTAAAGTGTATTTACTTCTTCTAGCTTCTAGATTTTTTTGATCATCATCCTGATAAGGAATCTCTATTCTCTTGGAAGTTCCATCTTCTAGGAAGACGAGAAGGAAATTTTTATCCTGATCTACGATCGTAGAAGTAGCATAACCAGAAGCAAATGGAATGTCTACAGGGTTTGGAAATTCAACGGTCTGATAGGTTTTCGTGTTAAAAAATTTCTTTTTCTCAGCATCCAATAAAACCATATCGCCACCATAAGAAACCATCTCACTATAATTGGTATCAGACTCTTCTAATACAAATCTTTGATCTTTTATGCTATAAATTCCATAAACTATTTTAGAAGAATTCCATTTATCCTCCTTTCTTTTTGTCAATAAGCAACCATTAGAAACTAACGTAACAGATAAATAATCACTAGTGGTATAGGAATAAACAACTTCTTGATTAACATCTACAACATTGTATTTCTTTTTATCTTCGTCATCCACTACGATGGCATAACCGTCTACATACGTTAATTTCTTAGTAGAGGAAGATAATACGATTAAATCTTTGTCAACTACATAATACGTTGTTTTACCATTTTCTACATTCGAAACAACGGCAATTTCATCTTCAAAATCGGCTACTCGATTAATAGCAACACTCTTATCCTCTGGTTCTTCTTCCTTTTTTTTAGAACCACCACAACCTGTTACTAAGAGTAAAAAAACAAAAGGTATTAAAAATAAACCTAAAATCTTCTTTTTCATTCGTTCCTCCTATGATACTATTTTCTTCATTATATCATTTTTTGAAAGGCTTGAATAGGAATTTTCTAATCCTTACAATTTCTTGACAAAAAAGAAGTGCTGAAAAACACGGGAATTTATCAGTTTTGAAATAAGAAATTTGTGGAAACCATTATAAAATGGTTATTTTTTTGGCAAATTTTGTA
>CANQTT010000050.1 GCA_947626855.1 uncultured Bacilli bacterium
ATAGCGTCTAAAACCGTCATTTTCGAAGCAAGAAAAGCAGGTGTCAAAGTCGATAAGAAGACAACTAGGAAAATAGACACAATCATAAGAAGAAAAGCCCAAAATGGTAAATAGAAATGGAAAAAAGGACGAGCCATAAAATCAGCTAAAGTATGGTTTAAAAAGCTTACCATACCATAAACAGAACTTGCTCCTAAGAAAAGTCCTGGTGGGATGGCTACTACTCCTAAGAAAAATCCTTCTAGTAAAACAGATAAGAATAACTGTTTTTTGGTTGCTCCCACACTGGATAACATGCCAAATTGGCGATATCGCTCTGATGTTGAAATACTAAAACTATTACGAATAGTAATGACAGAAACGGCAACGACTATCGCTAAAAGGATAATCAGAAATCCTAATAAAGCAAGAGCCATATTACCATCCAAACTACTTAGCATATAAGTCAATACCATATCATTATAACTAGTTTCTGAACACCAATTATTTTCTTCACAAGAAACATGACTGGATAAAGAAGAAACCAAACGATTTAAAATCTTTTCATAATTTCCAGGATGTTTTAAATGAAGATAGATATCACTATAATCTTGGGGAGAAGAAATCACTGTATAAGCGACATAATAAGGAAGATCAGAAGTCCATCCCACAAACTTTTCTTCTAATTCAGCAATTCCTACCACCTGATATGTCTTGGTGATAGGATTGGTAATGGTTTCTAAGGTTTCATAATCTTTTATAATTTCTTCGTCTGTTTTAGAATTCCATATTTTTAAAGAATCCTTTTTGGAAAGACGATTCCCATTTCTATCTTCACGAATTCCTACTTCTAACGTAAGAGTATCCCCTACTTTTATTGAATCTTCTAAAAGATTTGCATACTCTTCGGTTAAAAGAATTTCATCTTCCCGGATGGGTAATCTTCCTTCCACTAAATGGATGGGAAAATTCTCTTTCGTATTCTCACTAAACCCAACAATTTGTAAGTAGGGTTTAGATGGTACTGCTTCCTTTTTCTCTTCTTCCGAAAGAAGAGAAACCCCTATTTCACTAAAATAAAAGTACCCATCCACTTCTCGATTTTTCGCAAGAAGGGAAAATTCTTCTTTCTTGACATTAGAAATATAGATATGATAATTTCCCTCTTCTTCTATTCCATTGATCTCTAAACTTTTTAAAAGACTACTTCCCATACCAGCTACTAAGGCAACTAGAAAAGTAGAAAGAAAGATACCAATGATAGTTACCATCGTTCTTTTTTTATTTTGTTTCAAATTGCGAATTGTTAATTCATTTAATAATTTCATATCTCACCTCCCTAACATCATATAAAAAAGAAGTGACTATAAAGTGACTTCTTCATTACTCTTTAAATATTTTATCTCAAAAGTAGTACCTACCATTTCTTGGGATTCACAAGAAATGGTACCATTATCTTTCTCAATAATAATTTTGGATAAAGAAAGACCAATACCAAAACTTTCTGAATTGGCCGTTTCACTCTTATAGAATCTTTCAAAAATATGTTTTTGATCTTTCTTAGAAATTCCTAATCCTTCATCCTGAATTCGAATCGTTGTATAAAACGGCGTCTCTTCATAGGAAATTTTAACAGTTCCACCTCTTTTAGAATGTTCGATAGCATTCTTTACAATATTGGTAACAGCTTCTAGCTCCCATCGATAATCTCCTACCATTTTTATTTTTTTATCTCCTATCACTTCTAATGTTAATCCATGAAGATCCAATAAAACACCTACATTTTTTTCTAATTCCTTAAAAAAATCAGCTAATAAAAATGGTTTTCTCTCCAATTCTACAACGCCTGCATTAAATCTAGCAAACGTTAAAAGAGAAATTGTTAAAGCCTTCATTTTTTCAATTTGTGTACTAATATCGTGTAAAAATTCTTTTTTAGTTTCCTCTGGCATTTCTATAGTTTCTAAATTATCTAAAAGAATGCGAATAGAAGTAATCGGTGTTTTTAATTGATGAGAAATATCTTCTACTAATATCTTTAAAGATTTCTTTTCCTTCTCTGCATTTTCACTCTCTTCCTTAAGCATGACAACAATCTTATAGAGTTCACTTTTTAAAAGAGAAAGATCATCTTCTTTTTCATCCTCTAAATTCAACTTATAATTTTTTTTATTAATCTCTTTTAGATAGTCCGTAATCTCTTCTATTTTTTTCTTTTGACGGTGATGATACCAGAAGAAAAAGAGAAGTCCTAAACCATCTACGAAAAGAATCGATAAAATTCCTATCCATAGATTATTTTTTTGATTTTTCTGCAAAGTTAAGATAGCGATAGAGTTCTGATTGATTCCTAGTTTTTCTAAGGTTTCACTTTTCGTATTTTGGGCATTTAATAATTCTATAATTTCTTCTTTAGATAAATCAGGATAATGTTTTTCTAAGGAGTCAATAATCCCTCCTAAATAGGAATTAATGGATACTGTAAACTTTTGATATTCTCTATGATTTGCTACTACAAGAAGAAAAATAGCAAGAACTAAAAAGCAAAAATGAAAGAAAAGGATTTTTAAAAAATTATTTTTTTTCATTTAATCCACCCGATATCCAATTCCTTTTACTGTTAAAATTTTATCTTCCCCTATCTTCTTTCGAATTCGCTTCATATAAACAGTAAGTGTATTATCATTTACAAAATTACCAGATATATCATAAATTCTATCTAGAATTTGTTCTCTAGTAATAACTCTTCCAATATTACTGTAAAGCATGACTAAAAGTTTATACTCTAAAGGGGTAAAAAAAACTTCTTTTGTATTCAAAAAGACTTTTCTACTTTGAAGATTAATTTCAATCTCACCGTGCGTAATTTTATCTGTCTGTTTTTGTAAAAGCCGATTTAGTCTCGCTATTAATTCTCTGGTACGAAAAGGTTTCGTAATATAATCATCTACTCCTAAAGAAAATGCTTTAACAATTGTATCTTCCGAGTCAATCGCTGTTAAAAATAAGATAGGGATATTCCCTTTTCTACGAATATCTGGAAAAAGTTCTAAGGAATCGCCGTCTGGAAGCATAATATCTAAAATCATAATGTCAATATTTTCATAAAAAATATCTGATAGATAGGAAACAGTCTCTACTTCAAAACCTTCTTGTTCTAAAGAAAATTTCAACCCCTTTTGAATTGTCTTATCATCTTCTACTAATAATACCCTACTCATCCTATCACCAACTTCATTATAATCTAAAAAGAAAAAAGAAGCAATTTGCCTCTTTATCCCTGTTGCTCTAATAACTTTTTCATTTCTACATCTGGATCAAATTTTAAATCTAAAGCGTAAGGAGTAACATCAATCTTCATCAAAGAAGCGAGTGCTAAAAAACGAATCTGTTCTGGAGTTTGAAAAATATTAACATATTCTTCTATATCCTCTACTCCCATTCTTTTCGCTGCTAAAATAGCCATTAACTGTTCAGAATCATAAAAATCCACCCGAAGTTCCGGATTTAATTCTGATTTTGCTTTTGATTCAATAATTTCATCTAATTCTTGGCTATTATTATGTTGAATCATGGGAAAATAAGAACCAAATAATTCCTTCATGGCTTCTTCCCAAGCTTCTGGATAGATCATATCTGGCTTTTCTTTCATAATAGAGATGGATTCTTTACAAGTAGAATTCCTCATCTCAACAATATCTCTATATTCTTCTAAATCCATAAAATATCCTCCCTTTTTACTTTTTTCTATCTTCTTTTTTTTCTATTTTCTCTGATTCTTTTTTCTTAAAAAGAGTTTCTTTCTTTTCGCGAAAAATCTCTGTTAAAGTCGGATTCGTTTTTTGAAACAAATTCTGCCTTTTTTTGAAATAAATCTGATTTGGATAAATCCAAACAATATAACAAATTCCTAGATAAATAGCAAAAACAAGAAAAAAATTGTTTCCATCATTAATTGTCCTAGTATTCGCAACATCTAAACTTGTCTGAATGGCTGATAACCATACCAAACTGAGTAATAAAAAATAAGACCGTTTATCCCTTTTATGAACATAATAAGCAATATAGCCATAGTAGAATAAAAAGAGAATTTCTAGTAGAAAAGAAATTATATAAGGAATCGTAAAAGAAAAATGAACAATTCCTCTTATTAATCGGATTCCCCCCAAAATCATAATAATGGGGATAATAATATAAATAATCGTATCCAACCAAGAAGTAGTTTGTACCTTTTTCTTCATAGTATAACCTCTATTCTAGAAGTATTATACCACAAAAAAAGAAATTTTTTAAATTTCTTCCTTAGAATTTCATTTCTTTTAGAAAAAATTGTTTCTTAATTGGATTCTAATAAGAAAGACAATAATTTAGAATATGGAATTCCTATTTCTTCAAATAGTTTTGGATACATACTAATCGTAGTAAAACCAGGAATAGTATTTACCTCGTTAAAATAAATTTTACCGGTTTCTTCTTCATAGAAGAAATCAATTCTAGCAAATCCTTTTAAAGAATAAATCTCTATAATTCTACGAACCATGTCATAAATTTCCTTTTTCGTCTGCTTGGAAAGAGTTGCTTTCGTTGTCGTTGATAAACTATTTACATACTTTCTATCATAACTATAAAATTCCTGATTGGTTAAAATTTCACCAATCGAAGATATCAACTGTTTTTTTCTAGAAATCAAAACTGCTACTTCTAATTCTCTCGCATGGATATATTTTTCAACGATAACTTTAGAATCACAAGCATATGCTGCTTTATATTTTTGCAAAAGTTCTTTAGGTCGATAAGCTACCCCTATGCCGATGGAAGAGCCTCCATTAGCCGGTTTTACAATAACCGGAAAGTTCTTAATATCTTTGCGATTTTTAGGTGTTAAAAGACTGTAAGGAACAATCGGAATGTTATTTTCTTTGGCTACTTGTTTCATGAATTCTTTATCCATACATATCATACTAGTTTTACTATCACATCCTATATAAGGAATATGAAAGAGTTCTAAAAATCCTTGCAATCTTCCATCTTCTCCATATGCCCCATGAATCATAGGAAAAATGATATCAGCTTCTTGCAAAAAAGAAAGGATATTAGGAATTTCTTCCATGGCTTCCTGTTGAGAAAAAGGAATTGAAAAATTTTCTTCTTCCAAAAGGTACCATTTACCTTGTTTACTAATCAATACGGGAAAAATCTGGTACTTCTTCGTATCTATATTTTCTAATATAGATTGGGCAGAGGAAAGAGAAACTTCGTGTTCTAAACTTTCCCCTCCAAACAACAATACTACTTTTTTCATATACACCTCATCATAAAATATGACAAGAAAAGAAAAAAATAACAAAAAATGTTATTTTAGATACAATTGACAAGGAATTTGGCCATCCAATTTTTCTTTAAATTTTTGACCATCCTCTATCTTTCCTACAACCACTCCATAATGGGTAGGAATAACGACTTTGGGTTGAATTTTTAAAGTAGCTTCAGCTGCTTCTTCATAATTCATCGTATAGTTTCCACCAATAGGAATGAATAATACATCACACTTCGTTTGAAGAAGATCCTCTGTAGCATCAGAATCTCCTACAATATAATAAGATATATCATTATATTCCATTAGATATCCAACCCAATTATTTTTTTTAGGATGATAGGCTTTATCCAAATTATACATTGGAATCGTATGAATTCGAATATCCCCAATAATATAATCTTGGTTTGGTTCTACTAAGATGATGTGATTTTTATCAAATTGAGAAAGTGCCTTTACAAGACAATCTTTCGGAATAACTAAAATAGTTTCTTGATTTCTAACTTTTTCGATATCTTCTTCAGAAAAATGATCATAATGAGAATGTGTAATCATGATAATTCTAGCATCATGTGTTTCTTGATCTATTAAATATGGATCAAAATAGATATCGTCTATACGAATGGTATTCTGTTTATATACAGTAACATTTTCTAATAATGAATTCAAAATATCCCTCCTATCAGATCATTATAACATAAAATGTACCGAGATGTTTCATCTTTTAGATAGATTCCATGCTAGATTTATTTTTCCCTATTTTGTCTTTTCATAACGCGGATAGAACTTTTTTTATTTTTATCTAGACATTTCTAGTTTTTATGGTATAATGAATATATGTTGCAGGTGTAGTACAATGGTTAGTACACGGCCTTGCCAAGGCTGGGATGCCAGTTCGATTCTGGTCACTTGCTCCATTGACGAATCTGTTCGAACTTTTCGGACATTGATATATAGAAATCAATCGAAAGATTGGTTTTTTTGTTGTTACAAAGAAATCATCCTAAAGGAAGGATGGTGTTTATGATTAAGATACTTAAGCAAGAAATACCCTTTGAAAAATCTTTAAAACAAAGATTAGAGTTTATTTATGAGTTTTGTAAGACAACTCCTACTTTCATTAACGGCAGTATTAGAAAGATTGATAAATCTAATCTTAACTATGTAGAACCTCATAGAATTATTATCAAAGGTATAACATTTCTTGCGTTTAATTATTCTACTGATATTTATATTAAAAATTTGAAAAATAAAATTGAATTATCAGATTTAGAAGAATATATCAATAAAATCAAGTAATACACCACTTCCTAGACAATGGACTTTTTACGACAAATGTTGTATAATTAATATAGATGGTAACCTAGTTACCAAGAGTCTTACAATGTAGTTTAGAGAAGTGAAAGTATTATTTTATAGTAGTACCTTTACTTCTCTTTTTTGAATTTAAAATAAGAAAAGGAGATGATTTTAGTTGGAAGAAAAAAGAATTTGTGGTTTGTATTTAAGAGTTAGTACAGAAGATCAGGCAAGACTAGGATTTAGTTTACCTGAGCAAAGAAAAAGATTAATTGAATTTTGTAAGTTTAATAATTTTGAAATTTATGATTTTTATGAAGATTCAGGCATAAGTGCTAAAAAAGGAAATAAAAGACCTGCATTTGAAAGATTAAAACAAGCAATAATTGATAAAAAAATTAATACTGTTATTACTTT
>CANQTT010000051.1 GCA_947626855.1 uncultured Bacilli bacterium
AGAGACTGACATAATCAATCTCTAATATCCTTATTACCATAGATAGGTAACTTTACACAAAGTTTTTTACACTCTCAGAGGAAGAGAATAATCTAAAGTCTTTACATAGTTTTCATAAAGATCAATTTGTTCTTTAGGGAATCTATACTCTTCCATACGACTATGAAAATTGGAAAGAATTTTCGCTAAAATTTCTTCTCTAGGAATTCCTCTCTTCGCATCTAATATCATCTTACTATCTACGGTGTATTGATGAAATGCTAAACAAGATTCAAGAGAAATTGAGTTTTTCTTTAAAAAGTTTTTGAAAGCGGTTAGTTTTTCATTCTTTCCTCCCAATTTTGTTGTCAATTCCTCTAAGGAATATCCATCTGAAAGCCCTTCTAAAACCTCCATAAACTCATCAGGATTAAAATTAGATAAAAGAAGTTTTCTGGCATCTTCTTCTTTGTTTTCAAAACGATAATAACCTTCTTTTAAAATCACTTCAATATCTTCCAAAGACAATCCACTTTGCAAAAGCAACTGCGTTATTGTTTTTTCAAATTCTGAATTTATTGTTAAATAATCCACTTTTTCACCCACTTTAAGATAATTCTTAATTTTGATAGTGAATTTGTTCTCCTGTAATCAATGGATAGGAAATTAAATCACTACTCTCTAATGCTTCCTTATTCATATCAATAGCCGTAATTTGATGATTATCATAAGTTGTATAATAATAAATTCCTAAATCCATATTCATACAAGAACTATAAATCGTGATTTCATACTTATCTTCTCCCATATGAACACATCCTCTTTGCTGTTCAACAGAGTGTAGGATATGGAAAAATTGACTAACACTTTCTTCTTCAGAATCACCTGATAGGGAATTCATTTTTGTAAAAGCTGCTTTTACAAAACGAGAAGCAGAGGATAAATCCCCTGGAAGACCTATCGCTCCCATCCCTCTACTATAGGCATCTAAAGATAACTTTTTAGAAAAATGATTTTCAATTGGTTCAATGGTTAAGTTTTGATAATTATTTAAGTTAAACATATGAATATCAAAGGTAGGATTATTTGTTAGAATTCCCACTGGATTATCATATACTTTTAATCCATCTTTCACACTTTCTACCGTAATAGAAGACTCTTTATCTGAAATAATCCAATGAAGAGGAGAAGCAGGAAGTTCCTCACTAAAATTTATTTGAGCAAGATTCATCGTTTCTAATAATTTCTTAGCTTCTGATATCGTTGCACATTGTGATAAAATCCAAGGGATAAATTCAAAGGGAGCAACATTATCTTTTCCCTCAACGAATTCTTTATAATCTGCATTTTTAGGAAAATTTAAACCAGCCATTCCTAATCCTTTTTCATTAATGGCATCATAATAAAGAGGATATTGATTAGCTACATAAGCCATTCCAATCATAGCATAATGGGAATCTATTGTTTTTCCTCCTCGAAAAGAAAAAGAGTAGTTTCTAGGCGTAATAGTAACCGTTTCCTGATAAGAATACTCCAAATCCAAATTTCTACCAAAATAATGATTTTTTGTTGAATATGTTGCAGCAGTACACATAAAATACCTTCTTTCTATAACATTTTTATTATAACATATTTTTTACTTTCTTTCTTTAATGATATCATCCTCTCGTAGATTTCCAATTAATAAAGAAGAAGTTGGGTTATGTTGACTCTTATTCTTGATAATTTGACTTTCATCATAATTGGCATAGCAGTATTTACACAGATGCGTACAAGAATTATAAGAACCGATATCGACCATTTCCACACAATGGCATTTGCTCCCCTTTCTAGCTTTCCATTCCTTATACTTTTTTCCCGTAAGTAAATAGGCAAGTTCATGAGAAAGACATTCTCCTTCTAGAAATCCATATTCTTTAAGAGTTCTATCTTCAAAACAAGTTTGGACTGTCATTCCATGTTCTTTGGCACTCCTTGCAAAGGACATACCAATTCCTCTATAGTCTTCTTCTGTTAGTTCCCTGTTCTTTAAAATATTCTTATTTTTTCTAACACTTTTATAATCATCTAGAAAAGAAACAATGATTTTTTGAACATATCCTTCCAATAAAGAACACAAATTTTCAAACGCTTTTTGATGATACTCTAAAGAATACTTGTGACTTAAAAAAATGGGGTCATACCGTACTACAACATTCTCTGGACCTAAAATTTTAGAAATCTGTTTAATAGCCTCTATGATTCTTCCTTTAGGAGGAACGTTAGGTTCAATATCCTTTTTGTAAGGAGTCAAAGTAACGTGAAATAAAATAGGTTTATGGATATCGGAAAGATATTTTAAAATAGGAAGTGGATTTTTCGTACAAAAAAGAATTAAATCAACATTTTGAAAAGAAATTCTACTAACTAATTTAGGATTTATAGGATTTCTAACATCGACATATCCTTCTCGATATCTTCTCATAAACCAGTCCGTATAAAAAGCAACGATATCGGTTCTTCCACTTACATTTAAAATCATCTAATCACCATTTTCTATATGAAAACAAGTCATGATAATGACTTGTTAATCAATTGATTTAAAAGAATCTAAAATTTTTCCGCTTGTTGGATCAATATAATATTCATATTCATACATATTATAGTCAAAACTTACTTCGAAAACAGTTCCACCATATCTGATTTTATTTTCTAATTCTACATCTAATTCATAAACATCACTTTTAGATACTTTTAAGTCATCTAAAGCAATCTGGAGTGCTTGATCTCTTGAAATTGTATTGTTAGATACATTCGAATTACTGACATTACTATTAGAATTAGAATTGATACTAGAAGAAGAATTGTCCGGAACATTCGTAGGACTATTATGCTCTAATTTTTCATATTGATCCTCTAGATCATCATATTTTTCATCTAATGCCTCATATCGAAATAAGAAAAAGGCAAGTCCAGCTACTAAAAGAATAATGATGACACTTAAAAGGATAACAACAATAGAATTCCCTTCCTTAGCTTTCATATTTTTCTCCTTTCTTTCTATTTTTTTGTATTTTCTTAGATGAAATACATAGAAGTAATTTCTACTCCTACTATTAAAAGTATACTACAAAAAGAGAAGGATGCAAAATTATTTTTTAAGACTCAAACCGTCTTTAAAAGCTTCGCCAACTCTTTCGGTAACTTTATAATATCCATGAGTATAAGGATCAAAAGCAATGGCATTCACTTTTGATATATCTATCTTTCCTTCCGTCATAACAGATTCTTCAACAGAAACATTTACAACTTTTCCAACTACTCCACAACCAAATTCTTGATCTTGATATTCCGCAAACTCACATTCTATACAAATTGGAAATTCTTGTATTATGGGAGCATCTACACAAGACGAAGGAATCGCCGTTAACCCACTATTTTCAAATTTATTAGGAGTCGTATTTCCAGATACAATACCAAAGTAATCAGCCTCTTTTACATGAGATGCATCGGCAATACTAACTGTAAAGGCTTTCCTTGCTTTTATATTTTGAACTGTCCGATGCGTTTCGGTCAAATTGAGAGCTACATAATTTCTTTCTAACATAGTTCCCCAAGCAGCATTCATGACATCGACTGTTCCATCTTCATTATAAGTAGCAATCATTAAGACTGGCATTGGGAAAATAGCCTCTGTCGTTTGAATATTTTTTTTCATATATTTCTTCCACCTTTCCTAAAATAAGTATATCATGGAACACCTAAGAAAGCATCCCTATTTATCCCTTTTCAATCGTTTACAAAAGAGAAGCCCTATGATAAAATGAAATTAGTAAGGAGGCTGTTATGTTCCATTTTTTTAAGAAAAATAATTCTAAATACACTTATATTGTAGATTTGAATACCTTTTATCTATACTTACAAAGATCTATTCAATTCTCTAAAGAAAATAAATTAGAGTCTGTTACAGATTTTAAAATTTATTATCGGGATAAAGCACATCCTGTAAGTATTTGGGATTTCACACAATCAGATTTTCAAGAGGAAAGATCCAAAGGATTAAGTGTCCTGCTAGACAACGTAGAATATCAAACCATTGAAAATCTTCTTCAAAATGGCTTTTTAGAAAATAAAAAAATTAAAGATTTCACGTATTTAAAAATAGAACTTACTTATTCTGACGATGTCTTTTTAAACGAATATCGAAAGAATCATCCAGAATTAACCGAGGCGTTTTATCAACAAATAACTACTTCATAAAAAAGAAATTCTCGTAAGAATTCTTCTTTTTTTTACTTTCAACCGCACTACTTGTATCCTTTGACTTTAATTGTTTTCTTGACACAGATTTCAATATCTAGTTAGATCTAGATTCTTCCAAATTAAAATAATAGAGTTTTTCACCAGTTAATAATTGTTCCATATAAATAGCTCCCATTTTTTCATAATAATTCTTTAAAGTTGTTTTTAAATATACTTTTTGAAAGCCTCTTTTTTTAGCTTCTTTAAGAAGAGCATCTTTTAATAGTTTAGAATATCCTTTTCCACGATATTCTTTTTTGATATACATAGTAGCATACCATGGTGCCAAATCTAACCTTTCTTCTCCATCATGGGGAAACAAAGAAACAAATCCTATTAATGTGTTACCTTCTAATAATAATAATTTTTCATAATCTCTCATTCCTTGGGCAGCTAAGATTTTTCTTTTCTTTTTTTCTACTTTTTCTTGATACTCTTCCCTGCTAGACCAATGTCCCCACTCTTTTTCGGTCAGATTAGCTACTTCTTCTAAATATTCTAAATTTTGAAAAATACTTTCTATTCTCATCGAAACATCTCCTTTTAAACTAACAAAATAGCAAAAAAAGGATTGATACCAATCCCTTTTAACGCACTAAAATAAAGATTGTGTAAGCAGCATAAAGAGTTAAAAATAACCATCCCTTTTTTCTGCCAATTCGATAATTTCCTAATAATAAGAAAAAGATTAATAGACCAACAGTGAAAAGAATAAGAATATCTACCATGGAGTCTATCCCGAATGTGATAGGACTTACTGTACTAGAAAGTCCTAAAATAAAGAAAATGTTAAAAATATTAGAACCGATAACATTTCCAATAGCAATATCTGTTTCTCCTTTTCTAGAAGCAACCACAGAAGTTACTAATTCTGGAAGAGAAGTACCAATCGCTACTACGGTTAAAGCGATGACATTATCACTTACGCCTAAAATTTCTGCTATTTCTGTAGCATTATCAACAACTAACTGTCCCCCTAAAATAACCCCTAAAAGACCAATTATCATAAAAAGAAAGTCTCTAGCTCTCATCTTGGTTTTCTCCGTTTGTTCCCGGTTTCCTCTTTTCGCATCAACTAATAATGCATAGAGATAAATCGCTAGGAAGCATAACAAAATAAGTCCGTTTGTTCTAGTAAGAACTCCCGTTTTTTCTCCTTCAATAAAAAAGCCTAAAGTTAAAATAATTAAGACGATATTTGAAAAAACGGAATACACAACATCTCGAAAGACAATCTTTCGCTTCACAGTTAAGGTACCAAAAATACCACTAGCTCCTAAAACTAATAATAGATTACAAATATTAGAACCGACTACATTTCCTAAAGCAATATCATTTTTCCCTGATAAAGATGCGACCACACTAACCGCAGCTTCTGGAGCACTTGTTCCAAAGGAAACAATAGTAAGACCGATAATTAAAGAAGAAATGCCCAATGCTCTAGCAATATTGCTACAACTGTCAACAAAAATATCTGCCCCTTTTACTAATAAAAGAAAACCTATAATTAACAAAAAAATAGCAAGTATCATCCTATCCTCCTAAAACTCTTATTTCCTAGTTTTGATAAAATTTCGTGTCAACCCAATCATTATATCATCAACTCATGAATTTCGCAATCTATAAAAAAGGATTATAAATACTATAATCCGCTATCTATTGTCTCCATTTTTCCATCATAATTCCAAAGTCCCAACTTACCCTTGATAAAAATAGGTTTTAGCTTCTGAATATTTTCTAATTGAAACCCATATCCATGCCAATCTGGATTCTTTATGATTCCATGATATACCATAGGATTTTGGTCCTTTAATTTTTTTCTCATAGAATCATCTATAGGAATACACCCAGTAGGATACTGCAAATGCAAATACTCATACCTTTTCATAGCTTCTTGATCAATTCCTTTTCCGGCATGAATCAAAATCTCTCCACGATAATGAGTATACCAAGTTCTAAATTCATATTCTTTGAAACCTTCTGCTATTAAAGTAGCAAAAGGTTGCTTAACTGTTATTACTTTCATAAGCCCCTATTTTACAAACATTCATGTACATAAACTATGAAATGATAAAAAGTTATGCACAACCTTGTCAATCCCTTTGTATTTTTTTGACACTTTTCACGTCTCAATTTCTTATTTTTTACTTGCTTAGTATACCATGAAATCTAAAAAAATACAAAAAAGTAGTATTTCTACTACTTATTTATTAGGATCTACTAGTATTTTAACCGCACTATCCGTTCCTGAAGTTAATCTC
>CANQTT010000052.1 GCA_947626855.1 uncultured Bacilli bacterium
AATTTGAAATAGATGATAGGAAAACAAGAAAAAAGGAAGAAAACTTTATTGTGTCATTTGACCAAGAAAACGTGGTTCAGTCATATTGCTGTCGAAGTACCAGGGGAAAGCACTTCCAATGAGTGGCTAGAACCTGTATCTGATGAAGAATATAACAAATGGGATGATTAAAAAATCCTAATTTTGTAAGCAGACCAGCTGAATGGTTTGTTTTTTTACAAGAATATCTTTGTATCAAAAATATAACAAAATATATTGACGAACAAATGTTTTAGTGCTAGAATGCTAATAAGTGACAGAATTTGGGGATAATGTGATAAGCTAAGATAGAAATACCAAAATAGCGAAAATAATGTTTTAAAAGGAGTAAAAGAAGTATTATGAAAGAAAAAATGAAATTAGAAGATTCTAAAGAAAAACCAAAAGTCCTTTTTACAATTTTAATTTTATGTTTAGCGTTATTATTGCCTTTGTTTATAATATCTAAATATAATCGTCCTTGTGCAGATGATTATGATTATTCTATATTGACACATGAAGTAGTTGAAAACCATTCAGGACTTAGTACTGGTTTTCATCTTTTAACAGCGGCCTGGAAAACAGATATATCATTTTATAATTCTTGGCAAGGATTATATATTTCAGCATTTATTTTGTCTCTTCAACCAGGTATTTTTGGAGAAAAGATGTATGCCTTAACAACCTTTATTGTTCTGGGTATTTGTTATCTTTGTTTATTGGGATCTATTTATATATTAAATAAACATTTTTTCAAAAAATCTTTTCTGTTTTGTATTGTATTTTCTTTGACGTTACTAACAGTTTTAACGCTTTTACTTCCATCTCCTGTAGAAGGTTTATTTTGGTATAATGGTGCTCTCAATTATATGCCATGGGTTTTTGCGACTTTTTTCAATCTATGTTTACTGATTGAAGTGGGATTCCACCAAAATAAAAAAATACGTATTGCATGGATCCTCGTTAGTACCGTTTTATCTTTTTTAATATCTGGTGCAAATCATGTTACTGCTTTCTTAAATATCTTGATTCTTTTGTCTCTTACTATTTATTGGCTTTTTAAAAAACGTTGTGATTTCTTACTTCCTTTGACTTCTGCCATCATTGGTTTTGGAATTGTGATGGTTGCTCCTGGTACTGCTATTCGTCAGAATGCACTTTTGCGACAATCTGCATTCAACACTATCTTTGCAACGATTAAACATGTTTATCAATTATCTGGAAGTTGGTTTTCTTTGACTTGGCTTTTAAGTCTTTTGGTAATCACTCCATTTGTTCTTGCAATTGTAGAGAAAAATCAGCAAAAATGGAAAAATATTTCTTTGCGACAGATTTTGTTTACTCTATTGATTATGATAATCATCTTATGTGGAATGTTCTGTGTTCCATATTACGCAATGCAAAGCTTTGGAGCAGGTAGATTAACCAATGTTATTTGGATTACTTTCATGATCTTTAGTTGGATTATTTACACGATGCTGTGGTTATTCTTAACAGTAAGAGGATATCTTAATCTTCCAAAATTTTCTACGTCTAAAGCAAACTATTCTATTGCTTTCCTTAGCTGTCTATGTCTAATTGCTTTATTTCTCTTACCAGTTAATGGGAAGAAATCAAATTCTTTTATTGCTTGTCGCGAACTTTTAAATCATACTGCTTCGCGGTATGCGAAAGAAATGGACGAAAGAATACAACGTTATAACGATGAAACCTTAGAAGTTGTTGAAGTAAAAGAGATAGAATCGAAGTCAAAACTTTTATATTTTAGTGATGTTGGATATTCTTCAGAAGAATGGCCTAATACGTCAATTAGTAAATATTATAAGAAAAAGATTTATAAAGTAGAACCTACTCCTTCAATAGAGGAATAGATAAGATATTCCCAATAACTTTTCTTAAATTTTTTAGATAAGAAAGTACCTTCAATGGAATCGTTGAGGTTATAAACGGTTTCATGTAAATTACAATTTTTTATTATATAATGCATTTGATGTGAGATATCTGAAAATAGAGAATATTGTCTTGGTAATGACAAAAAGATGGTTAGAAGGAGAAAATGTATGATAAATTATTTTGATAAAATAAAGAATGATCCATCCATACTAGCAATCTATGAAAAAATTCATGAAAAAGAAAAGGCTGGCGGTGGCTATGCTTATCATGACTATAATCATGTTAACAATGTAGTAACTTATTGTGAAAAGATATTAAGACAATTGGGATATGATGAAGATTTTATTTGTGAAGCTAAAATCGCTGCTCTTTTGCACGATACTGGTTGTATAGAAGGAAAAGAAAATCATGCCTATAGAAGCTATGAATATGCGAAAAAATATTTGGAAGAAAACCATATCCCCTTAAAAAATAAAGATTTTCTCTTAGAGGCGATTAAAAATCATAGTGATGGATTTGATACGGATAACGTCATTCAGCTAGTAATTATATTGTCTGATAAAATAGATATTAAAAAATCTAGAATAAGCGAAGTTGGAAAACAAGTAGAAGGAAATCGGCAATATCAATACATCTATGACATTCAGTTTGGAATAACAAATGGCAAATTTTCTATCAATTTTATATGTGAAGATAAAATAGACTTAGAGGAACTAAACCATTATTATTTCACAAAAAAGGTTTTTAAAGCGATTCAAGCTTTTTCTAAGAAACTTCATTTATCTCCTAAAGTATTTATAAATGCTAAATTATGGGAAGAATTTTATCAATAGAGAAAAGGGAGCGTAAAATGCAGAAGCCTTTTTTTATAAATGAGATTATCGAATAAAAGAGATAATCTTTTTTTATATTGACAACTGTATATATTCTGTATATAATTTATATATACAGTAGAGGTGGGTTATGGAAATTATAATTAGTAATTCAAATGGTGTTCCTATCTATGAACAAATAAAAGAGCAAATAAAGGTTAAAATCGTTTCTAATGAGCTGAAGGAGAATGAATTATTGCCATCGATAAGGACTTTAGCGAAAGATCTGCGATGTAGTGTCATTACAACAAAAAATGCTTATGAAGAATTGGTAAAAGAAGGGTATGTAAAAAATATTCCGTCTAAGGGATTTTATGTCGCTAAGATCAATAAAGAGGTAGCCTTAGAAGAGCAATTTCATAAAATAGAAGAATTCATGGATAAGGCAGTTACTATGGCCAAAATGAATCGTATCAGCAAACAAACCTTAGAGGAAATGTTAACAATCTTATATGAGGAGGATAAATAGAAATGGAAAATATTTTAGAAGTTAAGAATTTATGTAAGACCTATGATAATTTTGTACTAAAAAATGTAACATTTTATTTGCCGAAAGGAATGATTATGGGTTTTATTGGGGAAAATGGAGCTGGAAAGACGACAACAATCAAAGCGATATTAAATATTATTCAATCCTATCGTGGCGAAATTCATATTTTTGGATTAGATAATCGTAAATACGAGAAAAAAATAAAAGAGGATATTGGAGTTGTATTAGATGATATGTTCTTTCCAGAAATTCTTACCCCAAATGATATCAATCAAACGATGAAAGGAATTTATCAAAATTGGGATTCTAAGAAATTTTATGATTCTTTGAAAGAATTTTCTTTATTGCCTAATAAACAAATTAAAACTTTTTCCAAAGGAATGAGAAAAAAACTAGAAATTATAACAGCCTTATCTCATCATCCTAAACTTTTACTATTAGATGAACCAACTTCTGGACTCGATCCTGTTGCTCGGGCAGAAGTTTTAGAACTTTTTCAAAGTTTTATTGAAGAAGAGGATTGTTCTATTTTACTATCTAGCCATATCACTACAGATTTAGAACACATAGCTGACTATATTACGTTTATTAATGATGGCGAAATTGTGTTATCTAAAACAACTGATGAATTATTAGAACAGTATGGGATTGTAAAATGCACGGAAAAAGAATTTAAGAGTATTGAGAAAAAAGATTATATAAAATATAAAAAGACAAAATATGAATATGAGGTATTAGTTCCAGATAAAAAAGCATTTAAAGAAAAATATGCAATAGCCGTCATCGATAAAATAACGTTAGATGATCTTATGGTTTTAATGATTAAGGGGGAAGAAGAATGATTGGTTTTATGAAAAAAGATTTAGCGATGATGAAGAGTAACTTTAAATTGCTAGGAATATTAATTGTTGTATATACGGTAATGGGCTTTCTAGGAGAAATGGATATATCCTTTATCTTGCCATTTATGTGTGTAATGATTATGATTTCAACTTTCAGTTATGACAATTATAATAAATGGGATGCGTATTCTATTTCTTTCCCTGATGGAAGAAAAAATAGTGTAAAAGCAAAGTATGTAGCAACCATTTTTATGATTCTTGCAATTTCTGTGCTTACTCTTCTTCTATCTTTTCTCATTGCTTATGCAAAGACAAAAACGATTCCCTATGAACAGATATTTGTTTCCATGTTAGGTACTATCTTTGGAACTTTGTTAGTTTTAACTTTTATGTATCCCATTATTTATAAATTTGGAGTAGAAAAGGCAAGGATTGTAATCTTTCTTTTGGTGTTTGGCATAGTTATTATAGGCAGAATTCTTACCCAATACCTAGATTTATCATTTATTGCTAAAGCCTTATCCTTTCTAGAAAACTATCTAGTCATCCTTGTCATACTAGTGGCGATTCTTATGGTCTTTATATCCTATAAAATATCCGAGAAGATAATTAGTAAAAAAGAGTTCTAAAGAGCGATAAAAACAAGAAATTGACTTCTTGTAAAGAAAGAATCTAATATTGAAAGAAAGAATCTAATATTGAAAAAATGTTGAAAATATGGTATTCTCTTTATAGAAATAGGCGAAGGGGTGTTATCATGATAGCTGTAAAAACGAATGAAACGTTAACGATTTACGATATTAGTTTTGATGAATTTAGAAATGCATTGTTTGAAAGTGGTGGATTAAATTCAGAAAGAATTCAAAGGACAAAACTAGGATTTACTATTTCCAATAATGATGCAATTGACTTTTTAAGTGATAGGGTAGTTAAGAACATAGAACGATGTGTGGTAATTGATGCTGGAAATATTATTTCTGGGAGAAGACCAAATTCTAGTGAAGATTTAAGATTCTATGTAACAGAAGATGGAAAACAGTATGCGAGTGAAGAAGTATATAATAGGTCAATTTCTTTTGAAAATAGACCCAAAACCTCAGAGCGACAAACAGTAGTTAGAACACCACAGGTACAACCAGTAATCAATGTTTCAAAACCACAAATGAGAGCAGAAGTTCCGCCAGCAAGGGTTCGTCCTACGCCTACCGTGGCCTCTCCCCAACCATCTCCAAAGGTGGAGTTTGAACCTAGTTATAGTAGAAGAAGAGCTGGAAAGGTACAAATATCCGTTCCAGGAAATTCTCAAACTGAACTACAAGCTATGTCGGAATTGTATGGGGAACCAATCAGTGCCAATGGCGAATTATGGGTACCTGAATTCGAATATTATGCTGCCAGTAAAGGTTATCTAATTCCTGACATAGTAAAAACTGCACGTGAAATGAGAGCCCAAAATTATACTATCGAACTTCAAACAATACCTGATTTTCTTGCAGGAGAACCAGAAGAAGTAAAACGGTTTGTGGCAACAACTTACTACGGAAGTATGATAGGAAACGATGCAGTATTACCATCTTCTATAGTAGCCTCCTTAAGACGTTATTTTCAGCAACCTGAAGTTCAGAAACGTCCTACACCTACCGTGGCCTCTCCCCAACCATCTCCAAAGGTGGAGTTTGAACCTAGTTATAGTAGAAGAAGAGCTGGAAAGGTACAAATATCCGTTCCAGGAAATTCTCAAACTGAACTACAAGCTATGTCGGAATTGTATGGGGAACCAATCAGTGCCAATGGCGAATTATGGGTACCTGAATTCGAATATTATGCTGCCAGTAAAGGTTATCTAATTCCTGACATAGTAAAAACTGCACGTGAAATGAGAGCCCAAAATTATACTATCGAACTTCAAACAATACCTGATTTTCTTGCAGGAGAACCAGAAGAAGTAAAACGGTTTGTGGCAACAACTTACTACGGAAGTATGATAGGAAACGATGCAGTATTACCATCTTCTATAGTAGCCTCCTTAAGACGTTATTTTCAGCAACCTGAAGTTCAGAAACGTCCTGAAACTCAGTCCGTAATGAGAGATATAAATCTATTTGGAACGGCTAATCGAATGCAAGGTCGTAGAGATGAATCACAGGATTTATATTTACAAGACTTTAGTTTGTTTCCAGATAATTCTCAAACGGAAACAACGGCTTATAGACACCGATAAACTTTAAGTAAAATTTTTGTAGGTTTATTATTGTGATGTAGTAGGTACTATCTTGAAATTTGGAAATACTAAATGTATATAGAACATGACGAAGAGGGTTCTTTGTCAAATAGTGTTGGTAGACAATAAATTTGATAAATGAATCTAATTATAGAGGATGATGAAGGTCAT
>CANQTT010000053.1 GCA_947626855.1 uncultured Bacilli bacterium
ACATTTAAAAACCTCTCAAATCCTTATAAACAAAGGGCTTGGGAGGCTTTGACTTTATAAAACTGATAAATTCAGGAGTATACTAAAAAGAAGAGAAAAATTCAACTCATCTCTTCTTTAAAAATTGCTTTAAAGACCTACCTTTTCCAAATCCCGTAAAAAATCTTTCCAATGTTTTTTCAATCTTGATTTCGCTAAAAGATGATTCCTTTCACTAACCCACTGAACATCTAAAAAAACTTCTATTTTCGTTTTCTTTTCTTCTTTTGAAAATTGATATCGTATATTTCCTTCCATTTCATTATTACTAAATTCTAACTCATATGTTTTATTTTTTGTTTTCTTTAAAACAGTAAAAAAGGTAGGATAATCTTTTAAACTATACTCTATAAAATGTTTCTCATCAATAGGTTTAATTTCTTTAATTTCACGTCGCCAAATACAATTCGTACAATCTGTTAAATTAGCATAACTTCTAGTAATGGATTCTTCTAGCATAACTATTCCCTCAAAACGCATAAGTAGTCACCTTCTGCACTCATTATAGCATGTGTGTAAACAAAAAGAAAATATAGTGTACACTTTTTTACAAAAAAATTGAATGTTTTTAGCATTCAATTTTATTTAACGATAGATCCTAAAGAATTTGAAAAATTCGTTGAATTTCCCTGTAACTTCGAACTATTAACAATATCTGCTATCGTATTATACATAGAGGTATCAAAAGTATTAGAACTATTAGCCATAAGCCCTTCAAACATATAAAAATTGCTTGGAGATTGCATCGCATAGTACATATAATTAACACCATCTTTTGATAGATGGCAAGTAATCAACTGTCTTCCTCGATAAGTGGCTGTTGTTAAATTAGAAACAGTAAATCCTTGACTTTCAAAAGTAGGTTGGAGATTAGCATATTGAGGAAGGACATCTTCCATATTAGCAGAAACCGTACTGATGGAATATTTTTCTCTACTATTTTCAATATATAAAGCATTATCTTCTACATAATAATTATATCCTGATAATTTCGTAAATTCAAAACCATTATACGTTTGCGTATTGCTTGAAACTGGCGTATTACTATTCGTATTACTATTGCTAAGGCTATTACTATTCATATTGCTTTCCTCATATTCTTGAACAGGATCATGTTTCTTCTTATCCTTAGGCGATAAAAGGAAAGCTACTACTACCGCAACTACTACTAAAATTACAATTACAATAGCAATAATTATCATTTTTTTGTTACTCTTCTTTGGTGGCATAGTAGGTTGGGAAAAAGAAGGTTGAGCAGGATATTGAGGGATTGGTTGTTGATACATCATTGGATTTATTGGTGGCTGTGGTGCTGGCACTGGAGTTGGGGCTACCGGAGGTTGTGGGGCTGGCACTGGAGTTGGCGTTACTGGAGGTTGTGGTACCGAAACTGGTGTTGGTGTTACCGGTGGTTGTGGGGCTGGCATTGGAGTTGGAGTTACCGGAGGTTGTGGTGCTGGAACTGGTGTTGGAGTTACAGGTGACGGTGGTGCTGACATTGGAGTTGGAGCTACCGGTGGTTGTGGGGCTGGCACTGGTGTTGGAGCTACCGGTGGTTGTGGGGCTGGCATTGGAGTTGGAGTTACCGGAGGTTGTGGGGCTGGCATTGGAGTTGGAGTTACTGGAGGTTGTGGGGCTGGCACTGGTGTTGGTGCTACCGGTGGCTGTGGTGCTGGAACTGGTGTTGGTGTTACCGGTGGCTGAGATCCTGAAAAGCCAAAATTGTTTTGATTGAAATTATCCTGATTATTCATTTTCTATATACACTTCCTTAATTCATTTTTACTAATTTTGAATAATAAACTTGGTTATAAATGTCTCTAATGACAAATACACAATAATAGTCACTATCATCACCAAAATCTTGAAGTTCAAAGTGGAATTTATCAACTTTTTCTTCAAAACCTTCTATAATGCCATTACCTTCCCAATCTTCTTTATAATTTCCATTTTCATCTAAAATCTTATATTTACTATTTACAAATGCTAATACTTGATAGTCTTTCAAATCAACAGCAACGCTATTAGGTTTTAATTCATCATCACTTCTTAAAATGACACTTCCTATTTGAATAGTTCCTTTTTGCTTATCATAAATTAAAGACATATCAGAATTATCCATTCGCCATTCTGTTGGATCTTCTGAACGGAAATCCTCTAGCAAAACACTTGCTCGATATTTTATAAAGCTATCTGTTTCATCTGTTTCTGTAAGAGTTAATAAATACTCACTACCATCTTCATCAGAAACTACTTTTAATTGTCTATCACGAATACTTGCCTTTAATAAATTTCCATCTAAAGACACTTCTCCACCGACATAAATTGGATGATAATATCCCTCTCCATCAGCTTTAAATACAAAATAACTTGCTTTCGCAAAAGCTGCTTTTTGATCTTCATCTAATTCTAGGACAAAGTCTGCTTCTGAACTACTATCAACTTTTAATTCCGTATTACTAAATGAAGTTCCGCCAGTTGGAGTTTTTTGTAGCGTATAAAAACGTTCTATAAAATTTCCATAAGGTGCTAGAGAACTTAATTGCTTATAAATTTTTAAGAAATATTGTTTGTAGATATCTTCCCCATTAAATGGAAAATAAATACTAAGTCCACGAGATTGATCATTTGTCGCATAATTGTATAAAACTATATTTTCAAGATTGGTAAGAACTCGCTCTGCTTTCTCTGGGGATAAATCACGCAATCCTGATACTAAGTTATATAAATCTACCATATCATAAGAACTTTCGTCCCCAAAATTATAAGCATATTGATAAAGATTGCTTCTTACTTTAGCAATGGTATTGTAATTACTTCCAATATCGATACTATCAAAAAAGTCATTAACAGATTTTTCTAACTCATCAATAGCTGATAAATCTATTACCGAATAAGTAGAATAAATATACTCGCTTTCCCCTGTAACTGCATGGAAATAATCACGATAACTATTTACTTGTTCCTTATAAGAATTAATAAACTTAACGCCTATATCATAGCCATCATCAGTTGGTTCAATCTCATGTACAAAATCTAAAACATCCTCCCCACGATAGCCAATCGTTATCTCTTCAGAAGCTACTAAATAATTTGCATAATTTTTTAAAATACCAGCTACTTCCAAAGAACCGTTTAAACAAGTTCGGAAAATAATAGATTCTAATTTTTTATTTGCGAATGGAGAAGTTGCTAAAGCAGTATTTAATTCTTGTAAAGAAAGATTATCTCCTGATAATTCATCATGTTCTCCACCATTAATAGCAGAACCATGATCCCAAAATAACAAATCATATTCATCGGTTTTATAGTTTTCATAAACATAGTTTAAAAAATCTCGTAATACTTCGTCATCCCCCATATTTTGTAAAGACTGTTGTTTTACTTTCTTATAACCATCAGCTGTCAATTCAAAAATAGAGGTTTCCTTTGGATCGATATAATCGTTTCTCCATCTTGTGGAACCACCCACAATCAAGACAACATTTACATTTTCATGATCTAATTCGTCATAGTTCATACCCTCTAAATCGGTTGTGGCTAATCCATTACTGGATTCTAGATCAGCACCTACCATATAGATCATAAGAGTCCTACTTTTTTCTTTAGAATCCCCATTTTTCAAAAAGATGACAAGACCCGCTATAATTCCAACAAGAATAATTAGAACAAAAACTCCTAAAGCAATCCATTTTCCAACTCCTGATTTTTTCTTATAAAAATTAGGATTATTGGCAGATTGTACATTCCAATTTGGTTGTGGTGCTGGGGAAAATGAATTGGAATTAGGTACATTGTTATTAACTCCTGGTGTCATATTAGAACCATAAATAGGTTGACCTGTCTGTGGGTCATACCCAATAATATTTGAATAATTATTTGTATTATTCATTCTCTCATCCCTTCTACCCTATTATCTTCTTCATTATATCACAAATCTGATTCTAGAAACAATGACCTTTTCTTCTTTTTTTCTATCTCGAAAAGAATATTCTTTTCTAGCACTCATTCTTGACAAGTGCTAGAGATAGTGCTAATATGAATAGTGTTGAAGCTCTCAACTAGAAAGAAGGCTTTTATGAAAAAAAAGCAATTTAAAGCAGAATCAAAAAAATTACTAGACTTAATGATTAATTCTATCTATACTAACAAAGAAATCTTTTTAAGAGAATTAATCTCTAATGCTAGTGATGCGATTGATAAATTATATTATCGTTCCCTAACGGACGAAAAAGTTCATATAGATAGAGAGGAATTTAAAATTGAAATCTCTATTGATAAAGAACATCGTACTCTAACCATCTCTGATAACGGTTGTGGTATGACAGAAGAAGAATTGGAAAATAATTTAGGAACTATTGCTAGAAGTGGATCTTTAGATTTTAAAGAGGAATTAGAAAAACAAGAGGATGTAAATATCATTGGTCAATTTGGTGTCGGTTTTTACTCTGCTTTCATGGTAAGTGATAAAATTACAGTAACCAGTCGTTCTATTGACTCATCTGATGCCTATACTTGGGAGTCTAGTGGAGCAGATGGTTATAGCATTTCCAAAGGAAAACGTGATAGTGTTGGTACCACCATCACTTTACAAATTAAAGAGGATACAGAAGAAGAAAGTTACCAGGAATACTTAGAGGACGCTAATATCGAAAGAATTATCAAAAAATATTCTGACTATATTCGTTACCCCATTCAAATGGAAAAAGAACATACCCATAAAAAAGATGAAAAAGAAGAAGTTCATAAAGAAATAGAGACTTTAAACAGTATGATTCCTATTTGGAAAAAGGATAAAAAGAAAATTAAAGACGAAGAATATCAAAACTTCTATCATGAAAAATTCTTTGACTATGAAGATGCTATGAAAACAATCCATACTAGTGTTGAAGGAAACGTAAGCTACACAGCTCTCCTCTATATTCCGGCTCATGCTCCTTATGATTTCTATACAAAAGAATATGAAAAAGGCTTAGAATTGTACTCTAATGGAGTCCTCATTATGGAGAAATGTGCGGATTTACTTCCTGATTACTTTAGTTTTGTAAAAGGACTTGTTGACAGTAGTGACTTATCCCTTAATATTTCAAGAGAAATGTTACAACACGATCGTCAACTTCAACTAATTGCAAAAAATATTGAAAAGAAAGTAAAAAAAGAATTAGAAACGATGCTTGCAGAAAAGAGAGAAGATTATGAGAAATTCTTTAAAGCCTTTGGAATGCAACTAAAATTTGGTATTTATAATCAATTTGGAATTCATAAAGATGTTCTTCAAGACTTAATGATTTTCTATTCTTCTAAACAAGAAAAAATGATTACTTTTAAAGAGTATCTTCAAAACATGCAAGAAGGACAAGACAAAATTTACTATGCAGCGGGAGAATCTATTGATAAGATAAATCTTCTTCCACAAGTAGAAAAAGTAAAAGATAAAGGTTATGAAATTTTATATTTAACAGATTATACGGATGAATTTGTCATTCAAACTCTCATGAACTATGATGGCAAAGATTTTGTCAATGTATCTAGTGAAAACTTAGATTTAGACTCCGAGGAAGAAAAGGAATCTATCAAAAAAGAAAATGAGGATAATAAAGATTTACTTACCCTTATGAAGGATGCCTTAAAGGATAACGTTACAGATGTTAAATTTACAAATCGATTAAAGAATCACCCTGTTTGTCTTACAACAGAAGGTCCTGTTTCCATGGAAATGGAAAAGATTATGAGTGCCATGCCAACAGAAGATAAAATTAAAGCCAAAGCTGTTATGGAGATTAATGATTCTCACCCTATTACTACGAAATTAAAAGATCTCTATCAAGAAAATCCAGAGGAAGTTAAAAAGTATGCTCAAATTTTATATGCACAAGCTCGTTTAATTGAAGGATTAACACTTGATAATCCATCTGAAATAAGTTCTTTAATTGTCGATATGATGGCAAAATAAAACTACCGAATTGAGGTAGTTTTTTGGGTTGTATTATAAATAGTGTTGGTGAGAAAAATCACTGACACTATTTTATTTCATAAAAAGACATAAGTTTGATACA
>CANQTT010000054.1 GCA_947626855.1 uncultured Bacilli bacterium
AAAGTAAAGAAAAAAACGGGTTAAAATTTCCCGTTAATGTTTAGTTTTTTTCGAGACATTTTCAAAAATTATTGACAGTAAAAATGTAAATTTTCTAAGGAAGATTCTTAGCTTTCTGGTTTTACCTGAAACAAGAAAGCATTCATCATGGCTCCTTCATAAACATAACTAGATGATTTTACTAAATCATAAGAATCAAAAATGTAATAAGCACTTCTTTGCACGTACTCAAAATCACCTGATGTTACATAGAGAATAAACATGATATTCTGTTCCTCTACATTCTTTCTCATATCATCCAAATTATCTGGAAAAATGTCATAGGAAAGATTTTGTACTTCAAAAAACTTTGTATTTGGAACAATTCCTGTCGTTGTATAAAGTCCTGCATCCAAAAATCCCATGTTTAGAAGTGTTGGATTTTCAAACTGTTGAATATATTCTGCATATTGATATTGAAACATATCTTTTCGATCTTTAAAGAGCATTTCTCTGTAATTAGCACCCTCATACCCAATGATAATAGAAAGTACAAAAACAATCGGTGCAGTAAACTTTAAAACTAAATCACTAAAGATAAAGGGATAATGACGATCTAGAAAAGAGAAAATTCCCAATAGTGGAAAAAGAAGAAAGATATACATTGGCAAGAAGTAATAGACATAGGCTTTTAATCCCCAATAGTTCACAAGGAAAGCAATCATGAAAAGACCAATAATGGAGAATTTTACAAATTTATTCGTTCGAATCGGTATTAGTAAAACTAAAAACCACATAAACAATATTTTAGGTAATACATTTCCATAGACAAGAGAGGTACAGAGAATAGATATCATAGACTTAAATTTCTCTAAAATACTTGCACTCATTCCAGCAGAATAATATTTCATATTAATCAAAAGATAATCTTCAATAAAAGCACCCCAAGCATGATGATATAACAAATAAATGAAACAGAGGGTTATCGGAATAGAACACCCCAAAAGGAAGAAGATACCATTCTTAAAGAAGAATTTCCAATCTTTTTTTCTAAGAAAGTCAATACTTAGGAAAAATATAACACCGATAAAAAAGCCAAGCATCGTATATTTTATCATAAAGACACAACCAGTTAAAATTCCTAGGATGACAAATTCTTTAGAATTCAATTTCTTCTTCTCAAAATGTCGTAAGAAATAATAAATAGCTGCAGCAATCATGGGAAAACAGAATTCTTCTGCTGATCCTCCATGAACAAACTCAAAACTAGTGGTAATTAAAAAAGCAAGAATTGGAAGAATTAAAAAGGAATATTTCTCTTTGATGTAAAGAGAAATAATTTTATGAACATAATAAAGAAAAACACTAAAAAAGAGAACTTCTAAAATAAAAACGGCATAAAACGTTTTATGAGAAAAAAGATATCCAATCGCATAAATCACATACAAGAGAAGTCCCTTCTGTTCAAATAAATCGCGATAAGGAACTACTCCATTTACCATCGATTTTCCTACTGTAAAGAAAGCATTCGCATCTACCCAATCATTAAAGGGATAGAAAAAAGAATTTTTACTAGTAAACAGTAAAATGGTAAAAGATAACAAAAAGCAAAATAGAAAAAATTTATGTTTTTGAAGAAATTCTAAAATTTTTTTCATGCAAACTCCCTACTAATCATTGATATGTTTATGTCCACAATGTTGGCAATACTTTCCCATCACTTTAAATCCACAAACAGGACAATATTCATAATGATATTGAGGTACTTGCTTAGGTCTTGGATAATCTCCAATATCATAATGAATTCTTGCTAATCTTCTAATCCACTTAGGCGTCTCATTAAACAAAACAACGACATAAACAATGAAAAGAACTAAAAAGATGGGATAAATCGTCGTTGAGAAAATTAAATAATCATAAAGTCCATGAGCTAAAACAGGATAGAATAAACTTTTTAGCTTATGTTTTTTAGCTAATTCTTTTCGACCATGTTTTTCTGCAGTTTTAGCCATTCCCAAATAGAAGCCCATGATGACGCCATAACAGACATGTCCAGGAACAGCCGTAATCGCTCTTATGATAGCTGTCTGTAATCCTCCAGAAAAAACATAAATAAAATTTTCTAAGCAAGCAAAACCTAGTGAAACAAAAGTAGCATATACAATAGCATCATAGGCATGATTAAATTCATAATGGTGATAACTACCTAGATAGACAAAAAACCATTTAGAGAATTCTTCAATCAAAGCAATTCCTATAAAAACAAAAAAAAGTAAACTAAATAAATCTAAATGACTGATATCGTCTGTTCCAAAGAAAGGAAAAATAGCGGTTAATAAAAAAGTTAACAAAAGAGTTAAGGCAACGGCCCCTAAACCCATAAAAAATAAACCAGCTAATAACCCTTTTGGTTCTTTTTCAAAATCCCTATTATAAATATACCGTCCTAATAGAATCACCGGTAAAACAGATAATAAAATTAAAAAGATTTCCACTCGTATAACCTACCTTTTTTCTATTATAGCACAGTTTCTCAAGAAAAAAATACTTCAAAAGAAGTATTTTACATCTGTCCTAAATATTTTGCTGTTCTAACCATTTGAGCACTATAACCCATTTCATTGTCATACCATGCCACTACTTTTACAAGTTGTTTACCATCTGACTCCAATACTTTCGTAAGTTGTCCATCTACAAGAGCTCCTAAATGAGAACCAATAATATCACTAGATACGATAGGATCCATCGTAAGAGCTAAAGTCTCATTACTATTTGCTTTAAATAAATTGTTAAGTTCTTCCGCTGAAGTATTGCGAGCAAGCTCTAAAGTAAGATCAACAACAGATCCAGTCGTTGTTGGTACACGTAAGGCACTACCATCTAATTTTCCTTGTAAAGATGGAATAACAAGTCCTAAAGCAGATGCTGCACCAGTAGAACAAGGAACGATATTGGCAGCACATGCCCTACCACGACGAGCATTAATACCTTTTTTATGAGCAATATCAAGAGTTGCTTGATCATTGGTATAAGCATGTACAGTAGTCATATATCCTTTTACGATGCCAATATTTCTTTCGATTACATCTACTACTGGAGCTAAACAGTTCGTCGTACAACTTGCTGCACTAATAACACGTTCCGTACCATCTAATGTTTTTTCATTTACATTGTAGACAATTGTCTTTAAATCCCCTTTCGCAGGAGCAGAAATGATTACTTTTCTAGCACCCGCCTCAATATGAGCAGATGCTTTTTCTAAACTGGTAAACTTACCAGTACATTCAAATACTTCATCAATGCCAAGTTCTCCCCAAGGCAATTTAGCAGGATCCATCTCTGCATAAACCCGAATATGACGTCCCCCAACAATGATAGAGTTTTCATCAAAAGAAATATCATCTACTCGATAAGATCTATGAGAAGTATCATATTTCAAAAGATATGCCAATTGTTCTGCATCTGTTAAATCATTGATAGCTACTACTTCAAAAGCTGGATCTTCTTCCATTATTCGAAATACAAGTCTTCCTATTCTTCCAAAACCATTAATTGCTACTTTTATCATTTTATTCCTTCTTTCTAATTTTTAAAACAACTTCCCCCTATAAATTCTCTTAAGACAGAATCTGCTGGCACATCATCACTCGGTACCGGTAAAAAATTTCTTAAAAAATTAATGAGACGTAATGCCTCTGAATAAACAGAATCATTTTCTTCTACGCAGAAAAGAAGAGGTTCTACATAAGTCTTTAAAACATTTATTTCATAGATAAGAGAAGAATTAATAACCATATCTACTTCATCTTGAAAAGGATAGATATTGGTTTTTTCACCCCTTTCAATAGAAGACCACATATGAAGAGTTTGACTAGCTATATATCCCCTAGTCATACAATCTCTACTAATTCTCCGTAACTTGCGTAAATCACTGGTATGAACATAACTATAATTATCAATGCCCAGAGAAATCAAAGGACTAATATAAATTTTATACTTATAGAGACGATTGATAGAAAGTGTCAAAATATCATTTAGGGCATGAATTCCTTCAATAATGATGATATCATTAGGTCCTAATTGTAAAAAGTTACCTTTAAATTCCCTTTTTCCTGTTACAAAGTTATAAGTTGGAATCTCTACTTTTTTTCCTTCTAGTAATAAAGATAAATGTTTATTAAAAAGTCCTAAATCTAAAGCATAAAGAGATTCAAAATCATACTCCCCATCTGAATTTTTAGGAGTATCCTCACGATTGACAAAGTAATTATCCGTCGAAAGTTGAATTAAATTTAATCCCTGACTTCTTAAAAAAGTCGTAATCTTACAAGCCGTTGTTGTCTTACCACTACTAGATGGTCCTGCTAATAAAATGAGTTTTATCTCTTTTTTCTCTGCAATATTATTAGCAAGTTGCATCAATTGAGCATTATAATTAGCTTCTGATAAACGAATCATATCAGACATTTGAGCTTTTGAAATTACTTGATTAATATCAGCAATCGTCTTAACACCAAGGCGGTTACTGAATTGATGAGATTTCAAAAAGGTTTCATAAATCATAGCATGGTGAACATAATCTTTAGCTGTTTCTGGTTCTGCTAAACTTGGAAAAGATAAAACAAATCCTTGTTCGTTTACTAATGTCAATTTGAATTCATCTATTTGTCTAGTGTCATAAGCTAACTTCGTATAGAAATAATCGTAGACATTATCCAACTTGTACAAATTGATGTAAGTATTGGAGATATATTTTAAAACCCCTACTTTATCCATTCGATTCCTATTTTTATAGTATTGGATAGCACCTGCTCTTGAAACACTTAGCTTTTTAAATAGATAATCATCGCGATAGAGAACACGCATTTCTCTTTCGATAGCAGCGACATCACTTTCCGTAACATTTAATCCCTCAATCCGACAATAAACTCCTAAATCCAAGGAATAATCTACATATAATCTCTTTTCTTCACCATATAGATGAGAAATGGCAACCGCTAACATAAAAATAGCACTTGACCGATACACTTGTGAACCAATATAACTACTTCTATCATAAAATTCAATATTACAACTCTTCGTAATTGGCTCACAGAGTTCTACAATATCATTATCCACTTTGGCTACTAAGATATCGTAATCAAACTCACGTTTAAAACTCTTACTAATCTGTCGTAACGTAGTTCCAGCTGGAATTTCTAATTCTTCAAGTTGGTGATAAGTTGCTCTTATCATTTTCGCACTCATTCCAATCCCTCTATTCTCTAGAATTATTCTATCAGAAAAACCATACTTTGTCATTATTTTTTGAATATTTTTCCCTATTTCATCTATCATAATAACAGGAGATGATAAGCTTGCTAATTCCAAATGTCATTGAAAAAAAACAAGGAAGTGAACGGGTTTATGATTTATACTCTAGATTATTAGAAGATCGCATCATCCTATTGACGGGAGAAATAGATGATCATACCGCCAATATTATTATAAGCGAACTTCTCTATTTAGATTCCATAAATCAGCAAGATATTGCTATTTACATTAACTCTCCAGGAGGAAGTGTCAGTGCGGGAATGGCCATTTATGATACAATGAACTTTATAAAAAGTGATGTCTCTACAATCTGTCTAGGGATTGCAGCTTCTATGGGAGCCTTCTTATTATCGAGTGGTACCAAAGGAAAAAGATTCTGTCTTCCCAATAGTGAAGTCATGATTCACCAACCATTAGGAGGAGCTCAAGGACAAGCAACAGAAATAAAAATTGCGGCTGAACACATCTTAAAAACACGAGAAAAACTAAATACTATTTTATCTCAAAACACTGGAAAAGAACTTAAGACCATTGATAGAGACACAGAAAGAGATTTTTTCATGAATGCAACAGAAGCACTCGACTATGGAATTATTGATAAAATTTTAACCAATAACTAAAAAAAGAATGATTCAATGTGGGATTGAACTAGTCAACAAAAAGTAGACACAAAAAGAAAATTATATGAACCCTAATTCAGTTCTGTACTGAATTGGGGTTT
>CANQTT010000055.1 GCA_947626855.1 uncultured Bacilli bacterium
GAGACTGACATAATCAATCTCTAATATCCTTATTACCATAGATAGGTAACTTTACACAAAGTTTTTTACACTCTCTTGACCCTTCTTTATGCATGTATGAATCTCAAGAAATTTGCGTTCCATCATTACGCATAATCCAGGAGAATATCCTGGATTTTTCATTTTTTATGAAAAAAAGACAAATAAGTAATATTTACCTATTTGTCAACAGTCTGAAAGTTTGATTATTCAAACTTTTTTTCTTCAGTACTTGGTTCAGGATCTGGTTCTGGTTTGGGATCCGGAGTTGGGTCTGGGTCAGGCTGTGGTTCGCTTTCTTTTTTCTTAACGGTAACCGTACAAGTGGCTTTGTGTTTTCCATCTTCTGTTGTTACCGTAATTGTAACTTCTCCTTCTGCAAGTGCCTTTATGACTCCATTTTTGACAGAAACAATTGTGTCATCACTAGAACTCCAAACTACTTTTTTATTAGTCGCATTGTCTGGAAGAACAGTAGCTGTCAAAGTTTTTTCATCGCCAATGAATAGACTAACACTAGAATTACTTAAAGAAATTTCCGTAACCTCTACGATAGCAGGAGGTTCTTCTTTTCTCTTAACAGTAACCGTACAAGTGGCTCTGTGTTTTCCATCTTCTGTTGTTACGGTAATCGTAGCTTCCCCTTCTGCAAGAGCTTTTATAACTCCATTTTGCACGGAAACAATTGTGTCATTACTAGAGCTCCAAACTACTTTTTTATTAGTTGCATTATCTGGAAGAACGGTGGCTGTCAAAATTTTTTCATCATTAAGGAATAGAGTGACACTAGAATCACTCAAAGAAATTCCCGTAACTTCTACTACAGTAGGAGGTTCTTCTTTTTTCTTAACTTTGACTTTGATACTTGCTTTGTGTTTTCCATCTTCTGTGGTAACAGTAATCGTAGCTTCTCCTTCAGAAATTCCTGTAATTTTACCATTATCTACCGTTGCAACCCCTTTATTATTACTTTCCCAAGTTACTTTTTTATTGGTTGCATCTTTAGGAGAAATAGTTGCTTTTACAAGGATAGTTTCTCCAACGTCTAAAGTCGCTTCTTTCAAATTTAAACTAATACTTTTTACGGAAACTTTTGTATTGGAGTTACTATTACTAGGGGTAGTATTAGAAGGTTTCTTATTAGGTTTTTCCTTAACAGTGACAGAGATGCTAGCACTTATTCCAGAATTTGGTTCTTGAACAGTAATAGTAGCTGTTCCTGCCTTTTGAGCAACAAGATGCCCATTGTCATCGACAGTTACAATCGAATCATCGGAACTCGACCAAATCAAACTAACAACAACCGTTTTATCTTCATTAATAATTGGGGTGAGAGTAGTTTCTTCGTCTTCCGATAGCGAGATATTCTTCTTATCAAAACGAATGGTTTTTACCAAAAGGCTAATCGTTTTAATCGTTATCTCTTTTTGGGTTTTGTTTTTTTTCGATTTGACTTGAATTGTAGTGGTTCCTGGCGTGATAGCGGTAACAACACCATTGTCATCGACAGAGGCAATCTCTGGATTTAGCGATATCCAATCATATAAATCTGGAGCTGTAGCATCTTCATCCGCAAGAATTTCTATTTGATAAGTAGAATGAATTGCTAATGTGATTTCACTTCTCGATAATTCAAATTCAGACTCTGTATTTTTTAATAGTTTAAAGAATAGATAGATGAAGAAGGCTAAAGCAATGTAGAAAGCTAAAACAGATATTTTTGCGATTCTTCGATATCTTTTTTCTTTTCTTAATTGTTTTTTATTTACCGGCATTTCGAACTTTTTTAATACTACTGGTTCTTCTTTCGGGGTAATTTTTTCTTTTTCTAATTCTTCGTTTTGACTTTTGTGATTGTCCTTCTCCACTAGGCAATTTTGAAATTCATTTGCTTGATAAGTTGTTTCTGGATTTTGTTCTACAACTGGTTCTTTGGATGGCTGAGAAGAAACTTCCCTAAGAAGACTCTGTGGATTTTTATTTTCTTTTGCTGGTGCAGTAAACTGAAATTGAAAGTAATCAATCGGTGCACTTTCAGAATTTGTATTTTGGGAATTTTGCTTTTGAGCAATAGATTGTTCTAGTTCTTCTAATTGTTGATTAATATTGGGAGAACTTTGAACTGCTGGGGAAGGCGTAGGGATTGGATTGGTGTTAGTTTCTCCAATAGAATTGTTGACTGGACTTGGAAAATCGATGGGGTGAAAATGAGGAACATTGGTATTTCCATTTTCTGTATTATAACCGTTTTCCTGATTTTTATATTCTTGGTTTTGATTATCCATAAAGCTTCCCCTTATCTATTCTTTTATCTTCTTTTATTGTACGATAAAATCTATGAAAAAGCAAGGACATCGATTGGTTTCCTTGTATAAAATTTTGTCTACTACATAAACTAAAAATAGAAAGGATTATTACATGAAAAAAAAGTTTCAAAATCTATTTTATTTATTTTTTCCGATTGTAATTGGATCTTTAGTTGGCTTTTTTATTTCTCCTAAAATTGACTATTCCTTGTTAGAAAAGCCACCTTTAGCTCCTCCTAAAATAGCTTTTCCGATTGCTTGGTCTATTATCTATCTTCTTTTAGGCATTTCTTATTTTCTCTATAAACGGGAACATGATGAAATCGAAGTCGATTTTGTTTATTATTTCCAATTAATAGTAAATCTTTTGTGGTCTTTTATTTTCTTTGTATGGAAATGGCGTTTTATAGCAATTTTGTGGATTCTTCTTTTAGATTTTCTCGTTTTTCTAATGATTAAGCTTTTCTATTCGCGAAAGAAGCTTTCTGCTTATCTTAATATTCTTTATTTGTTATGGATAATGTTTGCTACTTACCTTACGATAGGGATTTATATCTTGAATTAAAAATATAATCTTATGATTATGTTTTTTTGTTGGAATTCTTATTAATTTGCGTTTATTTCCATTTATGATTATAATGTATCATTGTCAAAGAATTTTCTGGAGGTGAAAAGTATGAAAAAGCATCGTTTTCAAAAAGAGGATTATTATAACTCCATAATTTTGATATTACTGTTTGTTCTGTTAATTCTTTTAATGGTAGATAAAGGTTATCTTTTTGGTTCCACGACAGATTGGGACAAACAACATACTGTTTTTCCAGAATATTTTCGTTCTTTATTTTTAGAAACGCATGATTTCTTTCCAGATTTTGCTTTTCAGATAGGTGGCGGTCAAAATATCTATCATTTTTCTTATTATGGCTTATTCAATCCTATTATCATGCTTTCCTATTTTTTACCGATAACGAATATGTATCATTATATTTCTTTTTCTATGATGGCTCTTGTTTTAGCATCTGTTTTGCTTTTCTATAAATTCTTGAGAAATCATCAAGTCGATGCTAGAACTTCTCTTTTAACTTCTATTTTTTTCATGTGTGCCTCAAGCCTTTTATTCCACGCTCATAGGCAAATTATGTTTGTAAATTATATGCCTTTTTTGATTTTGGCTCTGATGGGAGTCGATAAATATTTTGATGAACAGAAATCTAGTCTTTTATCGATAAGTGTATTTCTGATTATCTTGATGAGTTACTATTATTCAGTTGTCAGTATCTTAGTAATCATTCTATATGGAATTTATCAGTACATAGCGAGAAATGAAAAGATTACTTTGAAGAGTTTTTTCATCGATGGCATGAAGTTTTTATTCCCTATTATAATAGGAATTCTTTTAGCAGGAATTTTATTAGTACCTACCCTTTTCGTCGTTTTAAAGGGTAGAGGAGGTGTGAGCGGAACACCAAGTCTTCAGAGTCTCTTCTTTCCTAAAATTCATTTACGTTACCTTTTATATCAATCTTATGGATTGGGATTAAGTGTCATTGCGGTTTTTTCTTTATTCGCTCTCTTTTTCCAAAAAAAGGAACAGAAGTTTTTAGGTGTGTTTCTCCTTCTTCCCATTCTTTTTCCAGGAATTAATTATGTGTTGAATGGGGCTTTATATATCGATGCGAAGAGTTTAATCCCTTTCTTACCTCTTTACGCTTTTAGTATTGCTCTTTTCTTACAGGATGTTCAAAGGAAAGAAAAATATGTTTTCAAAGTAATGATACTAGGTCTTCTTTTTTGCTTGATTGGAAATTATTGCTTTGAAAGTGTAAAATCTTATTTAAAAATAGATCTTTTCTTGCTTTTTGTTTCTTTTCTTCTCTACTACAAGACAAGTCTAAAACTATTTTTATCTACTCTATTAATTATATGTCCTATTATGGTTACTCTGAAGATTTCAGGAACGGATAACTTAGTATGGGAAGAGAATTCGTATGGTAGTACTTACTTAGAAGAAAAAGAATTATTAGAAAGAGTTACGGAAGAAGATTCAGGAATTTATCGAATTAGTAACCAAATTCATCCTTCTTTTAATGCCAATCGTACCTTTGGTAATCTCAAGTATTATATGTCTACAATTTATTCTTCGACCTACCATACAGGATATAATTATTTTTATTATGATATTGTTAATAATGCGATGTCTAGTCGAAATAAATTTACAACTAGTTTTTCAGGCAACTATCCTTTTTTAGCCTTTATGGGACATAAATATTTATTAACGGATGAAGATTCTTTTATTGGATACACGAAATGGATAGAAGGGGATTCCTTGACCGTATATAAATCTGATAATGTTTTACCATTAGCCTATGCCTCTAGTCATCTCGTTTCCCTTCATGATTTCAATGTGATGGGATATCCCTATAATCAGGATCTCCTGTTAAAAAATATTGTTGTGGATAAAGATATGAAAACAAAAGCTTCTTCAAGTATCCAAAAAGTTTCCTTAGACTTGAATTTAGAAGAATTAGAAGCTCTCAATATAGAAGAAGAAAACGGCATTTATTCTTTCGAGGTAGCTAAAAAGCAAAAGATTACTTTACCCCTAAAAGAACCATTATCCCATACTTTGTTATTTATTCATTTTAAAGTATTAAAGGCGAATGCTTGTAAGATAGGGGATACTGAAATTGTGATTAATGGTATTTCTAATAAATTAACTTGTTCTACTTGGAAATATCATAATGACAATTATACATTTGACTATGTTTTGCCAAGCAATCAAATTGATCAATTGGAAATTGTTTTATCTTCTGGAAATTATCAAATTACAGATGTAGAGTTTTATACCTTAGATTATGAGGACATTGCTCATTTAAGAGAGAATGTTGATGAATTTATGTTTGATGTTGATAAGACAAAAGGCGATATCATGGAAGGAGATATTTCTGTAACGGAAGATGGTTATTTCGCTTTAAATGTACCGTATGATTCTGGCTTTGTTGTTTTTGTAGATGGAAAAAAACAATCCATAGAAAAGGTAAATGTTGCTATGCTAGGATTTCCAATTGAAAAAGGAAATCATCATATTAAGATAGAATATCATTCTCCTGGTAAAAAGGAGGGGATAGCGCTTTCTTTCTTGGGAATTTTCTTAGGAACTTTAACATTTATTCATGAGCATAGAGGAAGGAAAAAAGAAAATTTTAATCACTAAAGAAGAATCTATCACAAAAAGAATACATGGATGGATGTATTCTTCAGACTGTTGACAAAAGAAATTTTGAAAACAGTCTTTTATTATTCATAAAAATTTAGTATAATTAAATTGCG
>CANQTT010000056.1 GCA_947626855.1 uncultured Bacilli bacterium
AGACTGACATAATCAATCTCTAATATCCTTATTACCATAGATAGGTAACTTTACACAAAGTTTTTTACACTCTCAAACAGTTCAACTTTTTTGTTCCGTTTAAACTTGATATTATTTCTTTTTATAATTCTTTATTTTCTAATAATATGTCTTTCTAACTTGTTTGTGTTCCTATAAAACTTCTTTGGAAAGATATTGCATCACACAACTACTAGCTAATCAATATTTTTATAAAACATTTTCTAAAAAAGGCAAACCTCACATAAGGTTTGCCTATATCTATTTATTTTCCGCTTTCTTTAAATCATATATTACATCCACAGCATCACATACATTTTGGGAATGCGTTACAATAATAACACATTTATTTTCTTCATGAGCCAATTTTTTAAATATTTCTAATATTTCTGTTTCTGTTTGCTTATCAAGATTTCCAGTTGGTTCATCCGCAATAATCATTCTAGGATTATAAGAGAGACTTCTTGCAATAGCAACTCTTTGTTGTTCACCGCCAGATAATCTTAATACCTTACGATCAGCATAAGTCTCTTTTAATCCAACTTTTTCCATTAGTTCAATGGCTCTCGCCTTTTTGTTTTTTACTTTTAAACCATTGGCATCCATGGAAAGAATAATATTTTCACTAGCCGTCATAAAAGGTAGCAAATTATAACTTTGAAAAACAATACCAATATCACTATTACGATACTTGTCTAAATTCATATCTTTTAGACTTTTTCCATGGAATATGATTTCTCCTTCTGTACATCTTTCAAGTCCACTTATTAAAGATAATAAGGTAGTCTTTCCTGTACCGCTTCGACCTCTTATCGCATATATTTTTCCACTTTCAAAATCAAAGCTAACATCTTTTAGTGCATAATCATCTTCGGCGGCATCACTATATCGGTAACTAGCGTTTTTTATACTTAAAATAATATTTTGGGGAGAAGTGGTTTTTTCTTCCTTATTTTTTACCTTATTTGCCATAATTAAGACCTCTCTTTCAATATGGTAAGGGGTGAAAATCTTTGAATACTAACCATCGAAGCAATAGAACTTATTAATACTAAAGAAAGTCCAATGCCAAGTAACTCTAATAAAACTTTCATATCTACAACAGCATCAATAGAATCATAAGCTTGAACGACTGGCATACCTTTTCCACGCATTTCTTCCCTATTTCCTCCACGATCTGGCATTCCCCCATTCATCGTTGGACCACCAAAGTTTTTACCTATTTCTTCTGCTTGTTCATTACTGTTATTGATTTCATTAGCAAGTAAAGAATTACTTACTCCTTTGGAACTTATCGCTCCAATTCCGGCTCCTAGGATAAGGGCAACAACAGAAACCATAATGAGTTCTGATACAAACTGTAAAGTTAATTTAAACTTACTAATACCGATAGTTCTTAAAACCCCTATTTCATATTTTCTCTCTCGAATATTAATCATGTTGATTACTAATAAAACAATTCCACCAATAATAAGAGTAATCACTAAAAAGGTAGTGGCAAAAGAGTTAATGTTTTCCATACTAGAAACAGCACTAGTTACTTCTTCCTCATTCGTCTGTAAAACGAAATTTTCATCTAATCCTTTTTCATAAAATTCAGCTTGGAGATTTTCTACATGATCATAAGAATCTATAAGGAAAGTCGGAGTAATCGTTGCTTGTATGTCTTGGTTATTCGTAGTAATGCTTACAACAGCATTTGCATTTGTCACAATGGTATTCGCTGAATTTGAAAACATAGACATTGGTTCTTGGCTTCCATCCTCATTTTCTTTAAAAATACCAATAATTTCAAATTCATAAGTATTCTCAGCTTCATCTTCTAATATAATTTTATCGTTTAAAGTTAGATTATTATAATCAGCAAGTTCTTGATTGATAAATACATAATTGCCATCAAAGGCAATATCACAAGCATTATCCGTGATTTCATTCATCGTATAAGTACCATTTATAAATTCACTCATAGCATCTAATGAACTATACCCTGTTAAAGTAAAATCCGTAGAAGACATATTGGGTTCTTTTCCATGTCCAAATCCATTTGGCATCCCATTATTCGATTCAATTTCAGCCTTTTCAAGATTATTTCCATTAAGTCCGATACCATAAGTATAATAATAACTTTCAATATACTTACTATTCGCAAAAGACTCAATATCACTAATGGTATAAGTTGCAATACTATCAAACTTTTCTCTTGCATTTTCTCTTCCTGTTGCTTGGGATGGATCAAAGTCTTTCATCATATTCGTCCTATCAAAACTAATCGTTACTTCTTTGTCATAGGCACTCTTATAGGAATCAATTAAATCTACGGCTGTATTTTTAATGGCCAGTGTAATAGTACAAGCACAAGCAATTATTAGAATAATAATTCCTATTAAAATATTCCTTCCTTTATTTCTTTTAATGGAAATCCATGCATTTTTTAAAATAAACATAATATTCCTCCTTGAAAACAATATCATTGTATGATGGAAACATTAAAGAAACATTAAAAAACATTAACATTTTTTGTTAATGTTCCTTGTTTTTAAATTTCACTTCAAAAATAGTAAATCCATCTTTAGAATAAGCTCTAATAGTTCCATTATGCGATACGACAATATTCTTGGCAATGGCAAGACCTAAACCATATCTTCCACTTTTTCGATTATGACTTTTATCATTTCTATAAAATCTTTCAAATATTTTCTCATAGTCATCAGATGAGATTGGTTCCCCTTCATTCCTGACTTCCAATTTTATTTCCGATTTATTACTGGTAAGATTCACTTCAATTTTACTATTTTCTTTTCCATGACTAATCGCATTATCAATTAAAATAGATACTAATTCATCGATACTTTCTTTATGGCATAAAAAATTTATTTTCTCTGGAATATTGGTTTCTATCGTTATATTTTTTTCATATGCTAAACTTTCAAATATCAATGCTCTTTTTTCTGTAATCATAGAAATATCATTTTTACTAAAATTTTCTTTTTTTAAGTATTCCGTTTTCGATAAATCTAATAACCTGGTTATCAAATTACTCATCCTATCTGATTCACTTTTTAAATTATGAATCCATTTTTCATTCTTTTTATTTACCTCTAAGCAATCGATATTCGCCATCATCACGGCAAGTGGAGTTTTCAGTTCATGAGAAGCATTAGCAACAAATTCTTTTTCTCTATAAAAACTTTCCAAAACTGGTTTGGTAATCCATTCTGTTATTTTTTTAGAAAGGATATAAATAATAATTTCGCCAATACCCACTAATAAGAAAGAAATGAGTAGATTTATAAGTAACATACTTCTCGTATTAGAAATATTGACAATCGTTAGAGAATTATTTTCTTCTAGATTATAAGCATAATTTTCTAAATATAGAAGTCCTATTTTTACTTTACTAGCATTGTTACCAGCAATAATTTCTTTCGCTTTCGTTACGATCTCATCACTAATAGCATGATCACTATGACTGATTTGATCAATAATCTCATTATTATCATTTAAAATAAAAGTATAAACTTCATAATCCATAACTTTTCTATTATGAAGATCATCATCCATGATCGGCTTCATTTCTTTATCAAAAGGTATAGATCTTGGATTCGTTAAATTTCTCATTCTCGTTAAATTATTTAAGATACCAACATATTCCCGATGATACGTTTGAACATTAAAAAAAGTAGCAAAAAGCAAAGCAAATAGAGAAATGATACTAAAAATGGTAAAAAATGTTTTTTTCCTTAAATTTTTCATATCGCTTTATTCCTCCATTTTGTATCCTAAATTTCGAACTGCTTTAATGCTTACTTTGGATCCGATAATTTTTATTTTCTTTCTCAAAAAAGATAAATAAGCTTCTAAATTATTGGATTCATAATCCACATCTATGCCCCAAACTTTATCATAGATTTGTTCTCTTGATATAATTTGTTCTTTGTTATTCATAAAATATTCTAGTAATAGGAATTCTCGGTAAGGAATATGGATGGATTCATTCGTACTAATACAAGTTAAAGTAGACGTCCTAATGTTTAAAGATAGATCACTATATTCTAAACTATCTTTCACTTTATGATTTCCAGTATTCCTTAATTGGACATTTACGCGAGCGATTAATTCTTCGATATGAAAAGGTTTTGTTACATAGTCATCTGCACCCGTATCAAATCCTTTTAATTTATCTTCTAATTCAGATTTGGCAGTAAGCATAATAACTTTAGCATTTATATCATTTTCTTTGATTTCTTTTAGAATTTCTAAACCATTCCTATTAGGTAACATGATATCTAGAATGATTAAATCATATATATTTGTCATGGCATTATATAATCCATCTTCCCCATCAAAGCTTATATCAACCTCATACTTTAGAGCACGTAGTTTGAGTGCTATCACATCAGCAATCGTTTCTTCATCTTCAACCACTAAAATTCTCAATCTTACCACCTCCAACTCTTCAAATTATATATTATAAAAATTAAAGAAATATTAAAAATATGGAAATTTTCATAATAATTATACCAATCGAGTAGAGTAAATTTTCAATAATTTTAATTTATTGATGTGATACCCTCTCACACCACCGTACGTACCGTTCGG
>CANQTT010000057.1 GCA_947626855.1 uncultured Bacilli bacterium
TGTATCAAACTTATGTCTTTTTATGAAATAAAATAGTGTCAGTGATTTTTCTCACCAACACTATTTATAATACAACCTAAAGACCTACGATGAGTAGGTTTTTTTTGAAAAATGTGGTACAATCTACCTGTTGAGACCGTAAAAGGAGAGGAAAAAATGCAAAAATTATTACTAATAAAATATGGAGAACTGACAACTAAAAAAGGAAACCGAAAGACTTTTATACAACTGTTGGTTCGAAATATTCAATCGATTTTAGGAAACTTAGATTATCAAATTCATTATGATCGAGTACGGATGTATATAGAATCAGATGATATTGAAACAATTAGTAAAAAATTGCAAAAAGTATTTGGAATTCATAGTATAGTAGAGTGTTTTAAGCTGCATACTAATATGGATGAAATCTCTACCTCTTTAGTAGAAGTTTTAAAAGGTGTTTCTTTTCAAACTTTTAAAGTAGAAACGAAAAGGGCTGATAAGAGCTTTCCTATTCCAAGTATGGAGTGCAGTAGGCAATTAGGGGGAGTTGTTTTAAAAAACTTTCCTTGTAAGGTTGATGTCCATCATCCAGATTTAACCATTCAGTTAGAAATTCGAAAAGAAGGAGCTTTTCTCTATGTACGAGAGATAGCTGGTCTAGGTGGATATCCAGTTGGAATTCAAGGAAAAGGACTACTCATGTTAAGTGGAGGAATTGATTCTCCTGTAGCTGGATACTTATCCTTAAAAAGAGGCGTAGATTTAGAATGTCTTTATTTTGAGTCTCCACCACATACTAGCCTAGAAGCTAAAAATAAAGTAAAGTCTTTAGCGACGATTTTGAATGCTTATTCTGGGAATATTAAGCTTTTAGTAGTTCCTTTTACGGCTTTACAAGAAGCCATTTACAAAAATGTTCCAGAGAGCTATGTTATTACAATTATGAGAAGAATGATGTATCGAATTGCCTCTTCAGTCATTCAAAAAAGACGTTTAAAAGTTCTTATCAATGGAGAATCTATTGGCCAAGTAGCAAGTCAGACGCTTTCTAGTATGTGTGTTATTAATAGTGTAACCAATATTCCTGTAATTAGACCTGTTGCTTGTATGGATAAATTAGAAATCATCGAAATTGCTAGAAAAATTGATACTTATGAAACAAGTATTCTACCTTATGAGGATTGTTGCACAATCTTCTTACCAAAACATCCTGTCATTCATCCAGAATTGGAGAAATGTATAGAATATGAGAGTCGTTTTGATTATGAACCTTTGTTACAAGAATGTGTAGAAAACATAGAAGTTGTTTCTTTAAAAGAAAAGAAAGAGGAACTATTATAACCAATAATTACCAGGTATGAAAACCCTTTTTGTACACATGATATTAGTGTACAGGAGGTGAGAATAATGAGTAATAACAGTAATACAAATAAATTCGTTGTACCAGGAGCTAAACAAGCTATCGAAAAAATGAAATACGAAATCGCTTCTGAGTTAGGTGTTACTATGGGTCCAGATGCCACTTCAAGAGCTAACGGTTCAGTTGGTGGAGAAATTACTAAAAGATTAGTAAAAATGGGTGAACAACAATTAGGAATGAATAACTTCCAGAAGTAGTAAAAAAGATAGATATCTATCTTTTTTTCTTGCTAAAAAAGGGGAACTATGATACCATGGAGTAATGGAAGTGATTGTATGAATTTGCCAAATTTAAAAGAAGCTGGAAAAAGAACCAAGCAGAAAATTCAATTTATTGAAGAAGACTATACCTTAGATGATTCTCTAAAAGAATTGGGGATGGGAAAAAAGTATTATGTAAAGACTTATGGATGTCAGATGAATGTTCATGATTCAGAAAATATAAAGGCTCTTTTAGAGGCAATGTCTTTTGAGGAAGCAGACAATTTTGAAGAGGCAGATTTTATTCTTTTAAATACTTGTGCGATTCGTGAAAATGCCCATAATAAAATGTTTGGTTTTTTAGGAAGAGTGAAACATTTAAAAGAGACAAAACCACATATTATCACCGCTATTTGTGGTTGTATGGCTCAAGAAGAAACAGTTGCTTTAGCTCTCATGAAGAAATATCCTTGGGTGGATCTTGTTTTTGGTACTCATAACATCCATCGTTTACCATATCTTTTAGAAAAATCTATGGCAAACAGGGAGCAAGAAATTGAAGTTTTCAGTAAAGAGGGAGAAGTTATTGAAAACATTCCTGTCAAAAGAGATTCGAAATATAAAGCTTGGGTAAATATTATGTATGGATGTGATAAATTTTGTACTTACTGTATCGTTCCTTATACGAGAGGAAAACAGAGAAGTAGAAAGATGGAATTTATTTTAAAAGAAATTGAAGATTTAGTTCAAAAAGGCTATCAAGAAGTAACTCTTTTAGGGCAAAATGTAAATGCCTATGGAAAAGATTTAGAGAATCCAACTACGATGGGAGAGTTATTAGAACAAGTGGCTAAGACAGGAATTCCTCGGATTCGTTTTATGACTAGTCATCCTTGGGATTTTGATGATCATATGATTGAAGTAATTAGTAAATATGAAAATATTATGCCTTATGTACATCTTCCTCTACAAAGTGGTTCTAATCGTATTTTAAAATTAATGGGAAGAAGATATACCAAAGAAAAATATTTAGAACTTGTTTCCAAATTAAAAGAAAAAATTCCTTCTTTAGCACTCACTACTGATATTATTGTAGGATTTCCAGGCGAAACAGAAGAAGATTTTAGGGAGACTTTAGAAGTTGTAAAAAAATGTGAATACGATTCAGCCTTTACTTTTATTTTTTCACCTCGTGAGGGAACTCCTGCCGCTAAAATGGAAGATCATATTCCTCTAGAGGAAAAGAATCAGAGACTTTATCGATTAAATGATTTAGTGAATGAATATGCGAATAAGAAGAATCAGGAATATTTGGGAAAAGTAGTAAAAGTTTTAATAGAAGGACCTTCTGAAAAAGGAAATTTGATGGGGTATACAGAAACCATGAAGCTAGTAAATGTTGATGGCAAAGAAGACCTCATCGGTAAAATTGTCGATGTTGAAATTACCGATGTGAAGACCTGGAGCCTAGATGGAAAAGCAATATAATTGCTTACATTGTTGTGAAAAGAAACTTTAAAGATATTTTAATACAAGTTAATTCTATAACTTGTATTTTTTTGATGCAAGTTTCTAGAAAAGAAGAAATTTAGAAGTAAGTTCCTGTATTTCCTTAAAAAATTCATGACATTATGCTTTCCTTTTGGTACATTTTTCATCCTTCCGCATACATTAAAGTGAGGAGTGATGATATGGCAGCCTATAAAGAAATTGTGACAAAAGCAATTATTGGAAAAGGGAAAAAAAGTTTTAAAAACAATTATGATATCGAAGTAGAAGAAACGCCATCCACTGTACTGGGATGCTGGGTAATTAATCATCAGTTTAAAGGATATAAAACCGGTGAAAAAGTGGGAGTATCTGGAAGTTATGATGTAAATATTTGGTATTCTTATGATAATGATAGTAAAACAATGGTAGTGAATAAAAAGGTAGAATACAATGATACATTTAATGTAAGACTTAGAAATCAAGCTGATTTAGCGGAAGAAACAGATATCATTGTAAGAACTTTATATCAACCCAATTGTTCTGATGTGAAAATCGATGGCAACAAAATTCGTTTTACGATTGAGAAAGAACTAGGAGTAGAAATAGTGGGAGAGACGAAGATGAAAATAGCCATCGAAGAGGATGAAGATCCATGGGATATCATTGACGATGATGTAAAAGAAGAGGATCTAGAACAAATTGATCAAGAAGTTCATGAAGATTATTTATAGTATGTCAACCAAAAATAGTTGACATACATTTTTCTTTGTGTTATGATTATGGAGAAATGGAGGAAATACTATGGCAGTAAAATTAAGACTAAGAAGAATGGGAGCTAAAAAAAGACCATTTTATCGTATTGTAGCAGCTGATTCTAGAAGTCCAAGAGATGGAAGATTCATTGAAGAAATCGGATATTATAATCCAATTGAAGTTCCAGCTGTTGTAAAAATTGATGAGGAAAAAGCTTTAGCTTGGTTAGAAAATGGAGCCATTCCTACGGATACGGTAAGAGATTTATTTAGTAAACAAGGAATTATGAAAAAATTTCATGAGTCTAAAATGACTAAGAAAGAAGATAAATAATGAATTTAGTAGAATTAACAGAATACTTAGTAAAAAGTATTGCGAAAGATTCTTCTCACGTAGTAGTGTCTAAAAATTCGGATGATGAGTCTGTGATTGAAGTAGAAGTAGCAGAAGAGGATCTTGGTGCTGTAATTGGTAAGGGTGGTAAAACAGCGAATGCCATTCGTACGATTGTTCAAGCTGCAGCTTATACGGGTAATCAGGGAAGAATTAGAATTAATATTAATGCCAAAAAGTCGTTGAATTCTAAGTAAAGTGCACAATTAGATGCAAAAAGGATGAAAAATTGTGTTTTCAAAAGAAAATGCACTTT
>CANQTT010000058.1 GCA_947626855.1 uncultured Bacilli bacterium
TATAATTAACATTTTTACTATATCATATTGTTTTAATTTTTTTACTTTTTTGGTCTCACATCATTTACAACTACACACTTTTGCTATCCGAATCATATCATATTCCTCTAGGTTAGCATCGATAGGAATTCTTACAATCTGTCTAGGATGACGAACAATCGAAATTCGCTTTCCCTCTTCATCATAAATTTCTGATACTTGATATAAAATATCGGGATGATGAGGTCCAAATATCTCGATAAAATCGCCCTCTTTAAAATAATTTCGTTGTTCGATAATAGCTTCTTTTTTCTTTTCATCGTAAGATTTTACAATTCCTAAAAAGTCTTGATTAGAAACCTCTTCCCTTCCGTTATAATAACTGCACTCTTCTCCATAAGATCCATGGAAGAATTGTGGAACAGAATCTCTATTCGCACAATTTCTTAAGACTTTCTCTAACTTTTCATCATAGTGATAATTGTTAGGATCAGCGAGATAGCTATCAATCACCTTTCGATACACAGAAACAACGGTTGCTATATAGTAAATAGAACGCATTCTTCCTTCTATTTTAAAAGAGGTTATGCCCATATCAATCATTTCAGGAAGATATCTTAATAAAGACAAATCTTTGCTACAGAGGGTAAAATCTCTTTCCCCTTCTATCGTTTTATCAAACTCATCTAATAGTTTAAAGTCCCAGCGACATATCTGGCTACAACCTCCACGATTAGCATCTCGATCCGTTAAAAAATTAGATAAAACACATCTTCCACTGTAGCCAGCACACATAGCTCCATGAATGAAAACTTCAATTTCAATAGGAACTGTATCAAGTATTTTTTGAATTTCTTCTTTCATACATTCTCTTCCCAATACAATTCTACTTACGCCTTGTTCCTTGAAGAAAGAAACAGCCTCATAATTTAAAGTAGATTGTTGGGTAGAGAGATGAATCGCTAAATGGGTATGCTTTTTAGCCATTTCAATTACATAAGGATCACTCACGATAATAGCATCAATCCCTGTATCTTCTAATTGTTTTAAATAAGAAATCAATTTCTTTGCCTCTTTATCGTGAAGAACAATATTTACCGTTACATATACTTTTTTTCCTAAAGAATGAGCAAAAGAAGCTGCCTCTTTAATTTCTTCCATCGTAAAATTAATAGCATTGGCACGTAGTCCAAAAGAAGGTCCTCCAAAATAAACAGCATCCGCACCGTATAATAAGGCTACCTTTAGACGTTCTAAATCTCCTGCAGGAGCGAGTAATTCTGGTTTATTTTTCATTTTTCTTCACCTGATAAATCGTTTCTTTATATAGAAAACCAAGCCCAGTATTGGGAATCATTTTCTGTATTTTTTCTTTCATCTCTTCTACATTTTCCTTCCTTACGTCTCGAAAACAAGATAACACGTTTTGAAATTGATCTTCAGAGAGAAAGCAACCACTTACCAAGGCATACATAATACCTTGTTGTTGATACTCCAAATACTCTTCGATAGCATTTAAAACAAAAGAAGAATAGATTTCTGTTCCAATTTTTCTCTCTAAAATCGGATATTTTTTTTCTTCTTTCCACAAATAAAATTTAGAAGTATTCGTTTGAAGAGAAAAATGGGTTAAATAATTTTGAATAGCTTTTCGTTTAGAAACATACATAGGAAGATAGCCAAATACTTGTACAATACATGGAAGATTACAATTTTTTTGAATTTGTAAAATCTCCTCTTTCGTAATTTCATTAGATAAAAAAGCAGCAGAAATACCAAACTTTTTCCAGTATTGGATTGTATATTGATTAGTAACGAAATGTTCAGCACTCCAAATGAGAGAAAAATCTAACGATAGTCTATGATGAATCTGTAAAACTGCTACATCATAATAAAAAACACCATCAACTTTTAGACGATTTAAAAGCATTAAAATATCTGTCAAAGCCTCTAAATCACCATTGTGCATGTTTTTATTCAAAGAGATAAAAATCTCTTTTTTGGCTTTTTTGATTTTTTTTACCATGGCAGGTAATTCTGCCAAAGAAATATCTGTAAAATTACAAGAAAAGGATTCTATCCCCAATAGAATTGCATCAGCATTCTCTAATAGGGAATCAACACTCTCCACACTAGGTGGTACTACTAATAATTTTGTCATATTTCCTCCTCTTATATACGAAAAAACGTCCTCTTTTAGAAGACGTCATCATTTTATCATAAAGATCTTTTTTTTGTCAAATTAATTTCTTCCCATATCTGGTCCTGAATCTGCTGTACATCCATCATTATACAAGAAACAACTTAAACATTTCGTCAAACTATAATCCGTTCCAGAAGCCGCTCTTGTGATTACAAATTGTGTAATACCTGCGACAAAGAAAACAGCCCCTGCTATAATAAATTTCTTAACCAATTTTCCCCTTGCTTTAGAAATATCATCAGCATTTCCAGCAGATACTGCCTTTACAAGAGTAATAATACTAAAAATAATTAAAACAATGGGAGTAGCAATTACTAAAATCGTATAACCCGCACTAATTAGTTCTGGCACTGGTTTTGGAATCCCCTTAGTCTCTCCACAAGCTACATATTCTAAATCCGTTGTGGTTCCATCTACTCCATCTGCTCTTACAATTGGCATACAAAGAAGACTAATTACCATTAAAATCAAAAATATTTTTACTTTTTTCATCTCATCACCTATTTCATTCTGATGACATTATATCATATTTCTAAAATTTAGAAAATATATTTTAAAAGAAAGGATGATGTTATGAATAATACTGGTTTTGGAAATATTTCCCCTTTTCAAAATACCCCACCATTAAATGAACAATCCTATGTGGAAAATATTCTACGATTAAATAGAGGAAAAAAAGTAGAAGTCTACATGTCATTTGCTGACTCTTTAGAATGGAAAGATAGAGTTTTCAAAGGAATCATAGAACAGTCTGGAAAAGATCACATTATCTTAAGTGATCCCACTACTGGAAATTGGTACTTACTTTTACTGATTTATGTCAATTACATCAAGTTTGACGAACAAATTAATACCAGTGATATCTTTTATCCCTCTATCTAATAAACTTGTCAAGATATAGAAAATTTGCTATAATGATAATGGTGATAATATGATAGTAATACCTATAGCTATATTTATCCTAGTAGTATTTGTAATCGCACTTTTCTTCTTTACTACGATTAATCATTTCCAAGAATACATCATTCGTATTAATGAAGCAGAAGTCAGTATAGACTCTGTACTACGAAAAAGATTTGATCTTCTTAACAAATCTGTCGACTTTATTAAAGAAGCAACGAAGCTAGAAGATACTGGTACGATTCTACCAACGATTATTAAACTACGTTCACAAAGTGTATCTAATATAGAGCTAGATAAAGAGTTGTATGCAGCGATTGAAGAGTTTCAATCCTATGCTGATAAATATGAGGAGATTAAAAAAAATGAGGGCTATGTCAAAACCCAAATCAATTTAATGGAATCCGAATCAGAAATTGTAGCTCTTAGAAAATATTACAATGATATCACGGTAAATTACAATAAACTTGTGAATTCATTTCCTTCTAAAATTGTCTCTTTTCTAAAAAAATATACAGTAAAAGAATATTATGAGGAAAGAAAAGAAAAGAAAAGCATTTTAGAAGAATTAAAAGCCTAAAAAAAGAAATCCTACGTGAACTAGTCAAGTAAAAGTAGACAGTTTAAAAAGACACATTTAAAACCCTGATTCAATCTTGTATTGAATTGGGGT
>CANQTT010000059.1 GCA_947626855.1 uncultured Bacilli bacterium
TAATTGTCAATAATTCCTTTAAAATAAAGTAAATCTAGAATTTTTTTATTTTGTGTCATTTGGGGAAAGATAGTTTAATCTCATTTCTAATATTAATTATCATTTTATTAATAGTATCTGTAATGATTCTATGTATAAAGAAATAGCACCCAATCTAGCATAGATTAAGTGCTTCCCACTTAAGGGCAAGTACTCAACTCAGCAAAGTTAAGTCTTCCCTTTTTATTTTATGCAAGTTTCCTTGACGAATACATCATAACATAAAAACGACTTTTTTACAAGTCGTTTTCTATCAAACTGGTGGAGGATAAGGGATTCGAACCCTTGACCCCCTGCGTGCAGGGCAGGTGCTCTAGCCAGCTGAGCTAATCCCCCAGTAAAACCTTATCGGGCTTGACTACTGATTAATTATAGCGAAAAAAAAGAAAGTTGTCAATATAGATTTTATATTTTATTTCTTTTTTGTTTTTTGGTAAGGTTTTAAAGTTTCTGTTAAATAAGAGAAAACCCGATCAGCAACTTTTTTAGTTACCTCTCTGGTGCCAATTTCATAACTAGTTACAAAGATTCTAGAATCTTTCGGCTCACAATGAGAATAAATATCTAGACTGGCTAAAAAAGAAAAAGCATACCCTAATTCCTGCTCTAATTCACCTGTTAACAAACCATATAGATAAGAAATATCCACATTAGAAGAAAAATCGTCGTAATGAGTAACAAAATGTTTTAATAGATGAGAATCCCCTTTCAATTTTAAAAGGAAAGCTATTCCATAATATAAATTTAAAATTCTCATCAGATAATGATTCAAAGAAAGAATTCTTTGTTTTTCTACTTCTTCTGGTTGAGCATAGCTCTTAAAGAAATCAAAACTATAATGTTCTCTTATCATAGGAGTAAGTTCGGCATACAGATAAGATAAATTCATATCATATTTTAAATAATTTTCAATGTGTCCTGTTTCATGTAAAAGCGTAACAGAATCTTGAATTCCATTTATTTTATGAACCAAAATATAATATTCATCTCTGCTTAGATAATAACTTTTTCCTAAAAAAGTATTTAAGGAAGCTAAATATCGAAATTGAATATGATCTTTCTTACTAACAATCTTACGAAAATAGGGATAATCGGTTGGCTCTTTTCTTCGCATATAGATACTCGCTAATTGAACAATATCTTCATCTTTACATTCATAAAGAGAGGGAGAAGGTAATTCTAAATCCATGGATACTAGGTTTTTTCCAAAATAGAGAACTAACTCTAAAGCATCCCGATACTTAGCCAAAGAAAAACGATTTAAAGCTTTTTTAAAAGAATAGGGTTTTATAGGACTAACTTCTGCACTTTGTTGTGCATAATCGCAAAGCATTTCCTCATATACAAATCCCTCTGAATCATTCAAAAGAGTTTTGGCATTCTTCTTTTCCATTATTTTTTCTATTTGCCAACCGTACTTCATTTGTGCCTCCACGGGGTTATTCTAACATCAATCTTTTAGAAAGTCAATTTAATGAATCATATTACAAACACCACTTACCGGTTCATAAAAGCAATGACTTTTATATCTACCAGCTAGAGGTTGATCATACCAGGTAGATTGACAAGAATTCTCTCCAGGAGCATAAAACCACAAAGAATTAGTTGCTGGATAATAATACTCTCCTTTAATTACCCTATCAGCAAGGTTTCTTTCCTTTGAAGTAGGAGAGCCATAGAATAAAGAACTATTTGTACTACTAAAGCCACCCGGATTTTGGTTGATTACCTGAGTTAACGTAGTTAGATTTTTAAATGTATAGCAGTTGGCTAAAACACGATTAACAGTTACATTTCCAACCATTAACATTCCTAAGGTTCCCTCCCCGACAGCTTCAGCTCTCATCAAACGAGCAAGAAGATCTCTTTCGGCATTCGTATATTTTATAACCATTTTATCACCAATATATTATATGTTTTTTCTCTTGAATTATTGTATCGTTTATGTTATAATTAGAGCTACTGACAGAGAAGTACTATAGGGGTGTAGTTAAATGGTATAATAACGGTCTCCAAAACCGCTGTTGGGAGTTCGATTCTCTCCACCCCTGCCAGTAGAGTAAAACAGACTTAGTAGGTTTGTCGATATAAATTAAGGAGATAAATTATGGAGTTTCAAGAATTTAGTAATCCTGAATCAAAAGATTATGATATTACTAGTAGTTTTGGAGAAACACAAACTAATAGTGCATCAGGAAATCCTTATGTAGAGCAATTGATTGATTTGGTTGGAATTTTAGAAGATGTTACTGAGGAAGACTTACAACAAAATTATGGCATTAGCGAAAAGGAATATCTTCATCCAACCGCTGAAACAATTTCCAAAGTTAAGGACGCATTAGGAATCAGAAAAAAATAGGTAATCAAAATTTGGAAACTTGTTTTATTACCATGACATTTGTTAGTTAACTCAAGATATAAAATCTTGAGTTTTTTATAGCAATTTATCTAGTAATCTTTACTAGATTTTTTTATTTTCAAAAATATTATGCTCATGCTCTTTCATGAAAAAATTTAGGGAATTCATGATATACTATTGATTGAAAGTGATAATAAGTCAATTTTTGGTAAATTATTTGGTAAATAAAAGGTAAGGAGAAAAATTATGCAAAAGAAAATTTTAAGTATATTATTAGTTGGAATTCTGGTTGTAGGTTTGACGGGATGTGGTAATAATATTATAAATAAAACCAATACTAAAGATTTCGATACTGGATTAAACAATAATGAAAATAATAACGATAACAATAACAATTTAACTTGTAGTGGTAAAACGAGTTTAATGACAGATATTTTCTATGGGACCACAACATCTAACGGTGATCATTCAAATAATGATGAAGACATAAGCATAGTAGCTGTTGAACATAGTAATGAATATATTGAAAATGGGGAATATATATTTGTTTATAATAATGATGTTTTAACCAGTATTATAGGTAAGGAAGTTTTTAAAGAATCATTTAGTACGAAAATAACTGACGAACAGATGAAAGAAGCAAACGAAAAAGAAAATTACAGAGTATATAAAGACCGCAATAATAAAATAATTATTGAATATACTTTAGATAAAAATGATGATTTGTTTAAGGCATTAAGAAATGAAAATAATTTAAAAGAATGGCTAGAAGAAAATACGAATCTAACTTGTAATGGAAAAACATATGATAGTGCATTAGATAACAACAATTCTAACACTACTGGAACAAAAAAGGATATTTCTTTAAAGTGTTCTGGCAAAGTATATTATGCTTATGAGGAATACAATTTTAATTTTAAGTATAATCCATTAAAAAATGATTATTTATTAGATAATATGTATAAGAATTTAACGATACCAGATGGATATGATGCAAAAGACTATTATACAGAAGAAGAAATATCTAATATGGGAAAATATGAAATGAGTTTAAATGGTAGAATAATTACTTTTAAATTAGATAAAACAAGAGCTTTTTGGAATGATTATAAATTTAAAGATTATTCCTATGAAGATTTAAAAAAGGAATTTTCAAGTGATGGCTATATCTGTGAATAATGATATATTCAATTATCATTTGAGACATTTGGGCTAAAGAAAATTTTATTAATTTTATTAATTTTATTAATTTTATTAATTTTATTAATTTTATTAATTTTATTAATTTTATTAATTT
>CANQTT010000060.1 GCA_947626855.1 uncultured Bacilli bacterium
ATTATAGATTGCTAAAATTGTATTTGCTTTTTCATCTTGGAAGGTTCTTCTCTCTTTAGTTAAATAACCCCCCCCCCCAAGACGACTATGCTTGTTAGGAGGATACTCATTATTATTATCTTTTTCTTTTTCATCTTTTTCATCTTGTATCCTTCTTTCTATTATCTTCATTATATCTTTTTTCTTTCTTTTTGACAATAAAAAAAAGCAAGGAATCTTACCTTACAATTCTACATTATGATAGATATCCGTCACATCATCTATTTCATCTAGCATACGATATAACTTTTGAAATGTTTCTAAATCTTCACCTTCTAAAGTCACTTTATCTTTTGCATACATTCCTTCTTCATCCAATTCATAAGTAACATTAGGAATCAATGCTTCTAATACATCTTTTACTTTATTATGATCACTTGGATTTACAGAAATGATTACTTCATCATCTTCTTTTTCAAATTCTACTGGTTCAATTCCGGCTTCTAATAATGCATCCAAAATTTGTTCTTCATTTTCACTTTTTACACTGATAATAGCTAAATAATCATAATTATAAGAAACTGAATTTGTAACTCCTAAACTTTTATGAACCTTATTAAATGCTGCTCGAACCATTCCAACCGTACGATTTACATTGTCCGTTAATGTTCTAATAATTAAAGTAGATGCACCTGGTCCAAATCCTTCATAAGTCACGACTTCATAGTCTTCAGTCCCTGCACCTTTTGCTTTATCAATTGCCCGATTAATAATATCACTTGGTACCTGTTCTTTTTTAGCTTTTTCCACTAATCTTTTTAAAGCAACATTGGCCTCAATATCAGGCGTCCCTTTTTTTGCAACTAAATAAATTTCTTTTGCATAGTTTGTATATAATTTTCCTTTTGCAGCGCCTGTTTTTTGAATGCTTGCCTTTCTTACTTCATAAGCACGTCCAAAGTATTGTAAATTTAATTTCATTTTTCTTCCTCCTTAAGATAAAATAAGCATGGTGATTAAAAGAATAAGACCTAATCCTACACCGATATACATACTTTTCTTTTTTCGATATGCCATAGCTTCCTTTAGTAATTCAAATAAAGTAATATATAAAATCATACCACACGCGATAGAAATTAATAGAAATTGCCAAAAATTGGAAAGTCCTCCAGGAATTAAAAATAAGAAAAATGCTCCAAAAGAGGAAGATAAAATAAGGATGATTTTCATCCAAAGAGTATGTTTTTCCCTTTCTTGTTCTAAACCACTTGCAATTTCCACCCCTAAAGGCAGATTATGTAATCCTACGCCAATGGCTGTAAAAAAGCCTGAAATAAGTGTTTTATTAGCAATCAAATAAATACTCATTCCCTCCAATATATTATGTAAAATTAAAGAAAATGATAAAATCACTCCAACGTGATACATATGATGTTTATGTTCTTCAATATTTTTTTCTTTTTCTTTATGTTCGTGATGATGATTAGGCAAAAAAGAATCAAATACTTTTAAAATTCCCATTCCTATTCCCATAAATAAAAAGATTAATAGTATTTTTACCCATTTATTTTGTTCAATATTATTACTTAACTCAATAATCTCTGGCATTAAATCAAAAAAAAGCATACCAAGCATTATTGTTAACGCTAAACCAATAGCAACAGTTGCTAGTTCTTTATTTTGATGGAATCGTTTTACTAAAAAGAAGCCAATTCCAAAAAAAGCTCCGCTGAAAAGAGTCAATAATAAAGCAATAATAGGCATAATCTCACTCCTTACTTCCAAATTTTAACATAAAAAGCGCAAAAGAAAAAGACTTTTTTATTCGTCTTTCGTTTCTAATTAAGGCGCTACTTCAGCACTTCCATTATCATGAGTAGCTACAGCTTCAATAGATAGCTTTCCTTCAAATTGACCATCCGTTAAATATAACTGATCTACTTTATCATCATTTTCTAACCATAGATAAAACTTTAATTGATGAGTCTCTCCCACTTTTAACAAAATTGCTTCATTTTCTGCCATGAGTTCTTTTGTTCCTACATTGACCATGTCTGTTTCACTTATCGTTCGATTTCCTTCTTCATCTACTGTAACATTAATATCTGTGCCTTCGGGATGTTCATCTGTATTACCAGCAAAATTTCCATTTGCTAAAACTTTGGAGCCACTTTCACCATTATCTTGCACTAAAGCCCATTTAAAATATTTACTAAATAAATTTTTAGATAACTTCATCTCCACAATTTTAACAACGTATTTAGCATTTACATTAGAAGGTGTCTGATCTTTTCCTTCTGCTGGAGCTTCTTCATTTTGAGATAAAGTTGTTTGATCATTATTTGTAATTGAAAATTCTACAGGTGTCGTTTTAGTTGTATATTCATTTTCACCAATCAATGCTAAATCGGTAACAACAAGAGCTTCTTGTTCATTTAAAGTACTAGTGACATTAAGATGCGCGGCTGTCGTACTAGAAATATCTCCTGTACCACTGATACTAGCAGTGAAAAAAGCATAACTAAAGCTAACACCCATAACAACTAACGATAATACAAAAACAAATACCAAGATTGTATATTTTCTTATTCCAGATTGAGAAACTTGATTTTCCATATTCATTCTCCTATCTTTCTTCCATTATACTCAATATTTTTATTTTTCTCAAGTAATTTTCAAATGTTATTATTTATAGAATACAACTCCTATTTTATCATTTTCCCAAATTAATAATAAAACTGCCGAACTATCATAGCCTAAATCTTCTTCATATTCCCATGATAAGGCAACTCGATAAGCGTCTACTTCACTATCATCTGGCATTTTAAAAGTACTTGGTGATAATTCTGTAACTTCGATATTCGTTACGATTGGTAAATCTTGAGTTCTATTTTTATCTAAATTATTTTCTACAGTTTTATAAATAGAATTTTCAGCAACACTTCGAAAAGATTCTACCGCACCTGAATATACATACTCTAACCCCCCAATATCATAACGACTAATTTTATTATCAATGGTGAAAAAATCAATAATAAATAATTCACTTACTAAACGAATATAATCTTCTTTGTTATAGTTTTCTTCTTCTAATAATTTTTGTAACTCTTCAAATTTTGATTTAAATAATTCTGTATCTCTATCTTCCAAATTGTAACCAAATTGCTCAATAGTATTTGTAATTTTCACTTCATTCTGAGGATTATTGTTTTGATTTTTATTTTTGAAATAATGGTATACAAAATAACCTCCAAAAACTAAGCAAAATACCACAACTAGGATCACTAATATTTTTATATATTTTTTCATAGACGCACCTTATTCTTAAAATACATTATAACATAGTAAAGTTCTTCTTGCAATTTTTTTTTATTTTTGATATATTATCTATATGCAGGCGTGGTTTAGTGGCTAGAATACGACCTTGCCAAGGTTGAGACGGGAGTTCGATTCTCCTCGCTTGCTCCAGTGACGTTTCTGTTCGAACTTTTATAGTTTGAACTTAAATATATAATCAATCCGTTCGGGTTGATTTT
>CANQTT010000061.1 GCA_947626855.1 uncultured Bacilli bacterium
TCCTTTCTTATTTAATTATAACAAAATAAAAGTAGATCACATTCTTTTTATGTGTCTACTTTTACTTTATCACTTCAATTCAATGTGGGATCATTCTTTTTCTTTAAGCACTATTTATTTAAGATAGCATCAATTGGTTTTTTGCGAGCAATTCTATGGATTGGTAAAAGAGAAGCAATCATCGTTACACTAAAGACGAGAATCCAAATAACAAGGAATTGTCGAATACCAACGATAAATGGTGTAAGAATTAAACTAGTCTCTTTCATAATAAAGGCATTAAGTCCATTCGTCACAACTACTAAAAGGATAGATGCGATTACTCCCGAAATAGTAGCAAGAACAATACCTTCCCATAGGAAGATTTTGGCAACATCTAAACTACGTGCTCCTAAAGCTCGTAAGACACCAATTTCTTTCTTTCGATAAGAAATACTATTAAACATGAAATTGGCAATTAAGGAAATCGCAAATACAGTAAATACAAGTCCTATATAGAAAGTAATTTTCCGTAAGACTGAAACAGCATCATAAATCATATAAAATTGATCACTATAACTAGTTGTAGCAGAAAGAATATCATGATATGGGAAAGCATCTAAAATCGTTTTAAACTCTTTTGTTGTTTTAGCAACATAAAGAAGTCCAGTTCTTTGGATGGGTTCTGCTTGATACTTTTCTAATAATTCTTCTGAAAAATAATTGACATAATAACTTCCACCTTCTACTTCACTAGTAGAAACTCCAACTATCTTTACATCAAAATTTTCTATTGCCTCTTCTTCGCCACTATAACAAACTTTTAAATTTATTGTTTTTCCAATAACATCTAGTTTAGAAATATAGTTAGCAAAAAATTTCTTCTGTAATTCATTGATATCTTCATTCGGATTTTTAGAATAATAAGCTTCCAAATCTGTTCGGTAAGAGTCATCCACTAATTGAGAAAGATTTAAAATTACTTCATTTTTCTTTAAAGAATTCGTTGTTGTCCATTTAGTTCCATCATAGTACGTTACATTTTCCTCTAAAATAGCAGGACCAATATAACGTCCATCATTCAAAAATGTTGTTTCTGGAGAAGAAAAAATATAATTATAATTTTGATCTAATCTCTTCTCCGTAGGAACATTTAAAGAAGAAACAAAATCTTTGGTAACATAAATCTTATTATAAGTACCTAGTACTTTGGTCTTGAATTCTTCTAACAGATTAGCTTTTTCTTCTTTCGCTTTATCATCCTCTAAAAGGATTTCATATTTCTTTATATCATAATCTATAATTCCAACAATTTTTACTTCACCAGTTTCTCCAAAATAATAAGTATAGAAAGAATTAACAATCTCTTCATAGTCTTTTGGAGTAAAAAGGTGTTCATCTGAAAATTCATCCGTATTGACAGATTCATGAACATAAACACCATTTAATATCATCAATTTAGCAAGATAGCTAGATATCACAATTTCATTTGGTTCAATAGGTTCCCTACCAATTAATTTTTCTTCGACAAGATCTTTTGCATAATCTACAACAACAATATCTGCAAAAAAATCATAATAAGTTGGATAATAGAAAGAATATTGATCTAAATAACTATTTTCTGGTATTTTAATATTTAATAATGTAGTAGGACTATAGAAAGAATAATCATTCGTATATCGATATACTTCATATCCCTGTTTTGAAAGACGTCTATTCGCCTCAGACACAGCATCTTCATCCATTTTCATTAGATTTCTAGAAACATAACTTAGTTCTCCATCATATTTTGGAATATGAAAGTTTTGAGCTTGAACAAAAGTTTCTCCCTGTTCTGACAATAATTTCGCATGTGCTAGATTTAAGTTATAACTCGTTAATGTATCTGTACAACTTAAGAATCCTAAAGTTGCTACTACTAATAGAATGGTAAAGAAAAGTTTTAATTTTTTATATCTTAAACTACCAATTCCTAGTTTAAAACTTTCTTTAAAAGGAAGATGAGATTTAATCGTTTGATATAAATTTTCCTCTTTTTTCTTTTCTTGAGAAGGTAAGGTATCCGAAACTACTTTTCCATCTTTTATCTCAATAATACGGTCTCCATATTTTTCGGCATATTCTTCATCGTGAGACACAACTACGACTAATTTTTCTTTGGCAATTTCTTTTAAAAGTTCCATGACCTGACGACCTGTTTTACTATCTAGGTTTCCCGTTGGTTCATCAGCCAAGATGATTTTTGGTTCTTTAATAAGAGCACGTGCTATCGCAACTCGCTGTTTTTGTCCACCTGATAATTCATTTACTTTTCGCTTTTTTAAGTCAGTCAGTTCGAGTTTTTCTAATAACTCATCCATCTTTTTTTCATCTACATTTTTCTGTTGAAGTTGAAGAGCCAATATAATATTTTGATAAACATCATAATCTTCTAAAATATTAAATTCTTGAAAAACAAATCCTACATAAGTATTACGATAAGAATCTAAATCAGCTTGGGTAAAATCCTTACTACTTTTTCCCAGAATAACCATTTCGCCTGAATCGTATTGATCTAATCCCCCTAAAATATTTAAAAGGGTACTTTTGCCACTACCACTTTTCCCTAGAATAAAAGTCATACCCTTTTCTCCTAGGGTAAGAGAGACTCCATTTAAAGCTTGGGTACTTTTGCCTTTTTTTGATTTATAGGTTTTACAAACTTCTTTTAACTCAATCATAAATCCTCCTAGAAATCATTATATCATATCTTAGCATGAGTAACAATTTTACTTTTTTTCAAAAAAAATGATTCAATGATCATTCTTTTTTGGAATATTAAGCAATTTGAACAATTTTAACGTCGTATTTTCCATTTGGACTATCAACAGAAACTACAGCACCAACACCTAGTCCCATGATAGCTTTAGCAATTGGAGATTCATTAGAAATCTTATTCGCAAATGGATCTGCTTCCTTGCTGCCAACGATAGAATACTCTTCTTGTTCTTGGTCGTTTACATATTCAATCGTAACCTTTGTTCCAATAGAAACAACATCCTTACGAACATCTTTGATAACAACAGCTTTTTCTACCATTTGTTCTAGTTCTTGGATTCTAGCTTCTACTTGAGCTTGGTCATTACGAGCAGCATCGTATTCTGCATTCTCACTTAAATCCCCTAATGCTCTCGCATCTTTTAATGCCTGAATAATCTCAGGTCTTCTTTCTAATTTTAAAAAGTCTAATTCTTTCTTTATTTCTTCTAAACCTTCTGAGGTTAGATAAATTTCTTTTGAACTTGACATAATCTTCACCTTAACTTTCTTCTTTTAACATGAAATCTATCAAATGATACTACTTTTTTTTCTATTTGTCAACTATCTTTTGCTATCCGAATCATATCATATTGTAGTGTTACAATTGATGTGACACCGATAAGTATATACAAAAAGCGATTGATCCAGTAAAATGTTAATTATCAAC
>CANQTT010000062.1 GCA_947626855.1 uncultured Bacilli bacterium
CATTTGCTGTTTGAGATAAGGCAGTTGCTATGGTGAGTACGTCACCGTTTCCTTCATTTCGATATAATTTCACAATCCTAGCTTTTTCCATTACGTCTTTTAATTTTTGTAAAATATCACTGTCTACTGGAAAAATGTTATTTTCAAATTCACTGAGGTTTAACTGATTATTGTCTCTTTGTTCATATGCGATTTCATCTGAAAAAAAACAAGAAGACTTAAAAAATTTTGATTGTATAAATTCCGTTTTTAAAGAGCTAACTATCATAGAGTCTAATAGATACTTTGTACCGATAGTATTAATTGTACTCATAATTTTTCTCCTAAATCTTTTAATGCGTTCTTATAATTTTTTCCTGCGGCAAGTATTCTAGAAGCTTCACCCTGAGTATACTCTCCTTTTCTTACCATATTCAGGACGGTTTTCGTAAATGCTTTGCCATTATATTTTAAGATTCTTGTGGCTGGACTGGGATTGCCATACCCGTGTTTATGTTGTAGATATTGTATCCTTCTTCGGTCAAGTTCATTCATATATTGTAATGATTGGTCGCGATTAATAAAACCTAATTTTGTTAATCGTACTGTAGCCATGCTTGGCGTAACTTTAAAGTATTCTGAGATTTCATCAATATCTTCTAGAGACGATATGCTTGGGTTAATATGGTTTATAAGATCTTTTGGCGTGAGAATTTCCTCAGCAATTTGATATTCTAGAATGGAAGATGTTTTTGCTTCTGTGTCTGAATTATCGCCAAGAGAAACTATGGCAAATCTATTATTGAAAATACTAGCGAGAATAAGGAAAAGAGTAAAATTTCTTCTACCAGCAGGTTCTTCTATGCTGTTTTCTTCTTTGGAATAAAGAAAAATTGATGGATACTTATTATTTTTAACTGCAAACCCACTAAAAGACAAATCCTTGAAAATGGTCTGTGGCATTACTCCGGGTGCACTTCTTGATATGAGAAAATTATTATTTTCAAGAGTATCAACCAAATAGTTGAAAGAATCTTCCTTTTTCTTCTTATTTCGGAAAACATTCATGTCTAAGTTCAGTGCAGTTAAAATTGCCGATGCATCTTGTTTTACATTCCCACATGAACGTTTTGAGATGAGGACATTCTTTTTCGTATCGGGGTATTCTCTACACATTAATTGTTGACGTTTTTGAATATCCTTAATGATGAGAGATACATCTTGAACATCTACAGCTCCTCTACTTGATACTGATATGGGAGAATTCTGGACTCCTTGGAACAAAATTTCGTTTCTATCTTTTATTTCCTTCCGTACTGTTTCGGTTGGAGCAAAAAATAAGGAATATGGTATTTCTGCTTCGCGAGCAAGTCCTCTGAATGTTGAAAAACAGATTTTGCGATCGTCAACAGCATTTAGGTATTCTTTTTTGTGCCGTAAATGGGATGCCTCGAACAAAGCGCAAAATATCTCTTTAGGTACAGAAATATGCTGTTTTGGTTTGATTGATATGGTAATTACATCACAGTCTGTCGTAATAGACTTTTTTGTTTTTTGACTATCAAAATTCTTGTTCGAGGAGTTTTCTGCTTGTGAGTTTAAAGTTCTAGTTTCCATGACTTAACGTCCTTTGATTAAGCTTACTCTTTTCTTTGGCTTGCCCAATATAATTTTTCTACGCATTGGATGCCAGATGGGGAAATGGTACAAAAATCATCTTCGGATAGTTCTAATAACCTCTGATTGTGCATAGATTCTACCATTTTTCTAAACCTAGATTTATTTTTATACTCCGTAAATTTAAATAATTTATCCAATTGTAGGGTGTTGTGCTTATATAAAAGCAGTAAGATTTTGTCTCTATAACTTAGGTTAGAATCCAAGACTCTGGTTTTGTTATCTATTTCCCATAGCAGGACACTCTCTTTTTCGATGATTGAATCGATAAGTTCCTCGGCTTGTTCTGACGAGGTGTCAGAAGCTAATCTAATGAGTTCCGCTAAAACCCACTTCATATTGCTTAATTGTAGTGAAGAGTCGATTTTATTTGGCGAGATACTATTTACATGTACTGTTCCACGTTTATTCCTAATCGTATTCATCGAGAATAAAACTCGGGGTATGATGATTCTGTAGGACTCGTCATGGGTTTTGTCTGATTGTTCTAATTTTTTCAGCCAATTCTCATTAAATTTTGGGAGTGGAGAGTTAATTGTTGCTATTTCGTGAAGGATTCGAGAATCGATTATTCTTCTGGCGAATTCGATGAATTGTGCTATCTCACTTCCGAAATATTTCCAATTTTCCTGTCGGAACTCGGAGACAGCGTTAGAGAAACAATTTAGGAGACCATCTACAAGTTCCTTAGGATGTTCTGTGTACAGTGTATGATGAAGTGGACTATTGTACATTAACAAGTTCCTCGAGGATTTGTTGGGCGGCTTCTCGTCCTTCCATAGTAAGCTCTAATGTCCAAACCTTGCTTTTGCCTTTCTTGATGAAGTGCGCAGGATTATTAAAAATTGTGGAAGCATTATGTCCATCCCAACATCCTTGTTTTACACATGTATCTCGTAGTTCAGAGAGATTGAGGGGTGTGTTATCTTTAGCATAAAGCATAATCATCGCGATTTTCTTCATTCTTTCTGATTTAGATGTTCCGCCGATTTTCTTACAGATGTCTATTTCTCCGTCTGTGTCTACTCGATAGACTCGGCCGTTTCCATAAATACTATCCTTATCACTGATAGAATCGGGTAAAGGCTCAACCTGATTTTTGAAATCTGTGAAGTTGTTATTTACAGTCCCAAAGCTTATAAGTTTTAACATATCCTCTAAGTGTTCGTTGACGAAATTATCTTCCCCTGTTATTTCGAACTCTCTTGTTGATAGGTTGACTTTTATCGTTGAGCTTTGATATTCTGACATGGTTTCTACCTCCTTATTAATAAATTTATGCTTTCATTATAACGCATTTATATGCTAAGTCAAGTCCATACAGTGTTTTTAAAAGACATAAGCTTTTTGTCTCTGTTTGGGACTAAGCCTTGGATGA
>CANQTT010000063.1 GCA_947626855.1 uncultured Bacilli bacterium
GTATCAAACTTATGTCTTTTTATAAAATAAAACAGTGTCAGTGATTTTTCTCACCAACACTATTTATAATACAACCACGAAGAGGCTTAGTGTCTCTTTTTTTTGAATGAAAAAATAAAATGGAAAATTGAGGATACAGAGGATACATTTATCATGAATAAAAAAAACAAATGAAATCTAATATTGAAAAAATGTTGAAAATATGGTATCCTTTTCATAGAAATAAGCGAAGGGGTGTTATCATGATAGCTGTAAAAACCAATGAAACGTTAACAATTTACGATATTAGTTTTGATGAATTTAGAGATATAGTATATGAAAATGAAAGTGGTGGATTAAATTCAGAAAGAATTCAAAGGACACAACTAGGATTCACTATTTCCAATAATGATGCCATGGACTTTTTAAGTGATAGGGTAGTTAAGAGCATAGAACGATGTGTGGTAATTGATGCTGGAAAGATTATTTCTGGAAGAAGACCAAATTCCATCGAAGATTTAAAATTCTATGTATCCGAAGATGGAAAACAGTATGCGAGTGAAGAAGTTTATAAAGCTTCCAGCTCTTTAGGAAAAAATTCTCCAACTCCAGAAAAGCAGTCAGAGGTTTTACGACCTGCAGTTGAAGGTCCAAAACCAAAACCAGCGTCTGTAGTTGCCAGTCCAAAACCAAAACCAGCGGCTGTGGTTGAAGGTCCAAAACCAAAACCAGCATCTGTAGTTGCTAGTCCAAAACCAAAACCAGCAGCTAGAGTTTCACGGGGAAAATCAAAACCAAGACCTGCAGTTGTTATTCCTGATGAACAATTGCAATTCGCTAGATTAATTGATGGGCAGATTAAAAATTACTATGAACAACTACCATCTTTTAGTGCTCCAATTATGGCTGCTATTCAAAAAAATGTACGTGATAATATAGAGAAATTTCGTGATAGGGCTAAAGCCGTTATTGGTTTTAAAAAAGGTACGGAACCCCTTTTGAAAAATTGTGAATTAGGCTTTGAAATGGAAAGTCAGATTGGCTCAACTAATAATATGTTAGATTCTCTTTTAGTATTTGAAGTAAAGGCAAAAATATTTTTAAAGTCTAAGCCATTTGCACTCTTTGGGGGAATAAGGAGTAAATTAGTAGGATCTACTTTTTCTTCCGTTTGTCCATTGTTTACTTCAGAAGACGGAAAACAAAAAGGATACCAATTTGAAAAAACTATTACGGATTATGATTTAGACGGGGCAGAAGCTTGGTTGAGTACTCATAAGGGACTAAGTTCGAAAGATTTAAAAAAGATGGATGAAGATGAAGCTTATTCTCTTTATTTACAAGCTTTAGAGTCTGTTTATCGAAGAAGAAATAATGGTCTTTTCCATACCCGAGATGGCGTTAGTGATTTAACTGATTATCAAAAACAATTAAGGGAACAATATGGTAAAGAAGCTGATTTTAGAAAATGGGATAATGCTTTGAATAACTTAACGTTTGATGTAAGACCAGTATCATTAACGGAACAATTAGGACGTATTGCAAAAGGAGAACAACCATTAGTAATGGCCAGTCCTAAACCTGTTATGTCTTCTGTAGTTCCGCCAAAACCAGCTGCTCGAGTAGATGCTCCGAAACCAGCTTCAGTAATTCCAGACCCTAGTCATGATAAAAGTCATGATGGAAAAATACAAATAGATTTAAAAGGAGCATCAAAAGTTGTGCAGCAGGCTGCGGCACAATTATATGGTGAACCGATAGATGAAAATGGGGAGTTATGGGTACCTGAATTTAAATATATTGCTGTTTGTAAGAATTATATACAGCCTGATGCGGCAGCTCTTGGAGCGAATTATAAAGGTTCGAATTTTGAAGAAATACCACATTTCCTTGAAGGAGAACTTCCAGAGGTAATAGACTTTGTGGTAAAATCTTATGGTGGAAGGATCAATAACGGGGTAGTATTCTTACCTGTTGATGTAGTGGAAGTACTAAAAAAATCTGGGTCAGAAATTGGAAACAAATTGAAACAACTTGAAGGTCAAAGACAATCTGAAGTTCAAAAGCCACCCCTAGTTCAGAAAGTATCAAGAATGTCTGGACAAAGTCAAAGTGATGCAGATGCATTGCAAAGTATATTTCTTCAACAATTTGCTCGCATTCATGGTGAAGAGGATGTATCTCACAAGCATCTATAGATTTTAAGGAAAAACTTTGATATAATAATTTTTGGTGATTTCATGAAGAAAGCTTTTGTATTTTTAATTTGTATATTTCTATTAGTAGGGTGTGGTGAAAAAGAGAAACCAACTTCCTCATCTAATAGTGCAGATAATAGTTCTAGTAATCAAAATACCAATTCTAATCCAACAGAGGTGGATCCAGATGTTGGAAAATATGATGTAGATTTTTATTTATTTCACTTATCTTATTGTGAACATTGTCAGGAAGAAATGGCATGGATTGAAAGTATTAAAAATGATTACCCTTATTTAAAAATTCATACGTATGAAATTGATACTAGTAAAGAAAGGGAAGAAATTTACAATAAAGTAAGAGAACAAATGGGGATTACCAGTGATTATGTACCACTTACGATTATTGGCGAAGATTTCTATGTTGGATTTTCAGAATCGAAGGGAAGAAAGTTTTTAAGAAATGTTAATGAACGTTCTAAGAAAGATTATTGTGATGTAGTAGGAACTATCTTGGAAGATGGAGATGTCCAAGCTTGCATAGAACATAATAAAGGGTTCTTTGTCAAATAGTGTTGGTAGACAATAAATTTGATAAATGAATCTAATTATAGAGGAGGTTCTTTGTCAAATAGTGTTGGTAGACAATAAATTTGATAAATGAATCTAATTATAGAGGATGATGAAAGTCATC
>CANQTT010000064.1 GCA_947626855.1 uncultured Bacilli bacterium
ATATCCTAGATTTTCATTTTTTATGAAAAAAAAGACAAATAGATAAAAATATTTACCTATTTGTCAACAGTCTGAAAAAAGGTATAATACCTTTTTTTATTTTGGAAGAATTTATCATTTCTAGGATATATGTTATAATGGAAAAGAGGGGATTGGTAGAATGGAAGAAATATTCTTAGAAATGATGAAAACATCAAACGAAAGTTATGAAAAAACGACTATCTATGAAGATGGTAAAGTAGAAATGGAGATTCTAAAAAGAGGAGTTCTTTCTAAGGAAGAAAAGATGATTTCTTTTATCAAAGAATTAAAAGAACAATTACTTGCTGCTTATGATAAAATGCTAATTACATATCAAGAGGAACAGGATTCTACTTATAGAGTTTCTTTTAATCAGCACGATTTTTATTCTTTAGACTTATATCTAGATATCCATTTAATGGTAAAATTTAATTGTTTTCGAAAATTATCCGTCTTCAGTAAATACGAAAAAGAAAAAGAGAAACTAGAATCTGAAAAGCAATTAGAAGAAGCTATCCAAAAATTAGATAGCTACGAAAAAGAAAAAAGAGAAATCGATATCGCTTCTCTAGGAAATGATGACGTTATGGAAACAGAAAGAAATATTATATCCTTTCAATTGGAAGAAAGTGATACCTTCGAATTAGGACAAAGTCGCTTTTTTTCTGATACCATCGATCTCCCAGAAGATTTAGAAATACCAGAACTGCTAGAATTCGTTGGACAAATCAATTTAAAGGATGTATCTCCTTATGATACGAAAAATTTATTACCTAAAGAAGGAATGTTATATTTTTTCCAAAATCCCTATATTCCCAATCATTTCTATGAATTTGGGAAAGTTATCTATAGTAGCAATCCAGCCCTAAAAAGACAGAAAGTAAAAGTTTCTAATCAGGATATGATTCTAAATCTTTCTCTAAAAGAGATTCAAAACACAGTTGAAAAATTTAGTGACCGCTACGTAGAATACAATGGACAACTAGAATATAGCCCTTTTAAAGGGAGTGAATACAATAAGATCTATGGATTTTTTAACAATTGTCAACTATCAGAAGAAAAAATTAAAAAGATTTCTCAAAAATATACAGTATTATTACAACTCGGATCAGATATCTATGGAGAAGGAGTAACTACTTTTTTAATTCTAGAAGAAGATTTAAAGAATCGCCGATTTGATAATATTATTTATGATTATAATCAAAGTTAAAGACTTCCGTTTACAGGAAGTCTTTTTGGTAGTTTTCTTAAATATTAGGAATCATTAACTTCTGTCCAATAGAAAGAACAGTAGTTGTTAAACGATTTTCTTCTATGAGAGAGTCCACACTTACATGATACTTCTTAGCAATACTATAAAGAGTATCCCCTTTTTCTACAAGATAGGTTGTTTTTTCTGTCTTTAACGGAATGATTAAAATTTTACCAATAGAAAGAAGATTACTATTTAAATTATTGGCTTGTTTTAGTTCTTCTACCGATACGCCATAACGAACTGCTATACTATATAAACTATCGCCGGCTTTTACTTCATAAGTAATTGTATTCTTACTTTTTTCCATAGGAAGAATCAACTTTTGGCCAACATTTAATAGATTGGTCGTTAACTGATTTCTCTTTTTCAATTCTTCTACACTAATTCCATAAGCACGAGCAATGCCATAAAGAGTATCCCCCTTTTTTACAATATAAATATTTTCAAGATCAGGTTCTACTGTTTCCTCAGGCTGTTTTTCTGGAATTAAAAGTCTTTGCCCTACAGATAAGAAATCGGTTCCTAAATTATTGGCCTTTTTAATTTCCTCTACAGTTACTCCAAATCTACGAGCGATAGCATATAAACTATCCCCCGCTTGAACAACATAATAATTTCCCACTTCTCCTAAATAAGTAGCTATTGCTTTAGCTGTTATTCTAGCTAAATTCTGCCAATTATTTTTAATGAAGTCTTCCTGCGTTAAATTTCCGTAATCTATTCGAATCGCTTCTCGATTGCCAGTTTCTCTAATAAAATTATCATAATCTTTAGAAGTATCACTAGGAAGTCTTCTCTGATAGAACTTAGAAACACTATATCCTCCTTCTTCTAAATCCGTAGCTATTCTACTAGCCAGCTTATCAGTATTTCGAAGAGCATAGATAATTTCCGTATCTAAATTAGTCGGACTATCAAAATTTAAAGTAAGAACAACAGTATCTTTGGTATTAGGAGTATTACTAACAATCGATTTTATTCTAGAAGTATCAGAGATATCACTATCCGTAGTACGAATAAGCATATTCGCAATCCCTAGCTCATTAAAATATCGGCTCATTTCTTGAGCCATTTTCAAAGTATATTCACTTTCTGTAATTGTACTCCCTACATTTCCTTTATCACTGCCTCCATGAGCAGGATTTAGAATAACATATTTACTCAAACTATATCACCAGTATAAATATATACAAAAAAAGGATTTGTAAAACCAACATTCTATTATTTATAGGATTTTCTTGGCAAAAAGGTAATCTTTTTCAAAAATATTTCTTCTTTACAGTCCTTTACAAACCACAAAAAAACAGTCGAATACTGACTGTTTCTTCGGTTGTATTATAAATAGTGTTGGTGAGAAAAATCACTGACACTATTTTATTTCATAAAAAGACATAAGTTTGA
>CANQTT010000065.1 GCA_947626855.1 uncultured Bacilli bacterium
ATATAATACGAGGTATATTTAATGTTTTTAAATCTTTTGAAGTTATTATTTTTTTGTCTTTTAAATATTTTAAAACTTTTTCTTCATATTTCATAGCCATTGTTCCTTTCTAAATTAATTTTAACATATTTTAATTAAAAATGGAACATATTTTCTGTAAAAAAGTACCATAGATTATAAGTGCATTTAGCATCATTTTTTTTTAATATTTTCTTTAAAAATTCTTACAAAAACAAGATCTTATTAATCAATAACATAGAGAGGAGAAAAGAAAAAAAATGGAAAAGAAAAATATGGTATTGCTCACAGTAATTGCAATAGCCACGCTACTAGTGGCAGTGGTGGGGGCCACGTTCGCTTACTTTACCGCGACTGTGAATGATAGTAGAGATGCTGGAAGCGGACAGGGTGAAGCAAGTCTTCAAGCAACAAAAGTTCCAGGAAATTTGACAATTGAAAAAAGTGATTCTACGTTTGGTAAATTTACTGCTGAAAATGTATATCCAGGGCATAAAGAATTAATTGAATTAAAAATAACTTCAGATAAGAATAATACTGAAAATACCTATTTCAATATTGTATACGAAGGAACAAATACTTTCCCTACAGATACAATTAAGTTTCAAATTTACGAAAGTTTGGAACCTATAAGCGGGATAGAAGACGGGAAAGCATATGACTGTATTCAAGATTCAGAAGCAAAAGAAGAAGGAAATGGAGAATATAAGTTATTTGAAACATGTACTTTAAAGGAAGCTTTAAATAAGGTAGACGGTGGCCCAGCAACACCTGTAGCCACGACACAATTACAAAATCTTAGTAGTTCTCAAAAGGTAAAATTAAATGGAGATCATCCATTTGTTATTACTGGAACTTCTTCAGATAGAACAGTTTATTATTACATTGTAGCAGAGTATAGAAACTTAGAAACATCCCAAAATGAAACTGATAAAACTGCTAAATTAACTGGTAAAATTACTGTAGAAATGGCAACAAGAGATGATAATGCTATTGCTGATAGCGAAGATAAATTAATTGATAAAACTGAATAAAAAATTGTAAATTTTTTGATCTATCGAAAGATAGATTTTTTTTATAATTATTAATTTAAAATGTGTGCATTTTCTACTTTAAAAAGTGTGCAGAAAAATAGTTAAAAAGTGTGCAGAAATTTATTGCTTTTTTACATTTTTCTTGCTATGATAATTGCAAGGTGATTAAGCTTATGACAATAAATAATAAAGAATATCGTTCAAGATTAATTGATGATAAAATTGATAAATACTTAGATATTTTTGGTGCAATTAGCATCGTAGGTCCAAAATGGTGTGGCAAAACATGGACTTCTATTCGACACTCTAAAACTGTCACTTTTATGGATGATGATAATAATAAAGAATTAGCCAAGTTAGATCCAAAATCTATTATTCATAATAATCCAAATGAAAGACCACAATTAATTGATGAATGGCATTTGGTACCTTCTATTTGGGACACTGTTCGTAGAGAATGCGATAAGTCTAATCAAAAAGGAAATTTCATATTAACTGGTTCTACTACTCTTTCAAAAGAACAACAAAAAGAAAAAATCAAGCATTCTGGAATTGGTAGAATAGCTAAAATTAATATGTATACAATGAGCTTATTTGAATCTGGTGATTCTACTGGTCAAGCATCAATTATGAAAATGTATGATGGCACACAAAAAACATTAACTCAAAAAGATGTTTCATTAGAAGATTTAGCTTATCTTATTATTCGAGGTGGATGGCCAGAAAATATAAATATTGCAAAAGAGAATGCTGGTATAATTCCTAGAGCATATATAGATTCTATTTTAGACATTGATATGAATGAAGAAGAAACCAAACGGCGTGATAAAGATAAAATGAAAATGTTATTACGTTCATTAGCTCGCAATGAAAGTTCTATTGCTAACAGTAATACTATATTAAAAGATATATCACTTAATGAAACAGATGATTTACTTTCTAATAGAAGAACTATTTATGAATATATTGATATTTTAAATCGCTTATATTTAATAGAAAATCAAGATCCTTTTGTAGAAAATTATCGTTCTTCAGAAAGAATTGGAAAAAGTGCTAAGAGACACTTTACAGATCCATCTTTATCATGCGCTATATTAGGTTTAACAAAAGATTCTTTATTAAAAGATATTAAAACATTTGGATTTATGTTTGAAGCTTTAGTGGAAAGAGATTTAAGAATATATATGAGTAGTTTAAATGGCTTTCTATATCATTTTAGAGATAATGTTTCTGGTTTGGAAGTTGATGCTGTTATTGAATTTGAAAATGGTGATTATGCAGCCATAGAAATAAAATTAGGTTTATCTCAAGTTGAAGAAGCCAAAAAAAGTTTATTAACTTTTTATAATAATATGAAAAAAAAGCCTAAATTTATGTGCATTATTACAGGACTTTGTAAATCTATTCTACAAGATCAAGAAACAGGAATCTATATTGTACCAATAACATCATTAAAGCCTTAGTTAAAAATCTTTTCTTTTATTTTTAAATAAAACTCCTCTAAAAAGGAAGCAGATAGTTAATCAATAACATAGAGAGGAGAAAAGAAAAAAAATGGAAAAGAAAAATATGGTATTGCTCACAG